>DASVJU010000058.1:0-11238 GCA_036385755.1 Thermoanaerobaculia bacterium
ACGACCTCCTGGCCGATGCGGGGAATGTGAATCGCGCCCCAGCGGTGGCCGGCCCACGGCGTCGCGACCCGGATCCAGCACGAGCTGTCGGAGTTGTACTCGCCTTCCCGGTCCCAATGAAACTGGACCTTGATGCGCCCGTACTTGTCCGTGAAAATTTCCTCGCCGGGAGGCCCGACGACGACTGCGGTCTGCGTTCCCCTCACGACCGGGATCGGCGTGACACGGGGCGGACGGAAGGGCAGCGCGATGGGAAAACAGGAGAAGTGGTTCTGGTAGCTGAAGTCGCCGCCGCCGGAGCGCAGGTCTGCCGCCTCTGACGCGACGTGTTCGACCTGGTAAACGACCCAGGAGCCGTCCCCCTCGAAATGACGCTCGAGCGTGAACTTGTGACCCGAGACGACCTGGCGGCAGTTGCTCGCGGCGTGCACGAGAATGCTGCCGGCCGCCTCCGACTGCATCCTCACCTCGGCGGTTCGGCTGTTGTCCTGGAAGATCTTCGGGATCTCCGCCGGTTGCTCGCCGCCTCCCTTGTTGATTCCATCAAAACGCTGCGCGTAGGCGCCGGGGTAATCGTAGAGCTCGAGCGGGGCGTTCGCCTTGAGCTTCAGCTTGTGGCTCGACTTTCCGGCGGCGACCATGACGTCGATCGGGTACTCGGCTTCGAGGTGCTTGTGGGGCAGCTCGAAGCAGTGATCCCAGAGCGTCACCTTGCCCGAACGCAGCTCCTGTGCCTTCTCCCAGGATTTGACGCGGTCCTCGTCGCGGGTCCCGCCCTCGACGGCGTCGTAGATGAGGGTGCTCTTGACCGGAAGCGCCGGATGGCTCGACGGCGAGTTCGCGACGACCATCGTATGACCGTCTTCGCTGTGCTTGAAGAAGTAGTAGAACCCTTCCTCCTCCATCAGCCGGCTCGCGAACGCGAAATCGGACTCGCGGTACTGCACGCAGTAGTCGCGCGGCTGGAACGTCCCCTGGATATCGTAGGCGACGTCGTAATCCTTCAGGACGTCCTTCAGGATGTCGGGAACGGAGACATGCTGGAAGATCCGGCTCTGCGTCTTCCGGGACAGGAGATAGGGCTCCGGCACGAGGTCCATGAGATACCTCGTGAAGATGGCGTCCCGCCCTCCCTGCGCGACCCTCAGGCAGCAGCCGTTGATGAAGCGCTTGGAGTCTCCGGGCAGCGCGATCTCGACCGTGATCTTCTGTCCGAGAAGGGCCTCGAACGGGACTTTCTGCGCGTTCTCGGCAATGCACTGGAGCTGGAACGAGAAGGGACGGGAGATGGCTTCCTGCCCCGAGAAGCCGTTGAGGAGGAGAACGTCCCCACCCAGCGGCGTCTTGACCTTGAGCCGGCGGCCGGTCTGCGTATAGGCCACTCAGCACCTCCCGAAAGGTGAAGGACGGGCGATTTTCATGAGGCCTGTGCGTGCCCGCCCGGAGGCCGGGCCGGAATCGTCGAGGTGGCCATTCTCAGAAACTCCTGGTGCATCGGTTTCCTTCTGCTCTCGGATTGCGTCACAAAGGTAGGTCAGCGGCGCCCCCGCGCGCTGTAACGTGAGTCACGAACCTGGTTCTCTTCGGTTCTCTTCCGGGCTGCGCCCGAGAATACCCCAGCGGGGTCGCGACCGAGACTCGGGCTCCAGCATCGCGTCACTCGAACTCGTAGCGGAAGTTCCCTCCGTCGCCGACGGTGACGCGCACGCGCGACATCGTCCGGCCTTCGGCCATCCGCGCGAGGAACTCCCCGGACATCTCCGGGAGGACCGTCCGCGTCAGGATGTGATCCACGTTGCGCGCGCCGCTTTCGACTTCCTTGCAGCGCCCCAGGATCTCGGCGATGACCGCCTCGTCGTAGCTGAAGGCGGCGGCATGATTCTCCTTCAGCCGGGTGCCGATCCGGCCGAGCTGCAGCTTGATGATCTCCCGCATGACCTTGTCCGAGATCGGGTAGTAGGGGACCACGACCATTCGCCCGAGGAGGGCCGGCTTGAAGATCTTGTTCAGCTCGGGCTTGATCGCCTCCACGAGCTTTTCGGGCTCGGGTGCGGTCTCGGGGTCGGCGCAGAGCTTCATCATGGTGTCGGTGGCGGCATTGGACGTCAGGAGAATGACCGTGTTCTTGAAATCGATCTCGCGCCCTTCGCCGTCCTCGAGAATCCCCTTGTCGAAGACCTGGTAGAAGAGCTCCATGACGTCGGGGTGCGCCTTCTCGACCTCGTCGAGGAGGACGACGGAGTAGGGCCGGCGCCGCACGGCCTCCGTCAGGACGCCGCCCTCGCCGTATCCCACGTAACCCGGAGGCGAGCCTTTCAGCGACGAGACGGTGTGCGCCTCCTGGTACTCGCTCATGTTGATCGTGATGAGGTTGTGCTCCCCGCCGTACAGCGCCTCCGCGAGCGTCAGGGCGGTCTCGGTCTTGCCGACGCCGCTCGGCCCGACGAGGAGGAAGACGCCGATCGGCCGGCGCGGATCCGTCAGGTTCGCGCGGGCGGTCCGGATCCGGCTTGCGATCGCCTCGAGGCCGTGAGACTGGCCGATGACACGCTGCTCGAGCCGGTCCTTGAGCGCGAGGACCGTGTGGATCTCGTCCGTCAGCATCTTCCCGACCGGGATCCCGGTCCACCCGGAGATGACCTCGGCGATGGTCTGCGAGTTGACGCAGGCCTGCATGAGGGGCGTTTCCCCCTGCACCGTCGCGAGCTCCTTGTTGAGCGTGTCGAGCTCGGTCCGGAGCGCTGCGGGGTCCTGCGGCGGGGCCGCGGGGACCGCGGTTTCCTTGGGAGCCGCTGCGGCAGGAGCCGCGGCGCTCGCCGCAGGACCAGCGGGTTTGGCGGCGGCTCCCTTCTTCTTCGGGACCGCCAGCTCCTCCAGCTTCGAACGAATCTCACGGATCTTCCCGATCAGGTCCTTCTCCTTGTCCCACTGCGCCTTCAGGACGACAAGGCTTTCCTCCGCGGCCGTCTTCTTCGCAGCGAGCTCTCCGAGCCGCTCCTTGTGGTCGACGCCGGTCGCCTCCTCGCGCGCGAGGGCCTCGATCTCGGCGGCGCTGTGGTCGATCGTCCGCTGCGCGTCCTCGACCGCGGGGGGCGTCGCCGCCTGGCCGATCGCCACGCGCGCGCAGGCCGTGTCGAGGACGGAGACGGACTTGTCCGGAAGCTGCCGACCCGAGATGTAGCGGTGCGAGAGCCGGACGGAGTCCTCCACGGCCTCGTCGAGGATGCGTACCTTGTGATGGTTCTCGAGAGGCTCCGTGAGACCTCGCATCATGATGATGCCGACCGCCTCGGTCGGCTCCTCGACCTTGACGACCTGGAAGCGCCGCGCCAGGGCGGCGTCCTTCTCGAAATACTTCTTGTACTCGGCCCAGGTCGTCGCGGCGATCGTGCGCAGCTCGCCGCGCGCGAGGGCGGGCTTCAGGAGGTTCGCGGCGTCGTTCTGCCCGGCCTGGCCGCCGGCGCCGATCATGGTGTGCGCCTCGTCGATGAAGACGATGATCGGCTGGGGCGAGGACTTCACCTCTTCGATGACCGTCTTCAGGCGGTTCTCGAACTCGCCCTTGATTCCGGCTCCGGCCTGAAGGAGCCCGAGGTCGAGGGTCCTCACGGCGACGTTCTTCAGCGGGCCGGGGACGTCTCCCTGGGCGATGCGGAGCGCGAATCCCTCGACGACGGCCGTCTTCCCGACGCCGGCTTCGCCCGTGAGAATGGGGTTGTTCTGGCGTCGCCGCGTGAGGATGTCGATGACCTGGCGAATCTCGAAGTCCCGCCCGAGGATCGGGTCGATATGGCCTCCCCTCGCGCGAGCCGTCAGGTCGACGGTGTACTGATCCAGCGCCTTCGTCCGGCCGGGGACGCCCGTCGCGCCGCCCGCCGCGTCGCCGACCGGCCCTTCGCCGAGCGAAGCCGCGTCGTGGTCTTCGACGGAGCCCGAGACGATCTTGTCGAGGTCTTTTCGGAGCGTCTCGACCGAGATCGCCGCGAACTCCTTGGAGATCTCGCGCGCGAGGCGGGCGAATTCCTCCTTCTCGAGGAGAGCAAGAAGGATGTGCGCGGAGCGGACCCGGGAGGCGCCGAAGTCGATCGAGCCGAGGAGCCAGGCTTCTTCGACGAGCTTCGGGAGCCGGGGGGAGAGAGCCGGCGTGCGGCTGTTGCCGGTCTTGAGCCGGTCGAGCGATCGCACGAGGTCTTTCGCGAGCCGGGACTCGTCGATCTCGAACCGGCGCAGGATCCGGTGGAAGTCCGTATCCGGCGTTTCACCCAGCTTGACCAGCAGGTGCTCGACGTCGACGTCGTAGTTCGTCCGCGACAGGCAGAGCCCGGCGGCCCCCTCGAGGGCGTTCCGGCAGGTGTCGTTCATTCGACCGATGAGGGATTTCAGATTCGCGCTCATGGACGCTTCCTTCCTCTTCTCGCTCTTTTGGACGGGCCCTTATCCTAGTTCATGGACTCGAGAATCAGGTCCGAGGCATCGTCGGGCGAGGGGGCGCTCTTGAGCCACGTCGTCCAGCCGAGCATCGGCGGGACGGCGGCGCCGGACTCCAGGTGGCACTCGGGGATCTCCTCCTTTTTCAGGACAGGCTGCACGTCGAAGTCGTACTCGACGCCGACGAGAAACCGGACGAGATCGTTCAGCGGCTTCCAGCCGCTCCCGCGAGGGAGAAAGACCTGGAAGGAGGTGAACCCGAGCGGGCCGAGCCGGATCCGGAAGCGGGACTGGTTGTTCCAGACATGGTCGCCGCAGACGAGGTCGACGCCGAGGCGGCTGTTGCGGGACCCGAGACGGGACCGATCTTCCGGCTCGAGGTCGAGCCACTGCCCGACGAACTGCCGCGTCGCGGCCGGTACCCCGAAGTAATCGCGGAGGATTCCCTCGATCGCGCTCGCCGAGTGCGGGCGCTGCGCGACGAGCCCGGCGTAGAGGAGGAGCGCGTCGTCGGAGACGCCTTGCCGCTGGCGGAGGCCGCCCGTGCCGAGGCCGATCAGCGCGAAAAGGCCTTCGGTGAAGGGGTCGTCGCCGCCGCTCTCGTACACCACGGGAAAGCGGTACTTCTGCCAGGCGCGGTGAAAGAGCGAAAGAAAGCGGTGGTTGAAGAGGTCGAGGAACTCCCAGAGGGCATAGTCTTTGTAGCGGATCCGCTCGATGAGGAGCTCCGTGTACGGGATGGGGAGAACGCCGAGCGGTCCGGTGGTCCCGCCGATCGCGACGGTGAGCTTCGGGGGACGATCCGGGTCGTCGGGATCGATGGTGAGGTCGTAAATCTCGCTTGGCGGAAACTCCAGGGTGGCGCGGGTCCTGAAGCGCGCGGTCTCGCGCGCGGGTGGTCCGTCGTAGCCGACCGGGACGCGTGACGGCGAGAGCCGCGCCAGCAGCCGGACAGCCTGAAAGAACCCGAAGTGCTCGGGGCGCGTCCGCAGCCGCTCGCTCAAAGGACGATCTGGTCGCCGGTGCGCGGCGGCCAGCGGCGCATGACCCCCTCGCGCTGCTTCGTCGACGCCACGAGCTGGCTGAAGGAGTTCACGGAGGCGTAGAGCGAGAGAAAGCGCTCGAGCACGGACGCGAAGAGATAGACGCCCGAGCCGACGAAGTTCTGTTCGTCGAAGTCGATCGAAACCTCGAGTCCCCTCACGAACCCCGGGTGTGTATCGCGGAGCGGACGGACGACCCGGCGCGCGGAGAGCTTCGAGATCCCGTCGATCTGCTGCCTCGTGACGGACGAGTCGGAGATGTCATAGAGGCGCAGGATCTCCCTGAGCGCTTCCGGGCCCTTCTCCCCCTCGCGCTCGACGAGCGACAGGACGTTCAGGGCGAGGTGTGAGATCAGCCTCCAGTGCGCCCCGCGCCGGAGCGGCGGCCGGAGGCTCGCGGTCGGCTTCACGAGGCTCCGGATCGAAGTGAAGACCCCGGGCCCCTCGAGCTGGAAGTCTCCCTCGGGATTGCCGAACGGGAGGCGGCCGGGAAGGTCGCGGTTCGAGCTCGTCACGTGCACGGAGAGGGTGTCGGTGTCGGGAACCGTCGGATCGAAATTCATGTCGACGAGCGTGAGGAAAACCTCGGTCCCTTCGTCGTCCTTGCGCTCCGACGGGCGCCGGCTCGCGTGCCAGAGAGCTTGTTGTCCTGCACGCTCCGCGTCGTGGCGGAATGCGAAGAACGGCTGATACTTCCGTACGGTCTCGACGTCGGCGCCCGTCGACGTCACGCTGTCGACCGACCAGATTTCGTGCGCCGCCGGTCGCCTCAGGTTCGGGATGACACGGTACTCATGGCTCAGATGGGTCACGCGGATGGGCTCCGCCGTCTGCGTGAAGAGGTTGACCACCGGGGTGGCGTGCAGCCGGAACGTCTGCGCCGAGACGCTCCGTTCCGCCGCGAAGGGACGTCCCAGGAGGATGCGGACGTCGAGCGTGTCCGTGTAGCCCAGCCCTTTGAGCCGGTCGAGGCCGTCGAGATCCACGAAAAGGAACTTCTCGGGAAAACAGAAGTACTCCTGAAGGACGCGGTACCCGCGGAAGAGCCTGTCCGGCGTCGGCAGGAGCGTCTCGTCGTCGCCGAAGCCGACCGGCCGGAGAGCCTCCGGCCCGAGCGTGATCGCCGCGGATTCGGGCGCCGAAGCCTGAGGCCGAAGCTCGACGGCGAGGGCATCGTTGAAGAGCAGCTCATAGAGCGCGTGAACGACCTTGCCTTCGCCCTGCAGGTAGAAACGAAGGCGAGAGAGGGGGCGCTCGGTGCCGTCGAGCGACTTCTCCTTGAGATCGGACAGCGCGGCGCCTCCGAGGACGCGCAGATCGAGATGGAGCATCGTTCGCGCGTCGCGCCCCTCGATCGTGACCGAAGGCGCCTGCTCGAAGCGGGCGGATCTCACGTCGATGGGCCAGATCGTGACCGGATACGCGGTCCGGAAGCGGAGCGGGATTCCGTCGACGGGAGCGGACGCGAGCGGCGAGCCCTTCGGAATCGTCTGCCCCGTCTGAACGCTTACCTGCTCGGTATTGAGGACGAACTGGACGACCGACATCGAGGGCACGGGAGCGAGAAAAGTGGGGTAGAGGATCCCGAGGAGCGATTCCGTGATCTCCGGGAACTCGTCGTCGATTTTGAGGCGCACGCGCGCCGCGAGGAACGCGAAGGCCTCGAGAAGCCGCTCGACGTGCGGGTCCTCGCACTTGTCCGGTTCGAGCTGCAGGCGGGACGCGATCTTCGGGTACTTGTCGGCGAACTCGGCGCCCATCAGGCGAAGGAAGCTCAGCTCGCGCTCGTAATACTCCAGGAGATCGCTGCGCATCAGTCGCCCTTGACCGCGAAGTTGCCGCTCCCGATCTGAAGAGTCGTGTCGAAGGAGATCGGCTCGGGGACCGGATCGATGCGCAGCCGCGCCTCGATCTTGAAGCGGAAGGCGCGCTCGAGGACGGAGGCGTTCGCGACGCTGACGACGATGTCCTCGAGGCGGGGCTCGAACCTCTTGAGCGTGCCCTCGAGCGCGAGGGTGAGGTCGTGCTGGTCCTGAGTGTTCTTTACGCTGGAGTTGGAAAAGTCCGGAAGGCCGTACGCGAGCAGGGAGTTGGCGAGGAGCGGCAGCTCGTCAGGCACCTCCAGCACGCGGCGCGTGTTGAGGAGCCACTCGAGATCCCGCTTGAGGGCCTGTTTGACCTGGCGAAGGGCCTTCGAGCGCGAGGCCGGCACCTCGGCCTTCGCCTCGGGCTCGAAATCGACGAGGCGGTCGAGGACCGACAGGTTGATGCGGATGTCGTCGTCGATCCTCGGCATGGCGCGTCGCCGGGGCGGATGCCGAAGCCGGCGACGATTCGCCGGCCTTGGCCGTCCCGTCCCTTATCCCCCGACCGACTTCGGCAATTCCGCCACCAGCCGCAGAGAGACCGACAGCTCGTCGAGCTGGAAGTGCGGCCTGAGGAAGGCGATCGCCTTGTAGACGCCGGGCTTGCCGGCAACTTCCGCCACTTCGATGCGCGCCTCGCGAAGGGGGAACTGCGCCTTGACGGACGGTGAGGCCGTGTCGTCGGGAGTGACGTAGTTCGAGATCCACTTGTTGAGAAAGAATTCCACGTCTTTGCGCGAGGCAAAGCTGCCGATCTTGTCCCGCATGATCGTCTTGAGGTAGTGGGCGAAACGGGACACCGCGAAGATGTAGGGAAGCTGCGTCGAAAGACGCGCGTTCGCGTTCGCGAAATCGGTGTCGTACTTCTTTGCCTTCTGGGCCGACTGCCCGCCGAAGAACGCCGCGTAATCGGTGTTCTTGCAGTGAACGAGCGAGATGAAGCCGAGGTCGGAGAACTCCTTCTCGCGGCGGTCGGTGATCGCGATCTCGGTCGGACACTTCAGCGCCACGTCGCCTTCGTCGGTCTGGAAGGTGTGCGCCGGAAGCCCCTGTACGAGCCCGCCCCCCTCCACGCCGCGGATCGCGACGGTCCAGTTGTAGAGGGCGAAGGCTTCGGTCAGGCGCGTTCCGAACGAGTAGGCGGCGTTTCCCCAGAGGTACTTCTTGTGGTCCTTGCCGTCCACGTCCTCCTCGAAATTGAAAGACTCGACCGGGACGGTGTCCTTCCCGTAGGGCAGGCGCATCAGCGTGTGGGGGAGGGTGAGCCCCACGTAGCGCGAGTCTTCCGAGTCACGGAACGAGCGCCACTTCGCGTACTCGGTCCGATCGAAGATCTTGGCGAGGTCGCGCACCTCGGTCAGCTCCGTGTAGGTCTGCCAGCCGAACATCTCGGGCGATGCCGCCGAGATGAAGGGCGCGTTGGCCGCGGCGGCGACGCCCGAGATTTTCTCGAGAAGCGACATGTCCTGCGGGTGGTTGCCGAATTCGTAGTCTCCGATCAGCGCGCCGAACGGGGCGCCGCCGAACGTTCCGTACTCTTCTTCGTAGACCTTCTTGAAGAGCGCGGACTGGTCGAATTCCGCCGCCCGCTCGAGGTCCTTCAGGAGGTCCTTCTTGGACACGTTCAGGACGCGGATCTTCAGCATCGTCGAGGTCTCGCTCTCGAACACGAGATGCTTCAGGCCGCGCCAGCTTCCCTCGAGCTTCTGGAAGTCCGGGTGGTGCATGACCTCGTTGAGCTGCGCCGACAGGAGCTTGTCGATCGCCGAGATGCGCGCGTTGATCGTGTGCTCGAGATCCTTGGAGAGGACGACCTGCCCTTGAAGGGCCTGCTGGACGAACTCGGCCAGCATGTCCTTGGCGTTGTCGACCTGGTCTTCGCGAAGCGCCAGGCGTCCGCTGTCGAGGATCTTGTTGAGAAGACCCCCTCCCTCCTCCTCCCGAACGACGGATTCGGCTTCGGCCCTCTTGTCGGGGTTCTTACTCATGGGGTTCTTCCTTCTTCCCTTCCTCGTCCGTCACGACGCCGAGCTGCTTTCCGAGCTGCTTCTGGGCGTTCGGGTCCTTGAGGAGATCCGTCAGCATGGCTTCCAGCTTGTCGTTCCCGTCGGTCTTCGACAGGATGTCGCGAAGCTTCTGGCGCGCCTCGACGAGCTTTCTCAGGGGCTCGACCTGGTTGACCACCTGATCGGGCTCGAAGTCCATCATGTTGTTGAACTTCATCTCGACGTTCATCTTGCTGCCGTCGTCGGACAGCTTGTTGTCGACGCGAAGGGCCAGGCGCGGCGTCTGCGCCGCGAGGACCTGATCGAAGTTGTCGCGGTCGATCTCGATCAGCTTCCGGTCTTTCAGCCTCGGGAGCTGCTCGACGGGCTGGCCGGAGAAGTCGCCGAGGACTCCGACGACGAAGGGCAGCTCCTTCATCTCGATGGCACCGCCGATCTCCACGTCGTACGTGATCTGAACGCGGGGAGGGCGGATCCTCTTGAGTTTCTGCTGGATGCTTTCCTTTTTCGGCATGGCTTCCTCCCTCAGGTTCCCGTGCTGCCAGACTCGCCCTTGAGGCCCAGAGTTTCGCGCAGACCGGCGAGAACATTGTTGTCCTTGATCACATCGACGAGCCAGGCGTCGAGCGGCATCTGCCCCCAGGCGATGGCGCGCTGAACGAGATACGACACCGGGCTGTGCGGCTCGTTCCTCCGGAAGTAGTCGGCGACCTGCGCGAGTTGGGCGAGCGCCTGGTCCCGCGCCCGAATGGACCCGCCGGGCCCGCTTGCGCCGCTTCCCGCTGCTTCTCCTTCCGCCCCTTCCACGGCGTCGGACGGGTCCGGCTCCTCGATCCTCTTTTCCTTGACGATCCTCTCGAGCAGGTTCCGGATCGCCTCGAGAGTCTTCGAGAGGCTGCCGAGCCCGGGAGTCTGGCGCGCAAAGCGGGTGTCCATCTCCTTGTCGAGAGCCTTCAAGGCCGCCAAGCTCTCGGCGACGTCCGCGTTGAGCTCCTCATAGAAGGCGCGGCGGGTCTCGCTCTTGGCCTTCCGGATCTCCTCGCCCGTGATCTTCCCGTCCAACTGGGCGCGCGCGCGCTTCTCTTCGAGCTGCTGCAGCGCCTCGCTGGAGAGCTTCGATGTGTCGGCCGGAAAGTCGTACTGCAGGGCCTCTTCCCACTGGAAGAAGTTGTAGTTCACGCCGGAGCGCTTCGTCAGCAGGACCTTCCGGGCGGCGTCCGCGGCCTGCCGGTCCATCCACGCGAACGCGTTGGCCCTCGCTTCGAGATCGTTCCCCTCGTCGACCTCGGGATACAGTGTGTCCCAGAAGCCCTCGAGAATCCCCTTCGCGAGCTTCAGCGAGTCCCTGAGGCCCGGGAATCCGTTCATGTTGACGGCGGCTTCGGAAAGCCAGGCGACGATCTGGAGGTCCTTCGTCTTGCCGCTCAGGCTCTCGCCGGCAAGCTCCGCCACTTTCTCCCAGTCGGCGACCTTCAGCTCGTGAACCCAGTCTCCCTGCGGAACATCGTCGTCCGCGCGGCGCGCCTCGCGGATCTCGTCGTGGAGTCCCGAGTACTGGAGGTTCTCCCCGCTCGGTTTTTCTCCGGCGATCGGCGCGAGCAGGGCTTCCAGGTTGAAAACGGGAGCTGACGACATCGCGACGATTTCCTCCGGCTCGAGAGAGACGCTTACGCCATTCGAGGGCAAACAGCTAGAATGACTAAAGGATAGCGACCCCGCGAACCCCGGTCAAGAACCAGTGCAGAAGCGAGGAGAAGCCATGCCGACACCACGCGAACTCTATCAGGCCGGTCAACTCCAGGCAGCGATCAAGGCCCTCACGGCCGAGGTCAAGGCGAACCCGGCCGACGGCCCCAGTCGTATTTTCCTGTTCGAGCTCCTCTCGTTCGCGGGCGA
>DASVJU010000059.1:0-13790 GCA_036385755.1 Thermoanaerobaculia bacterium
CATCCCGAGCCGGATCACGTTCGAGCACTACCGGGACCTCTTCCAGCGGCTCTCGCTCGGCCGGGCGTTCGGAAGCAGTCTCCTCCTCGCGTCCTCGGTCACGTTCTGCTCCGTGATCCTGAACTCGATGGCGGGCTACGCGTTCGCGAAGCTGCGGTTTCCCGGGCGCGACCGGCTGTTCCGGCTCCTCCTCCTCGGCATGGTCATTCCCGTCCAGATCGCGATGCTCCCGCTTTTCCTCCTGATGCGTTCCCTCGGTCTCGTGAACTCGTATCTCGGAGTCGTTCTTCCGTCGGCGGCGGGCATCTTCGGAATCTTCCTCGTGAGGCAGTTCGCGCGCTCCATCCCCGACGAGCTCCTCGACGCGGCGCGCGTGGACGGCGCGAGCGAGTGGCGCATCTACCGGCGTCTCGTCCTGCCGCTCCTCAAGCCGGTTCTCGTGACGCTCGGCGTCTTCATGTTCCTCGGAACGTGGAACGACTTCCTCTGGCCGCTCGTCGTCCTGACCGACGACACGAGGTACACGCTTCCGGTCGCGCTCGCGAACCTCGTAGGCGAGCACGCCCAGGACACGGAGCTCATGATGGCGGGCTCGGTGCTGACCGTCCTGCCCGTGCTCCTCCTGTTTCTCGGGCTGCAGCGGGCGTACATCGAGGGCATCACGGCGGGCGGGCTCAAGGAATGAGACTCGGCTTGTGGGCGCTCACGGGACTCCTTCTCGTTCCTGGATCGGCCCTCGCGGGCGCTGCGTGGACGCCGGTCTTCTCGGCGGGCGTCGAGGTGTCGCTGGTGGCGGGCGGACCACCAGGAGAGCCCGGAATACGCATGGCGTACGACTTTCACGGCGGCTCGGGCTGGGCCGGGACGCGCCGCGCGGTCGCGCTCGAGTTTCCGGACGACTGGACGTTCTCGTTCCGCGTGCGCGGCGCGGGGACGGCGAACACGCTGGAGGTGAAGTTCCTGGACGCGACCGGCGAGAACGTCTGGTGGGCCCGCCGCGAGGGTTTCTCGGCCAGCCCGGAGTGGCAGACGATCGCCGTGAAGAAGCGCCACGTGAGCTTCGCGTGGGGCCCGGCGGGCGGGGGAGAGCTCCGGCACGCCGCGGCGATCGAGATCGTGCTGTCGAAGGGGACCGGGGGAAGAGGATTCCTGGAGGTCGGAGAGCCCGTGCTCGCCGTGAGGGCGAAGCCCGCGGCTCTGGCGGAGCCGAGCGTTGCGCGAACTTCCGGAAAAATCCTCGTCGACTTCGGAGGCACCCGGGAGCTCTCGGGCGTCATCGTCGACTGGAAGGGGCCAGCCATCCCCGCGCGTTTCAAGGTCGAGATTTCTTCTGACGGGCGGACCTGGGAAGAGGTCCGGCGCGTCACACACGGCGGCGCGCGCCGCGCGTACCTTCATCTTCCCGAGACCGAGGCGCGCTTCGTGCGGCTCGCGCTGCCGCCGGGCGCGTGGGGAACGCCGCGTGTCGCGGTGCAGTCCGTGGAATGGGCTCCCACCGCGAACGACTTCGTCGCGAGGGTCGCGAAGGAGGCCCCGCGCGGCCGGTATCCGCGCGCCTTCACGGGCGAGCAGACGTACTGGACGGTGGCCGGCGTCGACACCGACACGGAGGAGGTCCTCGTCGGCGAAGACGGCGCGTTGGAGCCGGGAAAGGGTTCTTTCTCTCTCGAGCCGTTCCTCTTCGCCGGCGGCCGGCTCGTGACGTGGGCCGACGCCGCGATCTCGCACGCGCTCGAAAGAGGCGATCTCCCGATTCCGACGGTGACGTGGAAGGCCGGCGACCTGGCCCTCGACGTCACGGCGCTCGTGGACGGAGCGGCGGGGACGTCCGCTCTCCGCGCGCGGTACCGCGTCCGGAACGGCGGTCCGGCGCCGGCGCGCGTCCGGCTTTTCGTCGCAGTCCGCCCGTTCCTCGTGAATCCGCCGACGCAGTTCCTGAACGCGCCGCACGGGGTCTCCCGGATCGACACGCTGTCTTTCCGAGGGTCTACGTTGACGATCAACGGGACGCGCACGGTCGATGCGGTCCCCTCTCCCGTGCAGACCGGCGCGGCCGCATTCGACGCTGGGGCGATTTCGGATTTTCTTTTGAAAGGGGAAGTACCGGCCGCATCGGAGATCCGCGACGAGACGGGCCTCGCGTCGGGGGCCTTCGCCTGGGACCTCGAAATTCCCGCCCGCGGCGCGCAAACCGTCGTTCTCGACGTGCCCTTGCACGCGGGCGCCTCGGCCCCTCCAACCCTTTCTAAGAAAGATTTCGACGCCCGTCTGGTGCGCGCATGCGCGGGATGGGGAAAGGCCGTCGACCGCGTGCGCTTTCTGGTTCCCCCTTTCGCGGAATCTCTCGTGGCGACCTTGAAATCGAACCTCGCCTACGTCCTCGTCAACCGCGACGGGCCGTGGATCCAGCCCGGCTCGCGCGCTTACGCGCGCTCGTGGATCCGGGACGGCGCGCTGACGTCGTCGGCGCTCCTCAGGCTCGGCCACCCGGCGGAGGTCCGCGACTTCCTCGTCGCGTTCGCGGAGAAGCAGTTCGCGGACGGAAGGATCCCGTGCTGCGTCGACGCCCGTGGCGCCGATCCCGTGCCGGAAAACGACAGCCACGGAGAGTTTCTTTTTCTCGCCGCCGAGTACTTCCGCTTCACGAAAGACACGGCGACGCTCGACGCGCTCTGGCCGCGGATCGCGAGGGCCGTGGCCGCGATCGACGCGCTCAGGCGCCAGCGCCGGACGCCCGAATACGAGACGTCCGAAAAGCGGGCCTTTTTCGGTCTTCTCCCCGAGTCGATCAGTCACGAGGGCTACTCCGACAGGCCGGTCCACTCGTACTGGGACGACGTTTGGGCGCGCAAAGGCCTAGCGGACGCGGTCGAGCTCGCGCTCTCGCTCGGTCATCCGGACGACGCCCGCTCGTTCGCGGCGATCGGGGGCGAGTTCGAGGCGGATCTCCTCGCCTCGATTGCGCGCACGATCGAACGGAACCATCTCGACACCATCCCGGCCTCCGTCGAGAAGCACGACTTCGACCCGACGTCGACCACGGTGGCCCTCTCGCCGTGCGGACTTCAGGGAAAGCTGCCGCAGGCACCGCTTGCGCGCACGTTCGATCGCTACATGAAAGAGGCGCGGGAACGGCGTGATGGAGCGAAGAAGAACGACGCCTACACACCGTACGAGCTTCGAACGGTCGGCGCGCTCGTGAGGCTCGGCCGAAGGGCCGAGGCGCACGAGATGCTCGAGTTCTTCATGAAGGACCGCCGGCCCGCCGCCTGGAATCAGTGGGCCGAGGTCGTCGGCCGCGATCCGCGCGCCCCCCGCTTCATCGGGGACATGCCGCATACCTGGGTGGGTTCGGATTTCATTCGGTCCTTTCTCGACTTCTTCGCGCTCGAGCGCGAGGGCGAGAAAGGGGGATCGCTCCTCGTCGGGGCCGGCCTCCCGGAGGAATGGCTGCGCGCGCCTGGAGGCGCCGGGGTGGAGGGCCTTCTCACGATTTACGGGCCGCTCGATCTCTCGGTCTCGGTGTCGGGCGGCGAGGTTCACGCGCGAATCGCCGGCGTGAGGGTTCCCCCCGGCGGTCTCGCGCTCGCGTGGCCGCTTCCTGGCGTTCCGCGCTCGGCCACCGTGAACGGAAAGCCGGCCGAGATCCGGGGCGGGGAGATCCTCGTTCGCGAGATCCCCGCCGAGGTCGTCGCGCTCCCATGACGGAGACATCGCAGCCCGGCGCCGGCGCGTACGGCCACTTCTCGGAAGACGGCCGGGAATACGTCATCACGGATCCGAGAACGCCGAGCCCGTGGGTGAACGTCGTGGCGAATCCCCGGGCCGGGTTCGTCGTGAGTCAGACGGGAAGCGGCTTCTCGTTCCTCGGGAACTCGCAGCTCGCGGTCGTGACGCGCTGGCAGCAGGATCTCGTCGAGGATCTTTCGGGGAAGTTTCTCTACGTGAAGGACACGGAGGGCGCGGACTTCTGGTCGCTTTCGCCCGCGCCCGTCTGGGCGCCCTTCGAATCCTCCGCGTGCCGCCACGGCCTCGGCTACACGACGTTCGAGACGTCGCGCTCCGGCATCGAGGCGACGTGGACGCTGTTCTGTCACGCCGAAGAGGCCGCCGAGATCTGGCGGGTGACACTCAGAAACACGTCCGGCCGGCGCCGGACACTCCGGCTCTTCAGCTACCTGGAATGGTGCTGCGGCGTCGCGCCGTCCCCCAGGCGCGAGTTCGGAAAGCTCTTCCTCGAGACGAAATTCGACAGGGACCGTCGCGCGATCGTCGCGCGAAACAACATGTGGGACGTGCCGTCCGAGCGGTTCGGGCACTGGAATACGAGCTTTCCGTACGTCAGCGTCTTCGCGACGTCCGAGAAGGTCGTCTCGGCTCAGGGAGACAAGGCGGCGTTTCTCGGCCGGTACGGCAGCCTGCGAGCGCCGGCGGCGCTTCTTGGGATGGGAGGCGCCGCGGCCTTCGGAAGGCACGAAGACCCGATCGCGGCCCTCGAGGTCGAGGTCGTGCTCCAACCCGGCGAATCGCGGACGATCGGCTTCGTCCTCGCGACGTCGGAGTCGGAGGAAGCCGCGGCCTCACTCGCGACCCGCTTCGTCGAGGACGACGAAAGCCGCCGGGCGCTCGAAGAGGTGACGACGGGCTGGCGGGCGCGCCTCGCCGCGCACCGCATGGAGACGCCCGACCAGGCGTTCGACGCCGTC
Source organism: Thermoanaerobaculia bacterium (assembly GCA_036385755.1). Lineage (GTDB taxonomy): Bacteria > Acidobacteriota > Thermoanaerobaculia > UBA5066 > UBA5066 > Fen-183. The sequence goes on from DASVJU010000059.1 coordinate 4,707, forward strand.
GTCAACGACTGGGCGCGTTATCAGGCAATCGCGGCGCGGCTGTGGGCCCGATGCGGCTACTACCAGCAGAGCGGCGCCTTCGGCTTTCGCGACCAGCTCCAGGATTCGCAGGTCTGGCTGACGATCGATCCCGCGCGGTGCCGCGAGCAGATCCGTCTCCACGCGGGCCACCAGTTCCGGGACGGCTCGGTCTTTCACTGGTGGCACCCGCTCACCGAGCAGGGCCTCGTCACGAAGATGACGGACGACCTTCTCTGGCTCGCCTTCGTGTCGGCGAACTACATGAAGGAGACGGGCGACTTCTCGATCCTGGGCGACGAAGCGCCGTTCCTCGACGAAGAGGGCTCGTTTTCTCTGAGGGACCACGTCGAGCGCGCGTTCCGGCGTGTCTTCTCGCGGATGAGCCCGCGCGGGATCCCGCTCATCGGCGCCGGCGACTGGAACGACGGTCTTTCGGCGATGGGTCTCCTCGAGAAGGGCGAGTCGGTGTGGCTCGGCCAGTTCCTCGCCGGCCTTCTCTCCGACTGGAGCGAGATCTTCCGCCGCACGGAGGAGTCCGCGCTCGCGGACGACTTTGCGGCGCGACGCGTGGCGCTCGTGGCAGCCCTGAACACGCACGGATGGGACGGAAGCTGGTACGCGCGTGGGACGCTGGACGACGGGTCCGTCCTCGGGAGCGCGAAGAATCGCGTCGGAAAGATCTTCCTCAACGCGCAGACATGGGCGATCCTGAACGACGTGGCGCCGAGAGGCCGCGCGGCGGCTTGCCTCGCGGCCGTGAAGGAGCACCTCGTCACCGAGGCCGGAGCGCTCCTCCTCGCCCCCGCGTTCGACCAGCCGGTTCCAGAGATCGGCTACATCACGCGCTACGCGCCCGGCCTCCGCGAGAACGGAGGCGTCTACACCCACGCCGCGACGTGGGCCATCGCCGCGGCGGCGAAGGCGAAGGACGCCGCGCTCGTCGAGAGGCTCCTTCTCGCCATCAACCCCGCGAACAAGGATCCCGAGCGCTACGCGGCAGAGCCCTATGTGCTTCCGGGCAACGTCGACGGACCCGCCTCGCCCCACCACGGGCGCGCCGGATGGACCTGGTACACCGGTTCGGCGGCGTGGCTTCACCGCGTCGTTTCGGAATGGGTCTTCGGGGTGCGTCCCGGATGGGAGGGGCTGACGATCGACCCCTGCCTCCCTCCGTCCTGGAGCCGGGCGAAGATGGTCCGCCCGTGGCGCGGCGTGACGCTCGAGATCGACATCGTGCGCGGAATCCCTTCCGGCGGCGGCGCCGTCTCGGTCACGGTGGACGGGCTCTTGCTGCCGACGAATGTCCTGCCGCCTCCGGGACTTCACGGCGCCGCTCGGGGCGGCACGTCTGGCTCCACTTCTGGCTCTACTCTCCGCGTCGCGGTGACGATCCCGTAGCGGTCAGTCGGGGGACGGGCGTTCGAGAGAGGCGCCGGCGCTCCGGATCACGTCCGCGAAGAAGCGCGCGCTCGCCTTCGGAGTGCGCCGCTGCGTGGCGAAGTCGACGTGCACGATGCCGAAGCGCTTCGAGAAGCCGTGAGACCACTCGAAGTTGTCGAGGAACGACCAGGCGAAATACCCGCGGACGTCGACGCCCCGCGCGATCGCCTCGCGAGTCGCACGGAGATGGTCCCTGAGGTAGGCCACGCGCAGAGGATCCGCGATGCCGTCGGGCCCCGCCTCGGGCGGGTCGGGAAAGGCCGCCCCGTTTTCGGTAACGTAGAGAGGAATGTTTCCGTAGCGCGACTTCACCCAGGTCAGGGTGTCGAGGAGGCCCGGCGCGTAGACCTCCCAGTCCATCGCCGTGTGAAGGGCCTGGTCCTGCCGGACGCGCGAGGCGCGCGTGGGAACTGCTCCGGGATCGTCCTTCACGACGCCGCGCGTGTAGTAATTGACGCCGAGGAAGTCGATCGGGCTGCGGATGAGGTCGAAGTCACGGGCGGGGAACGGCGGCCAGGCTTCCCCGAACATCCCGGGCAGCTCGTCGGGGGTGCGGCCGAGGAACACCGGGTCGAGAAACTGGCGGTTCATGTAGGCGTCGGCGCGCGCGGTGGCTCCGGCATCGGCGGCGGATTCCGACGCCGCGAACTTCGGCTCGAGGTTGACGACGAGGCCCACGCGGCGCCCGCCCTCGGCGCGGCAGGCAGAGACGGCCGCCGCATGCGAGAGGAGAAGATTGTGCGCGGCGATCGGCGCCTCGAAGAGATTGCGATGTCCCGGCGCGAGGATGCCGTGCAGGTAGCCGCCGTCCGTCACGACCCACGGCTCGTTCAGGGTCGCCCAGGTGCGCACCCCGGGAAGTGCGCGAAAGAGGACGCTTGCGTAGTCCGCGAACCAGCCGGCGACGTCGCGGTTGAGCCAGCCGCCCTGATCCTCGAGGGCCGCCGGCAGGTCCCAGTGAAACAGCGTCCCGAACGGTTCGATCCCGGTTGCGAGAAGCGCGTCGACCAGGCGCCGATAGAAGTCCAGCCCCTTCTCGTTCACGCGTCCGCGGCCCTCTGGAAGAACGCGGCTCCAGGAAACGCTGAAGCGGTAGGCGTTGAGAGAGAGGCTTCGCATGAGCGCGACGTCGTCGGGGAACCGGTTGTAGTGATCGCACGCGACGTCGCCGTTGTCGCCGCCCGTCACGAGACCCGGCGTATGCGCGAAGCGGTGCCAGTTGCTCGGTCCGGCCCCGTCGGCCAGCGGCGAGCCCTCGATCTGATAGGCGGAGGTCGCGGCTCCCCAGAGGAATTTCTCCGGGAATCCGGGGCCTTGCGTCATGGGCACGTGCGGGGCAGGCAAGCTCCCAGTCTATGCCGTCAGGGCACGTGGCCGACCATGTCGGCGCGCGCGAGCTGGGCGACGCCGGAGAGCGCCTCTTCGAGCGTCGTTCCCGTCGCCTCTTCGTAGTCCTCGCCGCGCTTTGCCTCGGCGCGCCAGGCGAGGCCCCATTTGACCTTCCAGCCGTCGTCCTCGAGCTGCTTGAGCGTCAGCTCCCACCGCCGGTCCTTCTCTCCCCGGAGGGCGGCAAGTGCCTGGAACGTGGCTTTCAGAAGCTCGAGGTCGAGGCTGTCGAGCTTCACGTTGTCCGGAATCGGGACCTCGAGGATTCTTCGGGCGAGCATGGCTCCCTCCTCCGGTCTCTGCCTAGAGGCCGTATTTCTCCACGATCTCGTTCTTCGACTTGCCGAGAATGTCGTGCTTCTTTCCGACTTTGCGGAATGCTTCGATGGCCTTGTCGAGATGCGCCGTCGTGTGCGCGGCCGAGAGCTGCGTCCGGATGCGGGCCTGCCCCTTCGCGACGACCGGGAAGAAGAAGCCGACGACGTAGATCCCTTCGGCGAAAAGGTCGCGCGCGACGTCTTGCGCGAGCTTCGCGTTGTAGAGCATGACCGGGACGATCGGGCTCTCGCCGGCCTTGATGTCGAAGCCGGCTTCGGTGAGGAGCCGCCGCCAGTATTTCGCGTTCTGCTCGAGCCGGTCGCGCCGCCCGGTCGTGGCGGAGACGAGGTCGAGCACCTTCAGCGTCCCGGCCACGATGACCGAGGCCAGCGTGTTGGAGAAGAGGTACGGCCGCGCCCGCTGGCGGCACATCTCGACGATCTCTTTCCGCCCGCTGACGCAGCCGCCCGAGGCCCCGCCGAGCGCCTTGCCGAACGTCGTGGTGATGATGTCGACCTTCCCGAGCACCGAGAACCGCTCGGGCGTGCCGCGCCCCGTCCTTCCGATGAAGCCGGAGGCGTGGGAATCGTCGACGAAGACCATCGCGTCGTGCTTTTGGCAGAGGGCGACGATCTCGTCCAGCTTCGCGAGGTCGCCGTCCATCGAGAAGACGCCGTCGGTGATCACGAGGCGGAAGCGCTTGTCTTTGTGCTCGACGAGTTTCTCCTCGAGGTGAGCTATGTCGGAATGCTTGAAGGTGTCCTGCGCCGCCTTGCAGAGGCGCATTCCGTCCACGATCGAGGCGTGGACGAGCCGGTCGGCGATCATCACGTCCTTGTCGGAGAGGATCGCCTCGAAGACTCCGGCGTTCGCGTCGAGGCAGGAGGAAAACAGGATCGTGTCTTCCGTCCCGAGGAACTCCGTCAGGCGGTTTTCCAGCTCGCGGTGGATGTCCTGAGTGACGCAGATGAAGCGGACCGACGACATGCCGTAGCCCCGCCGGTCGAGCCCGGCGTGCGCGGCCGCGAGCACGTCGGGGTGCGAGGAGAGGCCGAGGTAGTTGTTCGCGCAGAGATTCAGGACCTTCCTGGGCGGAGCGCCCGCGGGGAACTCGACGTCGATCTCGGCCCCTTGCGGCGCGTGGATGACCCGCTCCTCCTTGATGAGGCCGGCGGCCCTCATGGCCTCGAGCTCGGCGCCGAGGACGTCGCGGAATGTGGTGGGGAGAGTCTCGGTGGTCATGTCACACCTTCACGGCCGTGAACCGCTCGACGAGCGCGGCGATGCTGTCGACGCTGTTGAAGGCCTCGGGCGTGGCGTCAGCGTCGGGGATCGCCACGGCGTATTTCCTCTCGATGAAACGCTTGAGGGAGACCATCGAGAAGGAGTCGACGATCCCGCCGGTGATGAGCGGCGTGTCCGATCTCAGTTCGCGGTCGTCCCCCTCCTCGATGTATTCGCGGCGGACGTAGTCGAGGATCGTCTTCTTGAGGTCGTCCATTCAGTCCTCCATCAGTGTCGAAAGGTCGCCGACCGGCTCGCCCCACTCCGGCGCGCGGAGGACCCGGCGCAGGATCTTGCCGCTCCGGGTCCGCGGGAGCGACGCCACGAAGGCGATCTCCTGCGGCATCGCGATGGGAGAGAGGCGTTTCCGGACGAAGTTCATGATCTCGAGCTCCAGGTCCGGGCCTGCGGTGAAGCCCGGCTTCAGCGCCACGAACGCCTTGACCACTTCCATGTTCACGGGGTCAGGCTTGGCGACCGCCGCCGACTCGGCGACGGCGGGGTGCTCGAGGAGAGCCGACTCGATCTCGAACGGACCGACGAGGTGCCCGCCCGTGTTGATCACGTCGTCGTCCCGGCCCACGAACCAGAAGTAGCCGTCGGCGTCCACGGTGGCGCGGTCGCCGGTGAGGTACCAGCCGTTCGAGAACTTCTTTGCATAGCCTTCGGCGTTGTTCCAGTAGCCACGGATCATCGAAGGCCAGCCGGGGCGGAGGCCGATCACCCCGGCGCGTCCCGGCTCCCTGTGCGGCTCGAGCGTCGCCGGGTCGAGGACGGCCGCCGTGATGCCCGGGAACGGCTTTCCCATCGAGCCCGGCTTCACCGGCATCCCGGGGTAGTTGGAGATCACGATGCACCCCGTCTCCGTCTGCCAGTACGTGTCGTGGAAGGCGAGGCCGAACGCCTCGCGCCCCCAGAGGACCGCCTCGGGATTGAGCGGTTCGCCGACGCTCGCGAGATGCCGGAGCGAGGAGAGGTCATGGCGCTTCGCCGCCGCCGTCCCCTCGCGCATCAGGAGGCGGATGGCGGTGGGAGCGGAGTACCAGACGCTGATCAGGTGCCTCTCGATGAAGCCGTACCAGCGGTCGGCCACGAAGCCGGAGTCGAGGACGGCCTGTGTGACGCCGTTCGACCAGGGGCCGATGATCCCGTACGACGTCCCGGTCACCCAGCCGGGATCCGCGTTGCACCAGTAGACGTCGTCCGGTTTCAGGTCGAGCACCCACCTGGCCGTCAGGTATTGCGCGACGAGCGAGCCGTGGACGTGTTGCGCCCCCTTGGGTTGCCCGGTCGTCCCGGACGTGTAGTGGAGCACCGACGGCGTCTCGGCCGTCGCGGGGAAGACGTGGAACCGCTCGGGGCGCGGCTCGGAATCGAGGTCGAACGCGACCTCGCCGTCCTTCAGCGCGAGCCCGTCCGCGTCGACGACGACGACGGTACGCAGAGCCGGGAGCCGCGCGCGGATCCGCCGGACCTTCGGCAGGTGTTTCTTCTGCGTCACGACGGCCGCCGTGCCGGCGTCGAGAAGGCGCGTCAGGAGCGACTCCTCGCCGAAGGCGGAGAAGAGAGGCTGGACGACCGCTCCCATCTTGAGGATCCCGACGAAGCCGATGTAGAGCTCCGGCACGCGGTCGAGAAAGAGGCAGACCCGCTCGGACGGCTGGAGGCCGAGGCGCGTGAGAGCGGCGGCGACGGCGTTCGAGAGGAGGCGCAGGTCGTCGAAGGTGTACGTCCTCTCGCGCCCGTCCGCGCCCTCCCAGTGGAGCGCGGGCTTTTTCGCGAGGCCGAGCCGGCAGATCCGGTCGCTCAGGTGCCAGCCGATGTTGAGAGGATCGCCGCGCCCCCACCCCATCTCACTCTCGGCGATCGCCCAGTCGAACCCCCTGAGCCTCTCTTCGTACGAGCCGATGTTGCAGAACCCTGTTTCTTCGTGGATTTCCGTCGCGTACATGCGCTCACCCCTGAAGCACGACGCTCGCCGCGGCGAGACTGTCGGTGTGCGAGAGGGACACGAGAATGCTCTTCACGCCAAGGCGGTCCGCCGCCTCTTTCGCGCGGCCGTGGAGGAGAAGGCGCGGCGCCGCGTCGCCCGTCCGGGCGACCTCGACCTCGTGCCAGAAATCGCCCGACGCCAGACCCGCGAGGGCCTTGAAAAGCGCCTCCTTGGCCGCGAAACGGGCCGCGAAATGCCGCGCCGGATACCGTTTCGCCTCGCAATACACGATTTCGGACGGCGTAAAGACCGCGTTCCGGAACCCGGCCTCCTCCTTCTCCAGCTCCTTCGCCATTCGGGCGACGTCGAGAAGGTCGGTACCGATCCCGAGGATCATGCGTGGGACTCAGTGCAAACGTCTGGCCTTCCGGAGGAGGACCGCAATGATTCAATATGATCATGCGGGCGGTGGATCCACCCCCGCGCAGTCCGACGATCGCGGACGACCTTCTACGGAGGGGTCTTGGGACTGAAGGCTCCCGGCGTCGCGCCGGGCGCGCGGCCCTCGAACGACGCCGCGAGGATCTCCACCGGGTGGAAGACGGGCAGAGCGGTGCCGCGTTCTTTCAGGAGCGTCGCGATCTGAAGCGAGCAGCCGGGGTTCGCGCTCGCGAGGAGGTCGGCCTTCGTGGAGGCGACGTTCTCCGCCTTCCTCCGGCCGATCTCGGCCGCGCTTTCGGGCTCCACGAGGTTGTAGATTCCGGCGCTGCCGCAGCACTGCTCGCCGTCCGGAATCTCGACGAGCGTGACGCCCGGGATTCCGGAGAGGAGCGCGCGCGGCGCGTCCTTTACCTTCTGCGCGTGGGCGAGATGGCAGGAGTCGTGGTATGCGACGCGCCGCTCGAGGGGGTGGCGCACCGCAACGGGGGGGATCGACGCGAGGAACTCCGTCACGTCCTTCACCTTCGCCGAGAATGCCGCGGCCCTCCCGGCCAGCTCGGCGTCGTTCGCGAAGATCCGGCCATAGTCCTTCAGGCTCGAACCGCAGCCGGCGGCGTTCACGATGATCGCGTCGAGCCGGTCGGTCCCGAAAGCCTCGATCAGCGCGCGCGCCATGGCGCGCGACTCCTCGGCGCGCCCGGCGTGGATGGACAGCGCGCCGCAGCAGCCCTGGGGTGGGACGACGACCTCGCAGCCCTCGGCCGCGAGGACGCGCCGCGTGGCCTCGTTGACCTCCGGGTAGAAGACGCGCTGCACGCAGCCGGACACGAGGCCGACGCGGTAGCGGACGGGGCCCGCGGCGGCCGTAAAGGCCGGCAACGACGCCCGGAGCTGGTGCGGGCGGACCTCGGGCATGAGCGCCTCGAGCTGCGCGAGGCGCTTTGGTAAGAGACGCAGGAGCCCGCTTCGTCTCACGAGGGCCGAAAGACCGCTCCGCTGGTAGAGGAGTCCGAAGGCGAGCGCGACCTTCAGGCGCGCCGGATACGGGAACAGGCTGAAGATGAGCGCGCGGAAGAGCGCATCGAAGCCCTTCCGGTCGTGAACGGCCTCGATGCGAGCGCGCGTCTCCTCGATGAGGATGTCGTACTTCACGCCGGACGGGCAGGCCGTGACGCAGGCCATGCAGCCGAGGCACTGGTCGAAGTGCCGGACGACCGAGTCGTCGAGGACGAGCGTCCCTTCCGCCAGACCGCGCATGAGGTCGATGCGCCCGCGCGGCGAGTCCGCCTCCTCGCTCCACGACTGGTACGTCGGGCAGGCGACGAGGCAGAACCCGCAGTGCACGCAGTCGTCGAGGAGGCTGCGGGCCGGAGCCGCGGCGGACACTCAGATCCCTCCCGTGAAGCGGCCGGGATTCAGGAGCGCGTCGGGGTCGAGGCGCTCCTTGAGTCGCCGCATGAGGCCGAAAGCCGCGGGCGGAGGCCCCCAGACGTCCACGCGCGCGCGGATCTCCGCGGGCGCCTCCTCGAGGACGAGCGACCCGCCACGCGCGGCGAGGGCGGCGCGCGCGGACGCGAGCGCCGCGGCTAAGGCGGCAAGGTCGGGGGAGGGGACGCCGGAGAAGAAAGAGATTCCTAGAGTGGGATACAGGACGACGGCCGGCGCGTCGAGAAGACGAAGGAGCGCCCCCGAACACCTTTCAAAGAATTCTTCGAAAGAGGAGGGAAGCAGGGCGATCCTTGCTCGAAGCGGGCCGGCGACGCGGGCGGCCTCGTGTCCCGCCCAGAAAGCCTTCGCAGCATCCTCGTCGAGCAGGGTGCAATCCTGGCGCCCCCCGTTCGCCGCGAGAACTCGTGCGCGCTCGACCTGCTCCGAGACTCCCGCTCCGAACCCTTCGAAGCGAATTCCGGCTTCGAATTTCCCTCCGACCGAGAGCGCCGCGACGGCTGCCGGCTCGAGCTGCGCTTGTCTGAGGGCCGCCGTGAGGGTCCGCACCTCTTTCGCCGTGCGGCCCGGGACGAGCAGGGTCACGACGCGCTCGGGCAGCGGGTGCAGGCGGAACGTCGCGGTCGCGATCAGTCCGAGCGTGCCGAGAGAGCCCACGACCATCTTGGGCAGATCGAACCCCGCCACGTTTTTGACGACCTTTCCGCCGGCGCGCGCCACGGTCCCGTCGGCGCGCACGAGCGTCACGCCGAGGACGAGGTCGCGGAGCGTGCCGTAGCGTGTCCTGAGCGGGCCGAAGCCGTTTGTCGCGAGGA
>DASVJU010000060.1:0-6685 GCA_036385755.1 Thermoanaerobaculia bacterium
TTCATCTTCGGGTTCCAGCGCTTCGTCTGGTGGCCGAAGTGAACGCCCGCCTCGAGCAGCTCCTTCATCGTGATCTGGCTCATCTGTCCCCCATTACCTCTTCGAGAACTGGAACCGGGCGCGGGCGCCGCGCTGTCCGTATTTCTTGCGCTCCTTCATGCGCGAGTCGCGCGTGAGGAGACCGGCCTTCTTGAGCGTGCCGCGCAGCTCGAGATTGAACAGGCAGAGCGCGCGGGCGATTCCGTGGCGGATGGCTCCGGCCTGACCGGCGCTCCCGCCGCCCTCGACGAGGGCGACGACGTCGAACTTGTCGATCGTCTCGGTGAGCTGAAGGGGCTGGCGGATGACCATCTTGAGCACGTCGTTCGGAAAGAAGTCTTCGAAGGTGCGGTCGTTGACCTGCACCGTTCCCTTGCCGGGGCGAAGGTACACGCGAGCCACCGATTCTTTTCGGCGTCCGACGGCCTGGTACTGGAGGTTCGTCACGGGGTGCGTTGCTCCTCTTGAATTAGGCGAATTCAGACCGCGACGGCGGCCGGCGACTGGGCGGAATGCGGATGAGCGGGACCGGCGTAGACCTTCAGCTTCTTGAACATCTTCCGGCCCAGTTTCGTCTTCGGCAGCATGCCGCGCACGGCCGACTCGATGACCCGCTCGGGATGCGTGTCCCGGAGCTTGCCGGCCTCGATGGACTTCAGGCCCCCGGGGAAACCGGTGTGGCGGCGGTACATCTTCTGGCCGAGCTTCGCGCCGGTGAAGGCGACCTTCTCGGCGTTGACCACGACGACGAAGTCGCCGGTGTCGAGAAACGGCGTGTAAATGGCCTTCGTCTTGCCCGTGAGGTGCCGCGCGACGAGCGTCGCGAGGCGGCCGAGGACCTTCCCGTCGGCATCGACGATGATCCAGCGTCGGGAGTTGTCGGAGATCTTGGGAAGCGGCGTGCGGGTGCTCACGGGAACAGCGGTCTCCGATCGGGGCGGTTGAGGGGTGCGACGACCCCGGCTGGAAGATTCCGGGGACGGTCCCACGATGCGAAACGAAGGAAGCATCGAAAGACCAAGGCCCCGACGGCACACGATAAGCGGGCTTCGGCGAACCATCCACCCGCAGGGTTGTGAAAAATACCTCCCCTTCGCCTCCCTGTCAAGCGAGGATCCCGTCTTCCACCGGTCCGAAGAGCACGATTTCTGAGAAGGTTAAGAGGGCTCAGCCACAATACGTCCATGACGTCTCGCATCCTCGATGGCACAGCTGTTTCAAGGGCGATACGGGCCGAAGTAGCTGCCGGCGTAGCGTCTCTCCGCGCCACACGCGCCCTCGTGCCCGGGCTAGCGGTGGTTCTCGTAGGCGAGGACCCCGCGAGCGCCGTGTACGTCGCCGGCAAGGGCGCTGCCGCGCGCGAAGCCGGCATCGCGGAAAGAACGCTCCGCTTCCCCGTCGGCCTTTCCGAGTCGGCGCTTCTGGTCGCGGTCGACGAGCTGAATCGCGACGACGCCGTGGACGCGATCCTCGTCCAGCTTCCGCTCCCCGGCCACATCGACACCGCCCGGGTCCTTCAGGCGATCGACCCCAAGAAAGACGTCGACGGCTTCCATCCGGTCAACGCGGGCCTCCTCCTCCAAGGCCGGCCGGGACCGGTGCCGTGCACGCCCGCGGGGATCCTCGAGCTGCTCACGCGCGAGGGCGTGTCCCTCCGCGGGACACGGGCCGTCGTCATCGGCCGAAGCGACATCGTCGGAAAGCCCATGGCGCTCCTCCTCCTCAGGAGGGACGCCACGGTGACGATCGCGCACTCGAAAACGCACGACCTGCCCGGCCTGTGCCGCGAGGCCGATCTCCTCGTCGCCGCGATCGGACGGCCGGGCTTCGTCACCGGGGACTTCGTGAAGGAAGGCGCCATTCTCGTGGACGTCGGCATCAACCGCCTGACCTCCCGCGCCGACGTCGAGAGATTTTTCCCGGGCAACGCGGCGCGCCTCGCGTCGTTCGAGAAAAAGGGCTCGACGCTCGTCGGAGACTGCGATCCCAGGACGGCGTTCCCGCGGGCGTCGCGGTACACACCGGTTCCGGGCGGAGTGGGCCCGCTCACCATCGCGCATCTCCTCAAGAACACGCTCGAGCTCTGCAGGGCCCGCCGCGGATGATTCTGAAAGTCGGGCTCACCGGCGGGCTGGCCTCCGGCAAGAGCACGGTGGCGGCGCGCCTCCGCGAAAACGGCATCCCCGTCCTCGATGCGGATCTCATCGTGCACGATCTCTATCGCGAAGGGAGCGAGGGCGCCCGCGCGGTCGCGGAGGCTTTCGGGCCGGAGTTCCTCACGGAGGGCGGTTCCGTCGACCGGCCAAAGCTCTCCGCGCACGTCTTTCACGATCCGCCTTCGCTGGCGCGCCTCAACGTCCTCATCCACCCTCTCGTTCGCGCCGCGCAAGCGAAGTGGTTCGGCGATCTCGAAACAAAAGGCGAGGCGCTCGGCGTCATCGAGGCGACCCTCCTCGTCGAGACCGGCGGCCGCCGGCGGTTCGACGTCCTCGTGACGGTGTCCGCGCCCGCGGACATGCGGCTCAAGCGCGCGATCCGCCGCAGCGGCGAGACGGACCCGAACGACTTCGTGAAACGCATGTCGGCGCAGTTCTCCGACGCCGCGCGCGAGGAGGTCGCGGACATCGTGATCCGGACCGAGGGAACGAAGGAAGAGCTGCTGGAAAAAGTGGACGCTCTGGCGATCGAGCTGCGGGCGATCGCCGGGAAACGATGAAGAAAGAGGAATTCTCTTAGAAGGAAATCAGGGAAGGAGCTTCAGCTCGAGTAGAGCACCCGGCGCGAGAACTCCATGGACACAGGGTTCGAAGGTGGCCGGTCCGCCTGCGTAGAGGGCGAGCTCAGGGAAACTGACGGCGCAAACGGAATATTGGCCGGGTTCGACGTTCGGGATCGTGAACTTCCAGCGGTCACCGGTGTCTGCGCGGGAACCGCGCGCGATGAACTCAAAGAGCGCCGGAGTAATGGTGCATCCCGAGTGAAAGACGACCACCATCCTCCGCTCGAGCGGTTTGGCATCCCAATAAAGAGAATCGACGAGGAGCGTGCCCCCGAGGCCTGAAACGGGAAGGTCCTGCTCGTCGTCCGTGCCCTGAAGCCTCGTGAGCCGAGCGGAAAATGACTTCGGAATCACCGCGACGCAGGCCCCGGATGTTCCTTCCGGAACCGGCACCGAGAACCTGCCGTCGGCGTCGGATCGAACTGAAGAAATCGGCACTCCGGCTCCTGCCCTGCCGCCGACGAGGCAGACATTGGCGCCCGACACGCCTGCTCCGGCCGACGAAACAACGCGTCCCTTGACGCGAACCTCTTTCAGAAGAACGACTCGGAGCCACGCGGGGTCCGCCATGCCGTCTTCCACGGTGACGTCCTGAATCTCACTACGAAGAAGATGCGACTTCCCTTCGTCGTCTTTGTACGCGCTCGAAGCATGGACGAAGTTGTCACCCTCGTTCAAGCGGTCGAAACGAAACGTTCCGCTTTCCACCCGCTCGCTCCGGTGGTCTTGCAGCGGACCGTCCAGCTGGAGAATCGCCTTCAGTATCCGCTCGCCGTTCACGTCCACGATCTCGCCTTCGAGTCCCGTCGGGATGAGGCGGATCTCGACGTCGAGCCCGGCTCCCCTGTCGCTGTGGATCACGTCCGCGTCGACTTCGCGGTGGAGATGAGGCGATTCCGAGGCTGCCGCGACGTGCCAGCGGCCGAGTCGAGGCAGGAAGCCTTCGAAGGTTCCGTCTTCCTTCGACGTCAACGAGATCGACTCCAGGCCCGCTTCCGTGCCGAAGGTGAGCCTTGCCTTCGCAAGAGGTCTCTTCCCGATCGTGACGAGCCCGCGAACGCTCTCGGCTTTCGGTTCGAGCCTTCGGACCGCCATCGCACTCCCGGCTTCGAAGGGCTCCGAATCCGTAAACCAGATGTCGCCGTCGCCGGTCCTGAGGCGCAAGAGATAGCTGCGCTTCTCGATCACCTTGAGTTCGAGGTTCCGGCTCCCGGGCGCAGGCTCGTCGGCGAAGACTTCGTTCGTTTCGTCACGCCGCTCCAGGAGCTGGATCTTCCAGGGGTTCCCGGCCGGATCCAGAGAAGGAACGACGCGGATCTGGAGGCTGACCCAGCGGGGGGCGGCCGGCCGCTCGCCTGGAGCCACAGCGACGGTGAGGAATGCAAACAGAAATGCTAAGGGATGCAGAGCAGCCGCCTCATCTCCCGGAACGCTCGCGCCCGGTGCGAGTCGCGATTCTTCTCCTCCTCGCTCATCTCGGCCCACGTCCTCGTCGCGCCCTCGGGAATGAAGAGCACGTCCCATCCGAAGCCGTTCTCTCCGCGCGGGTGAAGAGCGATCGACCCTCGGGCGCGGCCGACCGCGACGACGACGTCCTTCTCCTCCTGCCCCGGGCGCGCGACCGCGAGCGCGGAGACCGCTTCGGCGCCACGGTCGGAGAACCCGTCGAGCATCTTCGCGAGGCCCTCCTGGCCGAGAGCGCCCATCGTGATCCACTTCGTGAGCGGCCCCGGAAATCCTCCCCAGCCCGCGACGGCGAGTCCCGAGTCCTCGACGAGAACCGCCGTTCCGAAGGCCCGCGCCGCGACGAGGGCCTTCGCGCGAGCCACCTCGGCGAAGTCGAGCGACTGGATCTCGGGGACGTCGAGCGGATGCGCCGTCACCGTGCGGCCCAGAAGCGCCCCCGCCTCGCGGGCCTTGTCCGCGTTCGAGGTCACGAACGTCAGACCGAAGAGCGCGTCCGCGGCGTCCATCACTTCGGAGGACGAACCGGCGCGCCGCTTTCGGCGAGGACGACACGAAAAGCCCTCAGGCCTTTCGTGAGGCCCTTCAGGCGCTGTTCGCCGAGAGGTTCGAAGACGAACGCATCGCCCGCGAGGCGCGCGGTCTCCTCGCCCACCACGATCTCGTTCGGCCCGGCGACATAGCTTTCGAGACGCGCCGCGACATTCACGGTATTCCCGAGGACGGTGTAGTCCACACGGCGATCGGACCCGATGTCGCCGACGACCGCGCGCCCGGTGTTGACGCCGACCCGCACCGCCACCGGCGGCTCACCGCGCCCCGCGCGCTCCACGTTCCACGTCTTCAGGCTCTCGATGAGCTTCGCGGCCGCCGCCACCGCGCGGCGGGGGTGATCGGGCTGTGGAATCGGCGCTCCGAAGAACGCCATCACGGCGTCTCCGATGAACTTGTCGAGCGTGCCCCCTTGTTCGAAGATCGCATCGGCGGCAAACGTGAAGACCGTCTCGAGGAAGAGCGACAGGTCCTCGGGAGTCATCGTCTCGGCGGCCGTCGTGAACCCGACGATGTCCGCGAAGAACACCGTCACGTCCCGGGTCCGGACTTTCTCGACGCCGGCCGGACCCTCGGAAACGATCTCCTCGACGACGCCGGGCGAGTGATAGCGCGCGAGACGCTCCCGGATCCGCTCTTCCTTCGCGATGCGCCCCTGCAGGCGCGCGCGCTCGATCGCGACGGCCGCGAAGTTTCCGAGCGCGGTCAGGAGATCGAGATCGTCCGCCGTGAACGTGCCGGTCTTCAGGGGCGTGTCGACATGGAGGGCGCCGATGACGTGCTCGCGGTTCCAGAGGGGGACGCACATCGCCGACCGGATCTGCTGAATCCGGATCGACTGGCCCGCCTCGAAGCGATCGTCGGTGAGAGCGTCCGAGGTCAGGACCGCCACGCGCTCGCGCACGACCGTCTCGACGATCGTGTGGGAGAACGTCTCCGTGGCCTCCGAACCGACGCGCCCCCTCTGGCGTGCAAGCGTCGCGACGAGGCGTCCGGAGTCCTCCCTGAGCACGACGACGGCGCGCTCGGCGGGCAGGAAGTCGAAGAGGAGGTCCACGACCTTCGAGAGGATCTGGTCCACGTCGGGAGCCTCGATGAGCGTGCGGGCCACCTGGACGAGGATCTCGAAGATCTTCTCGCGCGCCTTCTCGGGCGCGGGACGACGACCGGCCAGCGTTGCCGCGACGTCTGCGCCTCCCAGGCCCGTGGCCTCGAGGTTGAAGTCCCGGTTGAAATCCTCGATCGAGCGGACGAACGTGGAGCTCGAGTCGGTGATCGACTTCGCCGCGACGCTCCTGGTCGTCGGTTGCTCGCGCACGTAGAGGGTGAAGGTTCCGACCGAAAGGATGTCGTCCGCCTTCAGCGGCGACTTCGGCGCGAAGACCCCATTGACCTTCACGCCGTTCGTCGACTTGAGATCCTCGATCGTCCAGACGCCGCCGCGCTCGGACAGGAGCGCGTGCCTGCGCGACACGGAAAAGTCGTTCAGGACGATCCCGTTCTCGCTCGAGCGCCCGATCGACACGTCTCCGCCGGACAGGAGAAAACGCCGGGTCTGCCCCTCGACCTCGTAAACGATCTCCAGCATTGGCAAGACGGAGTTTATAGGGAGCCGTCGGAGCGGTCCCTCCGGGGCTCGTTCAGTCCGGCGGCGGCTCGCGCTCGACCGTCCGCGCGAAACGGATCCTCACGATCTTCCAGACCGCCACTGGC
Source organism: Thermoanaerobaculia bacterium (assembly GCA_036385755.1). GTDB lineage: Bacteria > Acidobacteriota > Thermoanaerobaculia > UBA5066 > UBA5066 > Fen-183. The sequence goes on from DASVJU010000060.1 coordinate 6,548, forward strand.
TGCCCGTGGACACGCGCCGGGCGGTATGTCCACCGCCGGACCGCGTCCACCGCGGCCTCCGTCATGCCCGCAGGTCCGGCCGTGAGCACGTCGATGCGGCCGACGGAGCCACTCCCTTCCACGACGATCCGCAGCATG
>DASVJU010000061.1:0-21789 GCA_036385755.1 Thermoanaerobaculia bacterium
CGCCGTCGCCACCGATCATGCGCCGCACCACGAGGACGACAAGGCGCTCGCGTTCGAGGATGCGGCCTTCGGGGTGACGGGGCTCGAAACGGCGTTGCCGGTTCTCGTGGACGCGCTCCTCGTCCCGCGCGCGATCACGCTCCAGCGTCTCGTCGACGTGCTTTCGACGGCGCCCGCGCGCGTCTTCGGGCTCCCGGGCGGCACTCTCGCCGAGGGGGCGCCCGCCGACGTCGTCGTGTTCTCGACGACGAGATCGACGCACGTCACGCCGGACGGTTTTGCGAGCCGTTCCAAGAACTCCCCGTGGACCGCGCACACGCTGCGCGGGCGCGTCGAGAGGACCTTCGTGGGCGGGCGGGAGGTCTTCGCGCGCGGCGCGGTCCCGGCCGGTGGTGCCCATTGAGCGGCAACTACCTCCGGCCGGTCTCCGGGGAAATCCCCGTGGCGGCGGGACGGCCGAAGCGCGTTGTCTTCGTGGACGAGTCTCCGCTCTACGCGGAGTCCTGGCGCGCCGTCCTCGCGTGCCGCTACGGGCCGGCCGTCTCGTTCGAGTTCCACCGCGACGCGCTCGAGGCGCTCCAGACGCTGGGCCCGGACGTAACTCTGCTCCTGCTCGATCTTGACCTGCCGCTCTTCAGCGGCCGGGAGCTCTTCGAGCTCGCGAAGGAGCGCGGCGTGACGGCCCGGCGGATCGTCATCCTCTCGAGCCGGCCCGCAGAAGAGCTGCACCAGCTGTTCCCGGACGGCTCCTGCCTCGCGGTCCTCAACAAGACGGAGCCGAACCAGCAGAACGCATTTCTCATGATCCTCGACTCGATTGTGAAGCGGCACTAGGACGCGCCGCGTCCGCGTCGTTCACCGCGGCGGAGCCGGGGGCTGGACGAGGTCGGGGACGGCGGCGACCGCGGCGGGGTCCGGCGGTCTCACGCCGAGCATCTCGGCGAGGAACGCGACGCGGTCGCGGCGCGCCGCGGCGTTCAGGGCGTGCGGCGCCTCGTACAGTTTGAACCGCTTCGGCTCGCTCACGAGTGCAGCGTATTCCTTCACGCGCTCGGGCGTCAGGAAATCCTCTCGGGTGGCGAACTGCATTAAGACGGCGGCCGGCGCCGCGTGTGCGACGTACGGCCCGGGGTCGACCCACGCGTGCTCGGCCGCGAACGCGTCCCACTTCGCGGCGCCGACCTTCTCGCGGTAGCGCTTGTATTCGTCGGACCGGAAGTCGACCTGGTCCGAGAGCGAGCCCGCCATGAGGACGAGAGCCTTGAAGCGACGGTCGACGCCCGCGAGGATCGCGCCGACCGTCGCGTTGTAGCTGTGGCCGACGAACGCGAGGCGGCGCGGGTCGACCTCGGGACGGGCGAGTACGAGGTCCGCGCCGCGGCGCATGTCCACGACCTGCTGGACGAGGTCGTCGAACTGCTTCGCGTTGAGAGGCGTCCGGTCGGGGACGTAGCCCGCCCGCGCAACGGGGCCGTCCGTCAGTAGCGAGACGACGCCGGAGCGCGCGAGGACGACGGCCTCGTCGAGGAACTGGCGCCGGCTCTTCATCGGCGAGTTCTCCCAGTACCAGTGCCCCCAGACGACGGCGGCGAACGGGCCCTTCCCGGCCGGCACGACGAGGTACGCCGGTACGCGTCCGCCCTTCGGGCTCGCGTACGAGAGGTCCTGGATCACGACGTCGCCGCGGGTTTCGACGCCGGCCGTCACGGCTTCGAGGGGCGCCTTTGGGTCGTAGGCGAAGTGTTCGCTCCCGGCGAGGGCCTGCGCGGCGGCAAGAAGGAGGGCAGCGAGGGTTGTCGCCATTAGAATGAGATTCTAGGGGAACGATGAGAGAGCTCTGGTCACGCGAGGACGAACGGGATCTCACGGAGTTCCTCGATGCCGTGCGCCGGGACGATCTCGTCGGCGCGCTGTTCGCGATCGAGGGCACGCCGCCGGTCGCGCGGCGGCTGGCCGAGGGCGTTCTCGACGAGGCCGCGGCCGTCGTCCGCGAGCGCGCGGCCGGAACGCGCTCCTCGTTCCAGAAGGCGCGGCTCCTCGCGCGCGTCCTCGCCGAAGAGCTCGGCTTCGCCGGCGACGAGGACGATTACTACGACCCGCGGAACGTCCTCCTCGGTCCGTTGCTCGAGCGGCGGAAGGGGATGCCGATCCTCCTCTCGGTCCTCTGGATGGAGGTGGGCCGGCGCGCGGGGTTCCCCGTCGCGGGCATCGGCCTCCCCGGTCACTTCATCGTGCGGGTCGGGCCGCCGCCTGGGACTCTCGCGGATCCGTTCGCGGGAGGCGTGCCGCTCACCGTCGACGACTGCCGGAGGAAGGTGAAGGCTCTCGCGGGCGGGCGCGTCCCCTGGCGGGCCGACTATCTCCGGCAGATGGAAATCCCGGCGCTCCTCGAGCGCGTCCTCCGGAATCTCTCGGGCTGCCGCGGGCGGGCCGGGGACGAGGCGGGTCGATTCCGCGCCGTCACGTTTCTTTCCGCGCTTCGCCCGGACGAACCGGAGAACCTCCTGTCGCGCGCCGAGCTCGCGGAAGAGCTGGGAGTCCGCGGGCTCGCCCGCGAGGTGTGGGCGGACATCGTCGAAAGGTTCCCGGAATCGTCGCAGGCCCAGGCCGCGTCCGAGAAGATGGCGGAAGAGGACGAGCCGCCCGTGTTCCATTGAACGGCACGAGGGGCTACCGAGCGCTCGATGCCGCGATCGTCGCGGCGCGCGCGGCCGGGGACGTCCTCCTCGGCCACTTCGGCCGGCTCGACCCGGCTCTCGTGGAGGAGAAGGCGCTCAACGACGTCGTCTCGATCGCGGACCGCGAGAGCGAGGCCGTCGTTCGCAGCATTCTCCTCGGCGCCTTCCCGTCGGACCGATTCCTCGGCGAAGAGACGGGGATGTCGGGCGCGGACGAGGGCGCGCCCTCCTGGATCGTGGATCCCCTCGATGGCACCGCGAACTTCGTGCGCGGATTCCCGCACTGGGCCGTCTCGATCGCGCGCACGCGCGCCGGGCTGCTCGGCCCTCTCGAAATCGGCGTCGTGTGGGATCCCGTGAAGAAGGATCTCTTCACCGCCGAGCGGGGTGCCGGCGCGTTCCGGAACGGACAGCGTCTTCGCGTGCCGCCGCGCCCGGGGCTCGAGGGATCCGCGCTCGCGACGGGTTTCCCGTTCCGCCAGCAGCACAAAATCGACCGCTATCTCTCGATTTTCCGCGCTCTCTTCATGAAGTCGCGCTCGATCCGGCGCGCCGGGAGCGCCGCGCTGGACCTCGCCTACGTGGCGGGCGGCATCTTCGACGGCTTCTTCGAGTTCGGCCTCTCGCCCTGGGACACGGCCGCGGGTGCGCTCCTCGTCACGGAAGCGGGCGGCCTCGTCACGGACTTCGAGGGCGGGGCGACCTGGCGCACGCGAGGCAACGTCCTGGCGGCGACGCCCGGCGTCCACGCGGCGCTCGTCGCGGTCATGCGGGAAGCGGGAGTCGAAGAGAAGGATCTATGAGGGCGCGAGGGCTGCTGCTCGCGCTCTGCCTGGTCCCGGCCGCGATGCGCGCGGAGGAGCCGGACTGGTTCGATGCATTCCGCGGCAAGGCGTACCTGCAGGGCGACGCGAGCTTCATCGCCCGCGAGAAGACCGCGGCGCCGGAAGCGCCGCCGCTCTTCCGGGCGCGCTGGGTCGTTCTCCGCTACGCAGGTTTTGCGGAGAGCGAGCGGCGCTTCTGGCCGTCCCGCAACGTCCTCCTCGTCGCGATGGCCTCCGGGACGCGATACGTCCTCGAATCGTCGTTCGGCTTCGTGGACGAGAGCCACCTCGAGGAAGAACGGCCCTGGCAGCGGATCGCATCGAATCGGATCGCCTTCGAGGTGTGGATGTCAGGGGCCGACCCGACGTCCGCGGACATCGCCAGCGGCGGTCCCTGCGACGGGATGCGCGAGCGGGTCCGTGCGCCGGGTGGGACGCTCGACTTCTTCGTAGACGACCTGGGAAGCCGGACCGTTCGGGCGTCTCTCGCCGAGATCGCCGCCGGCACGTTCGACGACGACGAGCGCCGCGAGCTCGGGACGCTCCTGAGGGTCTCCCTCGACACCGACCGCACGATCGGAACGGAAATCCCGATCTACCACCTCCGGGATCCGCTGCTCGCGGCCAACGTCGCGCTCCGCGACCAGGTCCCTCCGCCAAGTCAGCGAGACGTCGTGCTCGCGTCGGACCCCATGCCTCCGGGCGACATCGCCCCGTGGCGCGGCCTCGCGCACTTGCCTCTGGACCTCCCGCCCTTCCCGCCCCTCCCGCCGGAAGGGGGCCTGAAATGAGGCCTTGTCTCTCTTACCTTCTCAGAAACCTTTTCTTCTTCTTCTCTTCTCTTCTGACTGCAACGCAAAGAACGAACGCAGAAGAGCCCCCGAAGATCACTCTCGAGCGCGTCGTCGACGGCCGGGGCAACCGCGTCTGCGACGTCGCGAAAGCCGCGCTGAAGGCCGAGGGCGTGCGCCGCACGGCGTGGGTCGTACGCGGTCTCTTGAGGAGCGATCTCGTCCTCACGCTCGAGGCCGTCGGCGGCCAGGCCTCGTTTCACGAGATCGGCTTTGCGGGCCGGCCGGTCCTGCGCCTCGCGAGCCCTTCGCCGGGCGGGCGCGTGACGGCGACGTCTCCCGCGTCCATGTTTCGCTATTTCGACGTCGACCTTTCGAGGAAGACCGTCCGGTGCAACCTCTCGCGCCTCGCGGACGAGACCGATCCCGACCTTCTCTCTGCGGCGGTGGAATACGGCCTCCTCAAGCAGGGCCTCGAAAACGGCTCGAGCTACGCGCCCGAAGAGGTCCCCGTCCTCGCGCTCCTCGCCGCGAAGAAGCAGCCGCCGCACCCGTCGCCGCCGTATCGCAAACGCATCCCGTGGACCGACGGCGGCCCGGAGGCCGACGACCTCGCCACGGCCGCGGCCGCGGCGGCGATCACCCGCTGACCTACCAGGGCAGGCCGCGGAATTCGCGCGCGCGCCGGTAGACGGCCTCGTACTTCTCGGCCGAGCGGTCCCACGAGAAGTCCTGGCTCATGCCGTTCCGGACGATACGGCGCCAGGTCTCGCGGTGAAAGAAGGCGCGTTGGGCCCAGAGAACCGCCGCCGCGAGCGCGTGAGGCGAGGCCTCGTCGAACGTGAAGCCGGTCGCCGAGTCGAGGTTGTGACCGTCGAACCCTTCGACCGAGTCCGCGAGGCCTCCGGTTCTCCGCACGATCGGCGGCGTGCCGTACGCGAGTGAGTACATCTGGTTGAGGCCGCACGGCTCGAAGCGCGAGGGCATGACGAACGCGTCCGCGCCGGCTTCGATCCGGTGCGCGGTGGGCTCGTCGTAGCCGACGAACGCGCGGAATCGGCCGGGGGCGTGGGCCTCGAGGAGGCGCATCGCGCCTTCGAGCGCCGGCTCGCCGGAGCCCAGCATTGCGATCCGGATGCCGCGGCGAATGAGCTCGGGCGCGGCTTCGAGAAGGAGATCGAAGCCCTTCTGGTCGGTGAGGCGGCCGATCGCGCCGACGATCATCCCGGGGTCGCCCGGCTCGAATCCCGCGAGGCGGCAGAGCTCCGCGCGGCACTCCGCCTTTCCGCGGACGTCTTCCGCCCCGTAGTGCGCCGGGAGGTGCGGGTCGTGCGCCGGGTTCCAGACCGTCGTGTCGACTCCGTTCAGGATCCCCACGACCCTTTCCCCGCGCGCCCTGAGGGTCCCGTCGAGGCCCACACCGCCGTCCGGGGTACGGATCTCGTTCGCGTACGTGGGCGAGACGGCGGTGATCATGTCCGCGGCGATGATGGCGCCCTTGAGGAGGTTCACGGCGCCGCCATGTTCGATTGCACCGCCCGTCCACACCTCGTCGGGGAGGCCGAGGATCGGGAATTCCTCGCGACCGTAGACGCCCTGATAGCCGAGGTTGTGGATCGTGAGCACGGACGCGACGTCGTCGAACCAGGGGTCGCGCCATGCGCTCCAGGCGCCGAGCATCGGCGCGAGAGCGGGATGCCAGTCGTGCGCGTGGAGGACGCGGGGCCGCCGGTCGAGCCGTTTCAGCGCATGAATCGCCGCGCGCACGAAAAGGGCGAACCGCCAGAGACCGTCGTCCTGACCCTTGTCGTTCGGCGCGTAGATCTCATCCCGGTGGAACAGCGGGTCGTGCGCGACGAAATAGATCGGAACGATGCTCCCGGGCAGGAGATCCCAGAGCAGGCCCACCGTCTGCGGGCGACCGAAGATAGAGACCTCGAAGGGTGGCATCGCGGTCTCCGGCCACAGGTTGCGCCGCCGATACCAGCGCGCCGCCTCGAGGTGGAAGGGCATGAACACGTCCACGTCGTGGCCTCGGGCGGCGAGCGCCTTGGGGAGGGCGCCGACGACGTCTCCGAGTCCTCCCGTTTTGGCGAACGGGACGCATTCCGCGGCGAGATGCGTGATGCGCAGGCGCGCCTCAGTTCACGAGAACGTCCGCGTCGAGCGTCTTCGTCGACGTCGCGACGGAGATTCGCGCCGCGCCGCGCGCGACGCCGGTGACGGCGCCGTTCGAGACCGTGGCCGTCTTCGGGTCCGACGTCGTCCAGGCGAGCGCCGCGTCCTCGATGACGAGGCCGGTGACGTCCTTGATCGTCGCCGTCATCTTCTGGGTCTCGCCCACTTTCAGAATCAACGTGACGGGAGTCAGCTCGAAGGCGCCGATCTCGCGGTGCAGAACCTTCACGTCGCACGCCGAGCTGACGTCGTTGCCGAGGCTTGCGATGACGGTGGTGCGGCCTTCCGCGCCCGCGGTCACGACGCCGTCCGCGTCCACCGTGGCCACACTCGGATCGCCCGAGATCCACTTCAGCTTGAGGGGCGAGAGATTCCCCTTGCTGTCCCGGACCTCGGCCACGATCGCCATCCTCGTGCCCGCCGCCCCGACGAGCGTCATCCGGTTCGGCGAGACCGTGAGCGACGCGACGTCGATGACCTCTACGGACGCGCTGGAGGAGAAATTCTGAAAATTCGCGGTCATGATCGTCCGGCCGGGCGCGAGGGACCGGACGATCCCGTTCGCATCGATGGACGCGACCTTCGGTTTGTCGGAGACCCACGCCGCGGTCAGGCCCGGCATCGGGTTGCCCTTGTTGTCGAAAATGTCGTACTTGAGCGACTGCGTGCGTCCCGGACCGTAGAGCGTCACTTTCGCGGGTGTGACGCGGATTTCGGCGGGTTTCGGGCGGCAGGCCCCGAGGGCCAGCGATGCCAGGGCGAGGGCGATGGCTCCTGGGACGAGGGCCGAGCGTCGTGTCTTCATCGCCGCGATTCTAGCGCGCAGGCGCCATCAACCCCCCGGGCAGCGGCTCGCTTTCGAGACGCGACTCGATGAGCGCCGCGCGGCGCTCCCACGCGGCCGGATGCGCGCGGTACCACGCGGGACCGGGAATCAGGGCCGCCATGCGCGCCGCCTGAGAAGCAGAGAGGTGGCTCGCGCTGATGCCGAAAAGGGCGCGCGACGCGGCCTCGCAACCGTAGGTCGTCTCGCCGAATTCGATCGCCGAAAGATAGACCTCGAGGATGCGCTTTTTCGGGACGAGCCAATCGAGGACGACGGCGATGGCAGCCTCGCGTCCCTTCCGCCACCAGGTGCGTTCGCCGGAGAGCCACAGGTTCTTCACGAGCTGCTGCGTGAGCGTCGAGGCGCCCCGAAGGCGCCTCCTGCGGTCTCCGGCGTGGGCCCGGTTCCACGCGCGGGCGGTCCCGACCGCGTCCCAGTCGATGCCGCGATGCTCGAAAAAGCGCACGTCCTCGGCGGTGAGGACGGCGCGGACGAGGACGGGTGCCACCCGGGCGAGGGGCACCGGCCGCCGGTCGATCGCGTCGCTCCGGCCCTGCGCACGGAGGCGCTCCTGCCGCGCGCGGATGAAGGCGGTCGTGGACGGGTCCCGCCAGCGGAGGAGGAGGATCGAGGGGAGGGGGACAAAGACGAGGAGGAAGAAAGAGCTGCTTAGAAGGAGAAGAAGGAGGACCGCGCGGCGGACGAGGCGCAGCTTTGCGGGGCGGGCATTCTCCTCGCTGTCGTTCAGCCGAGGACTTCCGTCAGCGCGGCGCGCAGGCGCTGGACGCCGAGGGCCGCCTCGTCCTTCTTGAGCGTGAGAGGCGGACGCAGCCGGATCGCGCGCTCGCCCGAGGCGAGCGACATCACGTTGTGCTTCTTCAGCCAGCAGGACATGACCTCCCCCCTCGTCTTCGTGTCCGGGAGGTCGAACGCGATGAAGAGGCCCCGGCCTCGCACGTTCGTCACCTTGCCGGGGAACTCGGAGGCCACCTCACTCAGTTTTCCGAGGAGGAACTCGCCCGTCGTCTTCGCGTTCTCGACGAGCTTCTCTTCCGCCATGACCTCGAGAATCTTCTTGCAGCGCACCATGTCGACGAGGTTCCCGCCCCAGGTCGAATTGATGCGCGAGGAGACCGTGAAGACGTTCTCCTTCTCCCCGAGAATCCGGTCGTTCGAGGCGAAGCCGCAGACCTGTGTCTTCTTGCCGAAGGTGAAGAGATCGGGCGTGATGCCGAGACCCTGGAAGGCCCACATCGTGCCGGTGAGGCCCATTCCGGTCTGCACCTCGTCGAGGATGAACAGCATCTCGTGCTCGTCGCAGAGCGTGCGCAGCTGCGCGAGGAATTCGGCGCGGAAATGGTTGTCGCCGCCCTCTCCCTGGATCGGCTCGATGATGAGCGCGGCGATGTCGTCGGGATTCTCGGCGAGTGCCCGCTCGATCTGCGCGACGGCGAGGCGTTCCACGGCGATCGTCGCCCCGAGGCTCTCTTCGGTGAGCGGAAACGTGAGCTTTGGGTTCACGACGCGCGGCCAGTCGAACTTCGGGAAGTACATCGTCTTGCGGGGGTCGCTCGTGTTCGTGAGGGAGAGCGTGTAGCCGCTGCGGCCGTGGAACGCCTGCTCGAAGTGCAGGATCTTCGAGCCGACCTCGCGGCGGTAGCCCTTCCAGAAGTTTCGGCGCACCTTCCAGTCGAAGGCGGCCTTCAGCGCGTTCTCGTTCGCGAGAGCCCCGCCCTCGACGAAGAACATGTGTTGGGAATGGGTCGCCGGCACGCCGAGGCGCGCGAACGTCTCGACGAACGAAGCCATCTGCTCGGTGTAGATGTCGCTGTTCGCCGGTTTCGTGACGGCGGTCCACGCGAGCTCGTCGAGGAATTCCGGGGTCGTCAGCTTCGGGTGGGCGTAGCCGATCGGACAGGTGGCGAAATGCGAAAAGAAGTCCAGGACCTCGACTCCATGGAGCGAGTCGTGGAGGAAGTTCCCGTGCGACGCCCTGAGGTCCATGACCACGTGGTAGCCATCGACGAGCATGTGCTTCGAGAGCGATTCGAGGACGTTTCTTGCCTCGCGGAGGGACGCGACGGAGGGAGGAGAAGAAGCCATTCGGGCATTTTAACCCGTCCGTCGGGGCGGATGTAAGTCACTGGTTTCGAGGGGCTTGCAGCCGTCCCTACGTCTTCAGGATGACCGAGCTGCCGCCGGCGGAGGCGGAAGACCCCTCGGCGGCGACGACGCAGTTCTTGCCCTTGCTCTTCGCGGCGTAGAGGGCGGAATCCGCCTTCTTGAGAATCTGGTTCTTCTGCTCGGCGGCGGGCAGGGACGTATTCACGTGCGCGCGGTACGAGGCGACCCCGACGGACATCGTCACGACGTTCTTGAGGTTCAGCGCGGGCTCGCCGGGACCGATCGACATCGGCAGGAACGTCCAGTCGTCGATCGCCTTCCGGATTTTCTCGGCGATCGCGACGGCCGCGGCGAGGTTGGCGTCGAGGAGGATCACCGTGAATTCGTCGCCGCCGTAGCGGCAGGCGAGCGAGACGGTTTCCGCGAGCGTGCGCTGGAGGATGAAGGAGACTTCGCGGAGCACCTGGCTGCCCGCGAGGTGTCCGTGAAGGTCGTTGACCCTCTTGAGGTGGTCGCAGTCGAGGAAGAGGAGAGCCAGCTCGCCTTCTTTCGTCTCGCCGAGCCGGTCGATCTCGCGCTGGAGCTTCCGGTGGAAGTAACGGTCGTTGTAGAGAGACGTGAGCGAGTCGCGCCGGGCGACCTCGCGGGCGCGCCGTTCGTCGAGGAGGTTCTGGAGCGCGAGGGAAAGCGTGTCCCCGAACAGCTCCATGAGGCGCTCGTCGCGCGGCGTGAAGGCGAGCTCACCCTGTCGATTCAGGAGGATGAGAGAGCCACAGACGTGGTTCTCGATCACCACAGGCACCGCGAGGACGTTCGTGATCGGCATCTCGAGGAGGGCGTCGATTTCGCGTGAGAAGGCGTGCGCGCCACCGACGTCGTTCACGCAGGTGCGCTCGCCGCGGGCGTAGACGAAGCCCGCGATGCCGTCCACGGGCCGCACTTTGCGTCCGACGGCGCTGTCCTTCACGTCTCCCGCCGCGACGATGATCGCGAGCTCGTTGCGCGAACGGTCGTCCTCTTTCGAGACGGGGTCGTCGAGGAGCAGCGCGCCGGCCTGCGACGGCACGAACTCCAGGGCGCGGTTCACGAGCGTGATGAGGAAGCGGTCGGGCGGCGTCCCGCTCGTTTCATCGAGAAGGCGATGACGCTCCATGTAACGCACCAGTTGCTTGGGCGAAATGACCCGGGCCGCTCTTGTGCTCACGTTGGTGGCGTCATTTTACGCCTCGGGTCGTGGCTCTCGAAGGCGACACTCACCCGAGGCGTTGCAGGACATCCCGGGCGCGCGACCGCAGCTCGTCGATTCTCGCGTCGTAGTCGCCGAGCTGGGGCGCGTAACGGAGGAAATCCACGTCCGAAAGGAGCGCCCGGACGTCCTCGAGTTGCGCAGCCGGGAGGCCGCGCTCGGCGAGTCCGGAGAGAGCCTCCGCCGCGGACGCCCCGTCGGGGACGAGATAGCGGTGAAGGAGCACCTCCCGGAGGGCGCGGTCGACCCGCGCCGCCGCGCGTTCCTTCGTTTCGCCCGGCTCGGCCCGCAGGGCCTCCTGCCAGGCGCCGTTCTTCCTTCGCCGACGCGCGAGAAGAGCCGCGCCGAGCGCCAGGAGGGCCGCTCCGGGGATCGCCGCGACGGCCCAGAACGGGACGGTCACCGTGCGGTGTGAGAAGTCCACGGCCGGAGCCTCCGCGGTCACCGTCGTCTTCAGTGTGCTTGGCAGGGGCGCGGCCGGCATGGAGGGCAGCGTGGTCTCGGCGGTCGTGAGCGAGGCCCCGCCCCCGAAGGGGGCGCCTTCCGTCACGAATGTCAGCGGCGATGTCGTCTTCGTCACGATCCGCTTCTCGGCGGGATCGAAGACCGCGAGCGAGATCGGCGGAATCGTCACCGTGCCGCTTTCCTTCGGCACGAGTACGTAGCTCCATTCCATGGAAACTTGCGTGCGGCCGGTCCGTGTCGCATCGGACTTCACGCTCGGCGGATACAGGGTCACGCCCGCGACGTCCAGTTTCGGCAAATCGGTCGCCGTGCGCAGGTTTCCGGTGCCCGAGAGCCTCAGGCGCAACGTGACGGCCTCGCCGGGAGCGATGCGCGTTCGATCCAGTTTCGCGCTGAGGTCGAAATGGCCGACCGGCCCGTGGAACGAGGCGTCGCCGGGGATCGGGAGGATCTTGAGCGTGAGGGGCCTGGCGACGAGGTCGATGACCTCTGGCCGCGCGAAGAAGCCGAACGGTTCGTTGAAGGGGTCCGGCGGCATGCGGACGCTCGTGCGGATCTTCGCCTCGGGAATGCTGACGGTTCCGGGGTTGAGGCCCGAGACGAGCTTCTTGAGGAGCGTGAACCGCATCACCGTGCGCCCGTCCACGACGTCGCGGTGGCCAACCGGCTTCTCCGGCTTCTCCAGGTCCTCGGCCCAGCAGCCCGGGAAGCGCGGGGAGTCGAGGTACTCGAGGCCCTGCACGTCGGCCTGCGTGAGGAGCTCGTAGTGGAGCGTGATTTCTTCGCCGACGTACGCGGTCGTCTTGTCGGGCGTCACGCGGAACTCGACGAGGGGCCGGGCACGCGGGGCGCCGGGCGCGGGCGCACGGGAGGCCGCGCCTTCGCGCCGCCTGAGGAGGGACATGAGCGGGTCGTCGTCCTCCGGCTCGGCGGGCTGAGCGGCGTGCCCTCGGGCGGGTCCGACCTCGAGGAGATAGCTCGCGGCCTTCACCGTCTTGTCGTCGAATCCGAACGAGACCTCGCCGACCTCGGCCGGGCCGGTTCCCTGCGGCTTGAGGAAGTACGTCAGTGAAAGCGAACGGCTGAAGACCCCGTTCACGAAAGACATCTGGTCGGACTTCGACGGACCGCCCGCGAGAACCAGGTTCTTCAAGGGGAGGGAGGCGGGGAGGTGCAACGTGCCGCCGAGGCCGGAACCGGAGAACGTGTACGTGAGCCGGACGACGTCGTCCGCCGCGGGTCTCGCCTTGTCGACGAGAACCTGCACAGTGGGCTCGTCGGCGGCGCGTCCGGGCGGCGCCGCAAGGATGGCAACCGCGGCCGCAGCGCGCACGAGGCCGGTGAAGAGGGGAGCGCGTGTCACCAATCTCTCACCACGCGCCGCTTGCTGCGCTGCTCGGCGACCTTCTTCTTCTGCTCGTCCAGATCCGACCGCTCGATGGCCGCCAGGAGCTGTTCGGCCTTGTCGCGCGTCATGTTCGCCTTCTGCTCGAACTCCTTCTCCTGCTGCTGCTTCTTTCTTTGCTCGTCGTTTCCCGCCTGCTGCTTGTCGTTCGGGTTCTCGGGCTGTTTGTCCTTCCCGTCCTTCCCGCTCTTCTTGTCGTCCTTCTCGTCCTTCTTTTCCTTCTGCTGCTGGTCTTTCTGCTTCTGCTTCTCTTCCTCGGCGCGGCGCGCGCACAGCTCGTAGTTCCAGGCCGCGTCCGCGTCCCCAGGCCGGCGCTTCAGCGCCTCGCGAAAGGCCGCGGCCGCGGGCTCGTACTTCTTCTCGCGGTAGAACGTCTGGCCGACGTTGAACGCCGCATCGGCCGCGAGGCCGCCACGGCCTTCCGTCCGCGCCTTCTCGAGGGACGCGAGCGCCTTGGGGGAGCGCCCCGCCTTCGACAGGGCGGTGCCCAGGTTGTACGCGCCCGTCGGGTCCTTCGGATCGAGCGAGACTTCCTTCTGGAAGTGAGAGAGAGCTTCGTCGGTTTTCTTTTCTTCGAGGGACTTCTGGCCTTTTTTTGCTTCGGACCGGGGAGAAGAGAAGAATTTTCTGAGAAGGGGGAGTGGGGGCTGCGCTTCGGGTAAGCCCGTCGCATCTGCCATCGCGGGTGCGGTGGTGGCGGTCGAAGAGGCCGATTGCGCCGGCGGTGCCTGCTCCTGAGCCCGCGCGCCGCGCGGCGTCAGCAGGAACAGCAAGGCGGCTGCGGTCGCCACGGCCCCCTCTCTCTTCCCCTTTCTAAGCAAATTCTTCCCTCTTCCGAATCCGAGCAAGAGGAGCCCGACCGCGGCGACCGCGACGCCCAGCGGAATCTGGAAGCGCTCCTCGAGCGACGTGACGAGGATTTCGGACATCGGCCTGCGCGCCCCGAGATCGATCTGCCGGGCGACGCCCTCGAGGTCCGTGCGGCCCGGGGAGACGGCGGTGAATGATCCCCCGGTCTCCGCGGCGAGCCGGCGCAGCAGATCGGGATCGGCTTTCGAGAGTACGGGCTGGCCCTTCTCGTCGCTCTTGAAGCCGCTCGTGCGTCCGGCCGCGTCGAGGTCGGGAACCGGGGCGCCGCTTCCGTTCACGGCGCCTGCGAAGACGGTGTGCACCGTGATGCCTTCGGCTTTTGCGCGCGCGATCGCGGCATCCACGCCGCCCTCGAGGTCCTCGCCGTCCGAGAAGATGACGACGTTCTTGCCGCCCGCCGAGCCGGCCGGGAACAGATCGGACGCGGCCCTGAGTCCGGAGGCGATCGACGTCCCGGGCTTCGCCCCCATGCCGGGCTCCATCGCGTCGAGGAACAGGCCGACCGCCGCGGCGTCGAGCGTGAGCGGAACGAGAGCCTGAGCCTCCCCCTCGCAGGCGATGAGCGCCGCGCGATCGCTTCCGAGCCGCGAGAGGAGGGACTGCGCGGCCTGGCGGGCGATGACGAAGCGCGAAGGGGAGACGTCGGCGGCCCGCATCGAGGCGGACGTGTCGACGACGAGAACGACGTCCGTGCCGCGCCGCTCGGCCGTCTCGGTCGTCCTGCCCCAGCGCGGGCGCGCGAGCGCCGCCCCGATGCCGAGGACCGAGACGAGGACGAGGAGAGAGGTGGCGGCGGGGAAGCGGCCCGCGCGCGCGTGTCCCGCTTTGGCCGCGAGGGCGGGGGAAACGAGCGTCGCGCTCCGGGCCGCGCGCCGCCGGACGGCGAGCACGAGGGCGCCGAGCGCCATGATCGCCAGGAGCAGGCCGGCGAGGAGCAGCTCGGGCTCGGCGAAGAACGTGCGGAGCGCGGTCATCGGGGCGTCACCGGAAAGAGGAAAAGCGCCGCGAGCCCGGCGAGCGCGAGGCACGCGGCCGCGGGCCGGGCGGCGAGCGGGAAGATCTCGCGGAAGCGTGTGTACTTCGTCGTCTTGATCTCGCTCTTCTCGAGCTTGTCGATCGTCGCGAAGGTGTCGGCGAGACCCTGGGCGTCCGTCGCGCGGAAGAATCGGCCGCCCGTCACGTTCGCGATGCGCTGGAGGAGCGCCTCGTCCACGTCGACATTCGCCCGGATCCGCCGTTCGGTGACCCGGCCCGTCTCGGGGTCGCGGAAGGGGATCGGGATCTCGACGGGTCCGTTGTTCGTTCCGACGCCGACCGTGTAGACCCGGACACCCAGCGCCTTCGCCACTCCGGCCGCCGTGTCCGGGTCGATCTCTCCGGCGTTGTTGCCGCCGTCGGTCACGAGGACGACGATGCGCGACTTCGCCTTGGACGGCTTCAGGCGCGCAAGCGCGTTCCCGAGCGCGAGGCCGATGGCCGTGCCGTCCCCCTGGTCTCCCAGCTTCAGGCCCGCGATGCGGTCGAGGACCATTCCGCGGTCGGTCGTGAGCGGGCTGACGGTGCGCGAGCGCCCGGCGAAGACGAGGAGGCCGACCCGGTCGCTCGAACGCCCTTCGATGAACTGGCGCGCGCAGGCCTTCGCGACGAAAAAGCGGTTCTTCGGCAGGAAGTCCTCGGCGGCCATCGAGCCGGAGGCGTCGAGGGCGATGAAGATGTCCACACCCTCCGTCCACGACTCCGTCCGCTCGAGGCCGAGTCGGGGGCGCGCGAGAGAGATGACGAGGCCCGCGTAGCCGAAGAGCGCGAGCGCGAAGGGCAGATGCCGGAGCCGCACGCGCCACGTGCGGGGCACCCTCGAAACGTGGGCGAGCGTCGGGACGACGAGCGCGCCGTCGCCGCGCTTCTCGAGGAGGATTCTCATCGCGATCGCGAGCGGAATCAGGAGCAGGAGCAGCAGCAGGAGGGGGTCGCGGAACGACAAGCCCGGCGGGATGAGGGACGAGACGAGGGCGCGGAATCCCGTCATGAGGCCGCCCGCAGCTTCGAAGAAGTGCCGGGCGCCACGGCGGCGCGCGCCGCTTCCTGCTCTTTTTCCTGCGCCTTCTGTCGCGCCTCGACGTCGTCGAGGACGAGGCGCGCCCGCACGAGAGCCTGCCGGGCGTCCTCGCGCGTCGCGGCGCCCTTGCCGAACTTCACGCGGTCCGCGGAGGCGAGGAGATCGGGAAAGGCCGCTTCGCTCGGGAAATCGAAGCCCTTCGCACGCAGGCGGCGCACGGTTTCGAACGTCGTCCATTCGAGAACGGGCTCGCCCGTCGCGCGCTCGAGGAAACGCTTCACCGCGTGCGTGAGCTCCGAGTAGAAATCGCGCGCGTCGTCGCCGAGGCCCTCGGCGGCCGCCGCGAGCCGCGCGAGCGCGAGGCGAAGCTCCTCGCCCGGCGGAATCGCGGGCGCGCCCGACTCCGCCGTCGCGGCCTTGCGCCGGCGGCGCGTCACGAGCCAGGCGACGAGAGCAGCGGCGAGCGCCACGAACGCCGCAAGCGCGACCCAGTACTTCGCGGGCCAGGCGGGAATGCGCACCGGCTTGTCCGTCTTCGGCGCGATTTCCTCGGGCTTCTGGTCGGGAGGGAGGCGCGACGCGACCGTCAGTTCCACGGCGGGCGGGCGCACGTCGAGCTTGCGACCGGAAGAGGATTCTTCGAAAGTGTAGTGCGGCCCCGGCACGCGCACCGTTCCCGCCGCAAACGGGAAAAGCGCGACCGTCTGCGACCATTCGAAGAAATCTCCGGTCTTCGCCTTCTCGACCTTCGGCGGCCCGGGATTCTCGTACTCGAGAACCGCGCCCCCCGGAGGCATCTTTCCCTCTTCGGGCGCCGGCGTGACGAGCGCGCCGAGAGTCAGCGTCGCGCCCGCGGGAATCCGCGCGGAGTACGTCACGACGATCCGGTCCCCGAGAGAGACGGACGTGGCTCCGTCCACCTTCGAAGAAAATACGGGCGGTTCCTGAGCGACGAGATCGCCCGAAGTGCCAAGCAGTGCGGCGAGCACGGGAGCAAGAAGAATTCTCTTCATCTTCCCGCCGCCTTGCGTTTCTCGCGCTGCTTGAAGAAGCGCACGAGGGGCAGTTCGTAGGATGCGTCCGTCCGGAGCGGGATCGAGTCGATGCCGGAGGAGCGGAAGATCGCCGCCAGATCGGGCACGTCCACCCCGCGGCGCCCCCAGGCGTCGCGAAACGCCGGGTCGGTGGTGTCGAAGACGCCTGTGACCCCCGTTTCGGCGTCGCGTAGGCGCACGAGGCCGGCGGACGGCAGGAGCTGCTCCCGGGGATCGCTGATCGGGATTGCGACGACGTCGTGGCGCTTGTTCAGGGTCTTGAGCGCCTTCTCGTACCCGGCGGCGAGGAAGTCCGATACGACGAAGACGACCGCGCGTTGCTTGAGGAGCGATGCGGCGGTCCGGAGCGCGAGCGTGAGGTCGCTTCCGCGGCCCCCGGGCGAGAGCGAGAGCGCATCCCGCGTGATCGCGAGCGCGTGGTCGACGCCCTTGCGCGGCGGGTGATAGCGCTCGAGCCGGTCCGTGAAGAGAAGCGCGCCGACGCGGTCGTGATTCTTGACGGCGGCGAACGAGAGGAGCGCCGCGAGCTCGGCCATGAGCTCGCGCTTCGTGAGGTACTGCGAGCCGAATCCCTGCGACGCCGAAAGGTCGAGAAGCAGGAGAACCGTGAGGTCCCGCTCCTCGGTGTATTTCTTGACGTGAGGGACGCCCGTCCGTGCCGTCACGTTCCAGTCGATCGTGCGGACGTCGTCGCCGGGCACGTACTCGCGCACCTCGGAGAACTCCATTCCGCGGCCGCGAAAGACCGAATGGTATTCGCCGCCCACGCCTGCATCCACGAGCCGGTTCGTCCGGATGCGGATGCGGTGCAGCTTGCGGACAATCTCGCGGGGCAGCATGGGGGTGCGAGGGGGCTAAAGGCCCCTGGGCGCGAGGCCTTCCTCGACGCGCGTCGTGCAGCGGATCAAGGGACTTCCACTCTCTCGAGAATCTTGCGGACGACCTGGTCGCTCGTCACGTTCTCGGCCTCGGCCTCGTAGGACAGCAGCACGCGGTGCCGGAGAACATCCGGGGCCACGTCCTTGACGTCCTCCGGCACGACGTAGCCACGGCCCGCGAGGAAGGCGCGCGCGCGGGCCGTCGCGAGAAGAGCGAGCGTGGCGCGCGGCGAGGCTCCGTAGGACACGAAGTCCGCGAGATCCGCCAGTCCGTATGCCTTCGGGTCGCGCGTGGCGGCCACGAGCTCCACGAGGTAGCCCTTGATGCGCTCGTCGGCATAGATGCCGCGCACGAGGACCCGGAGGTCGCGGATCATTTCCGGCGTGAGCACGGGCCGCACGGAGGCGGACGCCGCGGCCTCGGTGGTGTCGCCCATCCGGTCGAGGATCAGACGCTCCTCGGCCTTCGTGGGGTAACCGACCGTGAGCTTCATGAGGAAGCGGTCGACCTGGGCCTCGGGCAGCGGGTACGTGCCCTCCTGCTCGATGGGGTTTTGCGTCGCGAGGACGAGGAACGGGTCCGGCAGGGGCGTCGTCGTGTCGCCCACCGTGACCTGCCTCTCCTGCATGGCCTCGAGGAGCGCGGACTGCACTTTGGCCGGGGCGCGGTTGATCTCGTCCGCGAGAACGAGATTCGCGAACACGGGGCCGCGCCGCGCGACGAACTCCTGCGTCTTCGGGTTGAAGACGAGCGTGCCGATGAGGTCGGCCGGCAGGAGGTCCGGCGTGAACTGGATTCTTGAGAACGAGGCGTCGAGGCCGCGCGCGAGGGTCCTGACGGCCAGCGTCTTGGCGAGGCCGGGGACGCCCTCCAGAAGCAGGTGGCCGTCCGCGAGGAGGCCGATCGTCAGACGGTCGATGAGGCCGCCCTGGCCGACGATCACCTTGCGAATTTCCGTCAGGAGGGTCCCGACGAGCAGCGACTTTTCGCGGATTCTCTCCGTAAGGGCGGCCGGATCGAGGCGGGTTGTGGCGTCAGCGGGCGTCGTGGTCGTCGTCATCGTGTCCCTTCGAAGGCCTCATTTCGACGCCGAATCGGCATCGGAGAACGGGCGCAAGTCGGTCAGAGCAAGCGGGATGCCGACGCCGTCTCGTGCCGCTTTTCGTCCGTTCGGCGCCGGGGACAGGATATCTCCCCGCGGCCCGGCTTATGCTGGGCCGAATGGCTCTGTTTTCCACCCCCCGCATCGTCTGTCTCGCGCTGGCCGCCTTCCTGCTCGCGGCTCCCGCCTCGGGCGCCACGAAAAAGAAGAAACGCCCGACTCCGACGGCGACGCCGGCACCGACCGCGACGCCGACCCCGGTGCCGTTTCTGCGGGCGGCGGGTTCGTGCCTGCGCTACGAGCCGGGCGCCTACGTCGTCCTTTCGGAGGTCGGCCAGCCCGGTCGCGCCTTTCGCATCGACGGCAAGACGGAGATGACGGCGGCCCCCAGGCGAGGCGTCCGCCTGAGGATCCTCTACGAGGACGGTCCGGACGGCCCCGTAGCCCGGAAGATCCTCCCGGGGCCCGAGGAAGCGGCGCCCCGAAAGTAGCCTCGACGCCTTCCGTCAATCATTCAATTGAGGTGTGGCTCGAACTTCTTCTCGAGGGAGGCCTGAGGCGAGACGCCGACCACCCGCTCGACGATCTGGCCGCCCTTGAAGAGCATGAGCGTCGGGATGGACATGATCCCGTAACGCTCCGCCACGGACGGCACGTCGTCGACGTTCAGCTTCGCGACCGTGACCTTGTCGCCCCATTTCGCGGCGAGAGACTCGACGATCGGGCCCACCTGCCGGCAGGGGCCGCACCAGACGGCCCAGAAGTCCACGAGGACGGGCTTCGCGCTCTTGAGGACCATGGATTCGAACGAACCTTCGTTCAGCTCGAGGACGTTTGCGGACATGTGAGAGGTTCCTTTCTGGGCGACCTTGCGATGGTAGGGTGATGTCCGTGAGAGCGTCAAGCACGAGGTTCTCGCGGGCCCGCTGGGGTCAGCACTTCCTCGTAAACACGGCCACAGTCGAAAAAATTCTCGATGGTCTCGGAGCGCGGGAGGGGGAAACCGTCGTCGAGGTGGGTCCGGGACGCGGCGCGCTCACCCGGCCGCTCCTCGACCGGGGCGTCCGCATCCTGGCTTTCGAGATCGATCCCGTGCTCGCGTCCCGCCTGTCGCTCGAGCTCGCCGAGCGGGCTCTTTTCGTCGAGACGAAAGACGCCCTCCGCGCCGACGTCGCCGAGGCGCTGTCACGGATCGGAGCGGCTCCGCCGGTGCCGTTCCTCGGCAACCTCCCCTACGAGAGCGCCACTCCGATGCTGCGCGCGTTCGTGCGGCGGCCGGATCTCTTCTCGCGCCTCGTCGTCATGATCCAGAAGGAAGTCGCGGACCGGATCGTCGCGCCGCCGGGCGGGGACGCGTTCGGGTTTCTGACGCTCGACGTCGGCGCGCACGCGGCCGTGCGCCGCCTCTTCGACGTCTCGCGCGGCGACTTCTCGCCGCCGCCCAAGGTGAAGTCGTCGGTTCTCGAGCTCGTCCCGCATGCCCCCTCGGCCGGCGCGGAAGAGGCGCTTCGCGTGGCTTCGGCCGGGTTCACGTCGCGGCGGAAGACGCTCGTGAACGCGCTGACGCCTCTTTGGGGGCGCGAGCGCGCCGCCCACGCCGTGGCGGAGGCGGGTCTGCCGCCGACGGCTCGAGCCGAGACACTCTCTCTGGACGTGTTTCGCGCGCTCGCGCCGCGGCTCGGTCCGCCCGGTAAATAGCCCGGAATTCATCGTCCCGCCTGTTACAATTCATCGATGTCGGTGACCCTCGGTCAGGCCGTCCTGCTCGGTATCCTGCAGGGCCTGACGGAGTTCCTGCCCGTCTCGTCGACGGCGCATCTGGCGCTTGCGCAGCGCTTTCTTCCCGGATTCGCGCAGCCCGGAATCCTCTTCGACGTCCTGCTTCACGTCGGGACGCTGTTCGCCGTCGTGGTCTATTTTCGATCGCGGATCGGCGCGACGTTCGCCGGAATCGTCTCGTCCGAACCGGCCGCGCGGCGGCAGGCGTGGAAGCTCGTCTCATTGCTCGTGATCGCGGTGGCGCTGACGGGAGTCGTGACTCTTCCGTTCAAGAAGGTCGCGATCGAGGGCATGACGGAATTCCGCCGGATGGGGTTCGGCCTCGTCGGGACGTCCCTGCTCCTCCTCGTCGCAAAGCGCGTGGGGGATGCGCGCGGAGAAGGTGGACGCACGCTCGAAGAGATGCGCCCGCGCGATGCAGCTCTCGTCGGCGCCTGTCAGTCCGTCTCGGCGGTGCTGCATGGATTTTCGCGCTCGGGAAACACGATCTCCGTCGGCCTTTTTTGCGGCCTTTCGCGCCGGGCGGCGGCCGAGTTCTCGTTCCTGCTGTCCATCCCGACGATCCTGGCGGCCGCGGCCGTCGAGAACCTTCACGCGTACCGCCATCGCACGGGTCCCGTCTTCGAAGGGGGAGCGTTGCCGGCCTACGTCGCCGGGATGGTCGTCGCGGCGGTCGTCGGCTACTTTGCCGTCGGACTCCTCCTGAAGGTCGTCGTGTCCATGCGCCTGACTGCGTTCGCCGTGTATTGCGGGGTGCTGGGCCTGCTGCTCATCGCCTTCGGGGCCTCGCTTTCGACCGGCCTCGCGGGCGACCTCAAGGTCGTTCCCTGATGGCGGCCGCAACCCCTGCCGCGCCGACCCCAAGACCCGCTCCGCCTCCGTCCGCGCTCGCGCGGCGGCGGGACGAATTCCTCGGCATCGTCCTGTTCGCCGTGGGTCTCCTCCTCCTTGCGGCGCTGGCGTCGTACCACCCGAACGATCCTTCGCTCTTCTCCGCCGTCAACGATCAGGGCGTCCGGCCGCGCAACTGGGCGGGCCGCCTCGGCGCCTCTTTCGCGGACGGGAGCCTCCAGTTCTTCGGTCTCGCCGCGTTCGTCGCTCCGCTCGTGCTCCTCGTGGTCGGATGGCGGCGCTTCCTGTCGCGTGAGGTGGACGCCTGGGGGACGAAGGCGCTCGGCGTCCTTCTCGTCGTCCTCACGCTCGCCCCCGTTTCGCACCTCGCGTTCGGGCGCCCCCGCGCGTTCGGCGGCGGTCTCGACGCCGGCGGGTTCGTGGGGGACCTCGTCGGATCGTTCGCGGTCTCGGCTCTCAACCCGCCCGGCGCGGCGATCCTCCTGTCCGCCGGCCTCCTGATCGGCATTCTGCTCTCGACCTCCCTCTCGCTCGGGGACGGCCTTTCGGGCGTGACCCTTCGCGTTTCGGGCTGGTGGCGGGGCTTCGTCCTGGAGCGCCGCCGAACGCGTGAGCAGGCGGCGAAGGAGAGGCAGCGGCGGGACGTCGTCAAGAAGCAC
>DASVJU010000062.1:0-8314 GCA_036385755.1 Thermoanaerobaculia bacterium
CGACGAATCCACGTCGAACGTCGACCAGGTTCCGAGGCCGACGACGGGAATCCGCTCCCCGGAAGACGGGATCGCGCGAAGCGCCGGTTCGGGGACCGCTCCGGCGCCGGAAGCGCCGAGGAGGGCGCCCGCGGCGGTGGCTCCGAAGACGCGCAGGGTGTCGCGGCGCGAGAGGTCCATGTTCTTCGACGATATCAGCCGGTCGCCGTCCAGTCGTAGTCGCGCACGACCTTCGCGCGCGTCGCGATGAAAAGGGCGACGAGAAGCGTGCCGACGCCGCCCGAGACGACCGCGACCGAAGCTCCGAGGGCCGCCGAGGCGAAAAGGCTCGCGACGAAACCCGCTTCCAGCTCGCCGAGCTGCGGGCCGCCCATGAAGAAGATCATGTTCACGCCCGTCATCCGGCCGCGCAGACCGTCCGGCGTCACGAGCTGGCGCACCGTCTGGCGGACGACCGTGGAAATCGTGTCCGACAGCCCGACGAGCGCGAGCGCGGAGAACGTGAGCCAGAAATCGCGCGACAGGCCGAAGACGATCGTCGCGGCGCCGTAGGCCGCCACCGCCCGGAGAAAGACGCGCCCCTGCCGGCGGGGCAGGCTGTGCACGGACGTCCAGACAGAGCCGACGAGCGCGCCGATTCCCGGAGCCGCACGCAGCCAGCCGTAACCGGCCGGCCCCGCCTTCAGGACCTGGTCCGCGAAGATCGGAAGCAGCGACATCGACCCCGCGAAGAACGTCGCGAAGAAGTCGAGCGTCATCGTCCATACGAGAATCGGCGTCGTGAAGACGAAATGCAGGCCCTGTTTCAGCGAGTCGAGCGGGTTCTCCGGAGCCCCTTCGGCTCGCGCGACCGCACCCGAGGTCTTCAGAGTGAAAAGCGTCCCGAGCACGCCGAGAAACGAAATCGCGTTCAGAAAATAGATGAGCGCCAGGCCCCCCGCGTGCCCGTGGAGCGCGGCTCCCGCCGGAGCCGCGCCCGCGGCTCCGGCGAGGATGAGGCCTGTGACGGCCGGCCCGCCGATGGACGCCGTCTGGAAGACCGTGAGCATGATCGCGAGGGCGCCCGGAAGGTCCTTTTCCGGCACGAGCCTCGGGAGGAGCGACTGGCGCGACGGGTTGTCGAACGCCCCCGCGGCGGAGGTGCACGCGGTGAGCAGGTAGATCACCCACACGGTGTCGCGTCCGAGGAGGGTCACGGCGCCGAGCGCGAGGGCGACGAGAGTCATGACGGACTGCGTGACGATCAGGACGCGGCGCCGGTCGCGCCGGTCGGCCACGAGCCCGCCCACGAGCGAGAGGACGACGATGGGGACGACGCGGACGAGACCCACGAGGCCGAGCGCGAGAGGCGAGCGCGTGAGGACCCAGATGTGCCAGTCGATCGCGACGTTCTGCATCTGCGAGCCCACGAGCGACACGAGCATCGAGATCGCCATGCGGCGGAAATCGCGGTGCCGAAGGGCCTCGTAGGGCCTGTGCCCGGACGCCAAGTTCAGATCGTCTTCAGCCAGTCCGACACGTCGGCGACCATCCGGTCCCACGACGGGGAGACGAAGAGGACAGGCTGATACCGCGTGGGGTCGTACGGAAGCACCGAGGCGGCCTCGAAATCCAGCTCTCGAAGCTCGGCCTCGGTCGTCATGCGCTCCATCTCGCCGAAGGACGAGAGCATTCCGGCGCCGTAGGTCTTGAGCGCGCCACCCTCTTCCACGAGCCCGAACTCCAGCGTGTACCAGTAGACGAGCTCGAGACGCCTCATCGCCGCCTCGTTCGCTCCGCGCGCCGCCTCGCCGAAAAGGCGCGACAGCCGCACGACGTCGGGATGGAAGAGACTGGCCGCGTGTCCCACCAGCTCGTGAATGACGTCCGGCTCAGGCGTGTAGAACGGCACCGAGTGGTGGCGCATGTACTGCGTCGACAGGAAGACACCCTGCGCCATCGCCGACAGGAAGCCGCGCCCCGAAATGAGCCCGGCGACCGGAAGCATGCGGAAACCGGAGCGCGAAAGCGTGACGTTGACGTCCTCGAGTTGTGGAACGCGCGCGC
This sequence comes from Thermoanaerobaculia bacterium, assembly GCA_036385755.1. GTDB lineage: Bacteria > Acidobacteriota > Thermoanaerobaculia > UBA5066 > UBA5066 > Fen-183. The sequence goes on from DASVJU010000062.1 coordinate 2,047, forward strand.
GGTCCAGCGACAGAACCCGCGAGCTTTCGAGCCACGGGCCGCACGCGTGCGTCCCGTGGAGCGGCCCGAGCCTCTCCCACGTCATCGCCCACACGGCCTGCTCTTCGGCCGTGTAGTCGACGCGTGGCAGCGGATCGCCTTCCCTGCAGGAGAGGGCGAGGCGCGCGATCGCGTTGCGCCTCTCCCGATACACGGCGTCCTTGAACCCCGGGTGATCCGGGTCGAGCCGGACGATCTCGTCTTCCTGCGCGAGGACTTCGGAAAGGGGCTTCATGGTTTCGGCCTGGTTCGCCCTCACAGCTCCTTGATGAGAGCCTGGCGCTTCTCCTGATACTCGGCCTCGGAGAGGACTCCCGTCTTGTAGAGCCGCTCCGCTTCCTTCAGCCGCTCCTCGACCGCGGCGCGGGCGGGCGGCCCCGTCGCGGCATGGCCGCCGAGCCCGTCCGTCCCGCCGGCATGCATGCGGGTGCGCGTGAACAGGACGTTGCGGAACTCCTCCGGATGAAGGATGCGCGGAAAGATCACGGTGCTGTCGCTCCCGGCGGTCTGGAGTTCCACGTCGCCATAGGAGAGCCAGCGGCCGCCGAGCGTCGACCGGACGTTAACGTCCTGCACTTTCTCGAGAGGAATCTGGCGCACGCTTCGCGTGACGAACCCGCTCTTGCGGATGACACGGTAGGACGTGATGGCGAACTCGTCGAAGGAATCGACGAGCGCGCGCCAGGCCGCGCCGAGGGCGCCAGCGAGGAAAAGGGCGCCGGCGACGAGGAAGAGCGGGGACCTCAGGCCGGACTCCGCGCCTCCCGTCTCGGCCGGGACGAACAGGGCGACTGCCGCCGCGAGAGCGGCGCCGAGCAGGGCGATCGACGCGCCCGGGACGAACCGGACCCAGTGGTACCGCGGCTGGAGCAGGATCTCCTCCCCCGGCGCCAGGTTCTTCACCACGTACGACATCGGGGACCATCATAGGGGAGGTCGCGGGACCACCCGGCAGGCGCCAGGCCCGGCCTCTACCGGCTCATCGGGATGTAGCTGCCGTCGGAGTTGTGCTGGTCGTTGAGGACGCCGTACGCCGCCCAACGGGAGGAGCCGGAGAGCCTCTCGATCTTCGCGAAGCCGGTGCCCGCGCCGCGCGAGGCCAGTGGCTGGTTGAACTGCCTCCACTCCCCCGGAGCCAGCGGTGCCGTGTCGGGGCTCGCGAGGACCGCGCCGTCCGGCCCGAAGTACGTGACCCGGAGAACGATCGTGTCGCCCGCGTCGCCGCGGTTGACGATCGCGAGGTTCGAGCGTTGTGAGCCGTTCTGCTGCAGACCGTTGACAGAGGCGTTCGTCGTCGCGCTTTCCCCCGGCGTGAGCCCCGGATAGAAGAGCCCGAAGGTGCCGCCGCCCACGGCGTTCGTGAAGGTTCTCGCACCGGCCGCCAGGGAGGATGCCGGGATGTCGTTCGGCGCCTTCACGAGAAGGGAACCGCCGACGCTGCCCGCTGGGATCGGAAGACCAAGATTTCTTAGAAAGGCCATGGAGTCGGGCAGGATCTTCTGCTCGCCGGGCTGGAGCGTCAGGGGGACGGAGCCAGAGCCCGCGGCCGAGAGCTGGGGAGAACCGGTGTATGTCAGGGTGAGGGCGAGTGGCTGGCTCGTGAAGTTGGTCAACGTGAGTTCGCTCTGATACCCGGCCGTCGAAAGCACGATCGGAATGAGCCGGTCGGCGCCCGTGGCATCCCCCGGCACGAGAGCCGGGATGAAGCTGCCATCCGAGGTGACGGCGTCGTTGAGGACACCGTAGGCCGTGAAGGGGCCCGTGCCCGAGACGCGGGTGACGAGGGCACTTCCCCTTGCGGCCTGCGAAAGCAGCGGCTCGTTGAATTGCTTCCAGCCGAAGCCTCCAAGCGTCTGATCCGCGGGGCCAGAAAGGGCTTCGCCGTTCGGGCCCTTGAGTTGGACGCGGAGCGCGATCGGGTCGGGGCCGGCGTTGACGAGGGCGAGGTTCGAGCGCTGGGCCGCGTTCTGCTGCAGGCCGAAGACCGTCGCCGTCGTCGTCGAGGTCTGCGAGGCCGTGTAGAAGAGGCCAAAGGTTCCGCCCGCGCCGGGAGTCGAGGTTCTTCCGCCGACGAACACGTCCGATGGGGACGACGCGCCCTGAAAAAGAACACGAAGGGTTCCGATTTGCGCGCTGCCGTCGTTCGGGATCGCGAGGGCGTTCGCGCGCAGGAAGCCGATGGCGTCGGCGACGACGCGCAGCTCTCCCGGGGCGAGAGTGAGCCGGGCATAGCCGCTCCCGGCTCCGGTCGAGGCGGTGTACTGAAGAAGGACCGTCACGGGGACGGCCGCTTTCGAGCCGAGCGTCAGCTCGGTCGTGTAGTGGGTCCCACCCGTCCCGCCCGTGTCGAGGACGACAGGCAGAAGCAGCTCGGGGCCTCCCGTGAAGGCGGGCGCGCGCACGGTCACGACGAGGGTTGCCGTCGAGACGAGGCCGAGCGCGTCGCGGACTTTCAGGGTCACGACGTAACGGCCCGGCGCGCCGTAAGTGTGGGCGAGCGGCGTGCCCGTGCCCGAGGACCCGTCGCCGAAGTCCCATGACACGGTCGCCGGGTCGTTCGCGTCCAGCTGCGTCACGTTCGCGACGAAGGTCACGTTCGCCCCCGCTTCGAGGGTGTTCCCGCCGGGCAGCGGCACGATCGCGACGGCGGGCGCGGAATCGCCGGTCGGCGCCCACGCGGAGAAGACCTCGGTGTTCGCGGTGGAGTCATCGGTCCACATGACGAGGAGGTTGCCCAATCCGTCCACGGCGGCCGAGGGGTTCGTCGAGACGCCCGGAGTCGCGGACAGGTTCACGGGCGTTCCGAACGTCGTTCCGCCGTCCGCGGAGTGCGCGTAGAAGACGTCGCCCTGGTCGTTGCCGCTGTCGTCCTGCCAGACCACGGAAACTCCGCCGCGCCCGTCGACCGCGAGGAACGGGAACGTGCTCTGGCCGTCGTTGTTGGAGACATTGACGGGCGTGGAAAACGTCGATCCTCCGTCCGTGGACTTACGGACCATGACCTCGCGGTTCAGGCCGGTCGCCGTGGCGTAGCGGTTGTAGTACGTGAGGTACACGGCGTCGTTCTTGTCCACGGCGACGCGGGGCGCGAAGGCGTCGACGCTCGTGTCCGAGACCGTCTTTCTCACGGTGAACGTCGTCCCGCCCGGCGCGACCGCCATGCGACACGTCAGCGGCGTGCCCGTCGCAGACCAGACGAGATACGCGGCGCCCTTCGAGTCGAAGGCGAGCGAGAGCGGCTGGATCGCGTTGATGTTGTTCTCACCGGCAAAGGACTGAATCGCCCCGAACGTCGCGCCGCCGTCGGTGGAGCGCACCGCGTTCACCACGAGGAGACTGTTCGACGGATCCTGGTCGAGAAAGGCGACCACGACGTTCCCGTTCGCGCCCACCGCGATGGCCGCGAGGTCCGCGTTGCGGCCCGCGGCGCTGACCCTCACCGGCGGCTGAAACGTGGCGCCCCGGTCCGTCGAGCGCGTGACCCAGATCTCCCCCGTCGATCCGTTCTGCGACGTGTAGGCGACGTAAGGGTTTCCCGCCGAATCGAGGGCGAGGACGCCGCTCGCGGCGGAAGAGGAGTTCAAAGCCGCGTTCGTGGAGACCTTCAGCGGCGTCGACCAGGAGAGGCCGCGATCCGTCGAGCGCCGGTAGAACACGTCGTCGCCCGTCACGTTCAGCGTGTCGTCGTCGTAGACGAGGTGGATCGTGCCGGCGGAATCGATCCGCGGCGCGCCGGCGAGAGTCGTGAAGCCGGGCGACCGGCTGACGTCGAGCGGCAGTGAGGCGGCGCGCGCGGACGGCTGCACGTTCAGACGCACGTTCGTCCGGCGCGTGGAGGCCGGTCCCGCCGCGGCGATCACGAGGAGATACGTGCCCGGCGGCGTCCCGGCCGACGTGGACACCGTGAGCCGCGAGGACTGGCCCGCCGCCACGTTCGCGCTCGAGAACGCGTACCCGAGGCCGGAGACCGGCGGAGACACCGAAGACACCGCCAGCGCGAGCGGGCCCGAGAAACCGTTCGCGGCGGAGGTCGCGAGGTCGAACGTCGCGGCCTCGCCGCCGCGCACGGACGCGTAAACCTGACGCGCCGAAACGTTGAAGTCCGGCCCGGCCGCGACCGTCGAGGGAAAGAACGCGTAGTAGATGTCGGGGTCGCTGCCTCGCTCGTCGCTCCACGAAAGATGGAAGGTCCCCGAATCGCCCGCGAGCCCGTCGTAGTCGCCGTGGGAGCTCCCGAGCGCGCTGGGGCCGAAGACCCAGTTGTGATCGGTGACGCGGACGTTGCGAGAGAACGTGGCACCGCCGTCGGCAGAGACCGTCATGTAGACGTCCGTCAGGCTGTCGTTCGAGGGATCGTTGCGCCGGTCCCACCACTTCACGGCGATCCGTCCGTCCTCCGTCACGGCGATGGAAGGCGACCACTGGCTCGTCGCGGTCGCGTCGTCGTTGAGGCGCACCGGGGCGCTGAAGTGGATCCCGCCGTCCGTGGAACGCACGTAGAAAATGTCCGAGCGGTCCACGGCCTGTCCGGCGGACACCGCCGCGTAAACGAGATGCCAGGTGCCGTTCTTGTCCACCGCCGTCGCCGGAAAGCTGTCGGCGCGCACACCGTTGCCTCCGGTGAGCGTGCCCGCAATCGGCGTGAAGAGGACGGCGGCCTTTGGCGTCGAGAACGTCGCGCCCCCGTCGACGGATTTCGTCACCGTGATTCCGGTGCCCCCGAAGTGGCCGTCGAGATACGAGACGTAGACCTCGCCGTTCGGGCCGATCGCGATGGACGAATCGTGCACGACCTGCGAGCCGTCGAGCGCCGAGAGCGCCTGAGGTCCGCCGAAGGAAAGCCCTCCGTCCGTGGATCGCGCGAGGAGGATGAACGAGCCGCCGTAGACCTGCGAGAAGTCCGTCCACGAAACGTACACGCTTCCGCGGTACTTCGAAGAGGAGTTGTCCACCGCGAGCCAGTCCCTGTCCTGCGTGTCGTAGACGTTTCCGGCGACGGTGCTGGCTTCCGTGCACGACCACGAGACGGCGGAGTCCGTGGACACGCACGAGGAGATGACGCTGGCGCCGTCGTTCGCGAAGGCGAGCGTCGCGTAGTAGATCTCGCCGTTCGGACCGAACGCCACGACCGGATCGCCGAGATTCTGGCCGGGAGCCGGGAGAGTCTGTTGAGAGAACGTGCTGCCGGCGTCCGCCGACAAACCGTAACTGGACCCGGGAGGGTCGTTGGCGTCGTTGAAGCCCACGATCACGCGGCCGCCACGGGCGGCCACCGACGACGTGTTGTTCGTGTGGCCGACGACGTCGGCGGACGGGTCGTTCACGCGGACGTTCTGACCGGCGCTCGGCGTCAGGGACGGGCGAACGCTCCCCACGAGTGGCGCGCGGGGAGGACGCGCGGCTTGCGGCGGGAGCAGGCCGGCGGCGCGCAGGGCCGCCCGCTGCCCCGCCGACGAAAGGCGCCTGAAGATCTCGGGCCGAAGCTTCCCCGCGTTCCCGGAATTCTCCGCGAGAAGGAGCGTGCCGGCATCGAGCGAGAGGCCCTCGGCGAGGATCTCTCCGGGCTTCTCCCGGGGATGTTCCGCGCGGGACGGCGCGGAAAGTAGCAGGAGGGTGACGGCGGCCAGAAGAGTGGACGTATGGCGTAGCATCTCCGCCCGAGTATGCGAAACAAATGCCTCGTACGCTTGGGCTTTCTGGCCCTTCTCTCCGGGGGTCCGGGCGTGCCCCACGCGGCCGGCGCCGGGCTCGCCTCCCCTCCGCCGGCCGACGAAGCGCGGGCCATCGTCGAAGCGCTCGTCTCCTGCGGGACGCGCCACTCGCTGTCCTCCTGGACGGACGTGCGGCGTGGAATCGGATGCGGGCGCGACGCGGTCGTGCGCCGTCTCGAAGCGGTCGAAAACGAGGGCGGAAAACGGATGCGCGTCGTCATCGACAGATTCGAGACCAGCTCTCCGCGCACGAAAGGCGTGTTGGTCCCGATGGAGAACGTCTACGCGATCCTCCCGGGCGCCGACGCCCTCCTCGAACGGACGGCGTTCGTCGTGTCGGGCCACTACGACTCGATGCCCTCGGACGTCATGGACCCGAAGGCCGACGCTCCGGGCGCGGACGACGACGCGTCCGGCACGGCCGTGTCGATCCTCGCCGCCCGGGCCCTCGCGTCGAAGCCCGCGCGCGCGACCCTCGTCTTCGCCGCCGTGGCCGGCGAAGAGCAGGGCCTCCTCGG
>DASVJU010000063.1:0-2515 GCA_036385755.1 Thermoanaerobaculia bacterium
CCGTGGAGATCCTCGCGAACCTCCTCGAGAACGCGGCGCGCTCTGCTCCGGCTGTCGCGACGCTCGAGCTCGCCGCCGAGGCGAATCCGACGGATCCGCGTCGCGTGCGCCTTGACGTCCGCGACCGCGGCGCCGGCGTCCCTTCCGACGTCAAGCGCGCTGCCGCGTCCGGCATCTCGCCGGCGGAGGCCGGCCGCGCCGGGCTCGGGCTGACCATCTGCAGTTCGCTCGCGCGGGCGATGGGCGGGTCGGTCGCTCTTCTCGACCGGCCGGGGGGCGGGACGATCGCCCGCCTCGACCTCCCCGCCGCCGCGGAGGCGCCGCCATGACGCGGGCTCTCGGCACGGTCCTCGTCGTGGACGACGATGCATCCATACGGCGCGGCCTGACCGCCGAGCTTTCCGCCGCCGGCTACGAGACGCTCGAGGCCGCCGACGGCGACGAGGGCTCACGCGTCGCTCTCGAACGCGAGCCCGACCTCGTCCTCACCGATCTCGCGATGCCGGTGGCCGACGGCTTCGAGCTCATCGCGCGGCTCCGGAGGGCCGGCAAAACGCCCATCCTCGTCCTCTCCGTACGCGGGGGCGACGCGGACAAGATCCGCGCGCTCGACCTCGGGGCCGACGACTTCGTCGTGAAACCTTTCTCGGTCCCCGAGCTTCTCGCGCGGGTGAGAGCCCAGCTGCGGCGCCACGCGGACGAGAGCGCGGCCGGAGTCCTCGAATTTCCCGGCCTCACGCTCGACCGCGAGAGGCGGCGCGTCGTCGTCGAAGGCAGGGAGATCCGTCTCACGCCCACCGAGCTCGCGATCCTCGAGCTCCTCGCCTCCCACGCGGGCAAACCCATCACCATCCGGCAGATCATCGGCCGCGTCTGGCATGGCGCGCCGGGCACGACGCCCGACGCGGTCCGCGTCCACGTCGGCTCGCTCCGCAAGAAGATCGAGCCCGACCCCGCCCGCCCCCGTTACGTCATCACCGAGCCCTGGGTCGGCTACCGGTTCGTCGCCGAGCCGATCTAGACGCTGGCCCGGACAGGCAGGACGATCGCCTGCACGCCCTCGAACTGGAGGCGGCGCTGGATCGCCATCGCGGTTTCGTTGTGGAGGAGGCGGTGGTACCACTCCTCCTTCTTGAAGACGAGCTTGCCGCTGAAGACCACCGAGCGCGGAAACTCCTCGCGGATCTCCTTGCAGATCTTCACGACCTCGTCGACGGTCTCCGTCGCGATCGCCATCCGGTAGCCCGCGTTCAGGCCCTTCGCGCGGCACCAGGCGACGTACTTTTCGAGGTTCTCCCGCGTCGCCGCCTCGAGGTGCCCGACCTCTTCGCTGCCCTTGAAGTTGCCCGAGTCCACGACGGCCACCGAGACGAAGATGAAGTTCTTGTAGTAGTTCGGGAACAGCATGTGGATGCTCAGGATCTGGTGGAGGCCGTAGCCCGAGAAGCGGTCCACCGTCAGGACCGCCGTTGGGACCTTGTGGTCGAGCGTCGCGATGCAGTCCGCGGCGACGGGCACCGGCGTCACGGGGACGAGGATGTCGTCGAGGCGCTTGAGGTCCTCTTCCACATGCTCGTAGTGGCGCCGGATCAGGAAGCACAGGAAGATTGTCGCGCTCGTGACGAGCGCCGTCATCCAGCCGCCTTCGGCGAACTTCTCGTAGAGCGTGATGCACAGGATCGTGAGGCACAGGACCAGGCCCGTGCCGTGGATCGAGAGCTGGCTCTTCCAGCGCGGCTCCTTGTGGCGGTCCACGATCCAGTGGCGCGACATCCCGAGCTCGGTGAGCGAGAACGTCAGGAAGACGTTGATCGAGTACATGACGACGAGCATCGTGATGTTGCCGCGCGTGTAGAGAAGGGCCGCGATCGCCGCGAGGCCCATCAGGAAGACGCCGTTCTGCGTCACGAGGCGGTCCGAGAGCTGCGAGAACCGCCGCGGCACCCACGAGTCGATCGCCATGTTTCCGAGGACGCGCGGGCCGTCGAGGAAGCCCGTCTGCGCCCCGACGAAGAGGAGCGCCGCTTCCGCGACGAGGAGCGTCAGGACGAAGGCCGTCCCGACCGCGAGCCCTCCGACCTGCCAGTGCCCGAACAGAGCGTCGAAGAGGACGAAGTTCATCGTCTTGCCCTCGTGCGGGCGCGCCCCGACGAGGACGTAACCGAAGAGGATGCCGCCCGCCGTGAACGCGAGCGAGGCGGCCATGAGGAACATCGTCTTCTTGCCCGTCTTGACGCGCGGCTCGCGCAGCATCGTGACGCCGTTCGAGACGGCTTCGATGCCCGTGTACGTCCCGCCGCCCATCGAGTACGCCTTCAGGAGGATGAAGGCGAGCGGCCAGAAGCCGATGGACGCCTTCGAGGCGTGGAAATCGCGCGCCGCGCCCGCGAACACCTCCGGCAGTCCGCCCAGGTGGATTGCGAAGGAATAGAGGATCGCGAATGCGTGCGTGCCGATGAAGACGAGGAAGATCGGCGCGAGGATCGTGACGGACTCCTTGACGCCCCGGAGGTTC
>DASVJU010000064.1:0-16667 GCA_036385755.1 Thermoanaerobaculia bacterium
CGCGACGGGTTTCGCGCTCTCCGCAGCCTGGGTGCGGGTGCTCGCCCGCCGCATCGCGCTGGGCCTCAAGCGCTGACTCAGCGGACCACGCCCGGAGTTCCGCGGGCAGGCGCGGTGTCTTCGTGGGGCAGAGTCTATTCTCGTGCTCAGGACAACACGATGGCCTGCACCCCCGCCGAAAGCGCGCGCGCACGCGTGCTCTCGAAAGGCGCGTTTCACGCGCACCAGCGCTTCGACGCGGACACCGTGAATCGCGGGGCCGTTCTCTGGGAGTGCGAATGGGACGGAGGCGTCTTCGAGGCGGGTGTGATGCTCGGCGGCATCTTCCGCGCGGGAGTGTTTCGCGGAGGAGTGGCCTGGGCCGTCTACTGGAAGGGCGGCGAGTGGACCTCCGGCCTCTGGCACCACGGCTTCTCACCCGACGGCCTCTACCGGCCGCGCGGCGCGTTTCCGGGAAGCGCGGTCTTGGAAGCGAGCGCGCCCGAGAGCCCGATCGACGAAGGCGCGATCCCGCGCGCGACGGTGTTCGCGGCATCCGTGTTCGGAGACGTTCCGCGCCTGTGGCTCGCCTGCCTCGGGCGCGCGCTTCCACCCGGTGAGGCGCGATTCGAGATCTTCGACGACTCCGCGGAGGGCTCCCTCGACGGAGGGCTCCTGCCCGGCGTCGCTGTTCTCCGGCGATCGCCGGCCCGGCCGGACTTTCAGGTCGCATACGGAGACGTTCTCCGGCGGACCGCGACGCCCTTCCTCGCCTTCGTGGACACCGACGTGTTCTGGCTCTCGGCGGACGTCTGGCCCCGGGTCCTTCATGCGTTCTCGGACCCGCGCGTCGCGGGCGTCTCGTGCGTCTCGCGCGCCGCGACGGAAAGCCCCGGAACGTTCGCGGTCGTCATGCGGACGGCGGTCTATCGCGACGTCGTCAGGAGCGTCCCGGGCGCCTTCACCCCTTACGTCGAAGGAGAGGCCGGCGGAGACGCGCCGGGCCGCTGGCGCGGCGACGACACGGCCGACCGCGTCGCGCGCGCGGTGAAAGAGGCCGGGTTCGAGGTGCCGCTCCTCCACCTCGAGGGCACCGGCGCGTTCGCCCGGTTCGATGCGATCACGATGACCCGCCTCCTCGGGGGATGGGTGGGAGAGGAGACGCTTCTCGAGATGGCCGTGACGAATGCGTATTTCCGGCGGGGTGCCTTGGGCGCGCTCGCGCTCGCGAGGGTCCACGATGCGCTCTTCGCCGACGGGCCGCGCTTTGGGGTGCCACTCTCCGCCGCGCGCCTGTGGGGCCGGCTGCTGCGGCACCCGCGCACCCTTGCGGCGGCCGTCCGGGAGGCGGCGGAGATTCGAAGGGCCGCGGGCCTGCTGAGGCGATTCCTCTCGCGGCCTCAGGGCGCGGCGAGCACCTCGGCATAGATCCGTTCGAAGGCGGCCGCCGTGGCGTCCGCATCGTGCGTGCTCGCCCAGGCCCGCGCCGCTTCCCCCATCGCGCGCCGCCGCGGCTCGTCGGCGAGCAGGGTCAGAATGCCTGTGGCGAGCGCTTCGTCGTCTCCGACCGCGACCGCGAGCGCGCGCTCGGGCGCGGAGCTTCCAAAGTCCCGAATGTGCCCGACGGCCGACCCAACCGTCGGCACGCCGCAGGCCGCGGCCTCGAGGGCGACGAGGGGGCCGGCCTCGTGCCGTGAAGAATGGACGAGAAGGTCCGCACGCCGATAGAAGGGAAGGAGCGCCTCGAGAGGCAGGAATCCGTGGAAGGTCACGTGCGGCTCGAGACCGAGCGCGGAGGCCGCGCGGGGAACTTCGCCGCCGAGCACGTCTTCGCCGACGACATCGAGACGCGCCGCCGGGCAGGCGTCGACGACACGGCGGAAGGCGCGGAGCGCCGTCGGGACGTCCTTGACGCGGTTCAGGCTGCCGACGAGGAGGAGCCGGGGCGACGGCTCGCGCGGAAGAGGCTCCGCGAAGGATTCCGGGGCCACCCCGAGCGGGACGAGGGCGGCGTCCACGCCGTGCGCGAGCGCCGCCTCGCGCATCGGCTCGCTCGCCGCCGTGATGCGCGCGGCGCGCCGCAGCGCCCGGGCGGTCTTGAGGCGCTCCCGGAGATGCAGCTGGCCTCCGTAGCCGATCTCGGGCAGCGCGGCCAGTTCACCGCCGGCGACGCTCACGACCGCCGGGATTCCGAGTGCGCGCGCCGCGCGCGTCGCGAGGAAGCCGGGGTTGTTCGCCCAGAACGCGTGGACCACGTCGAACGGTCCGTGAGCCGAAAGGCCGCGGGCAAGACGCCGCCCGGCGGCGAAGAGCGCCTCGCCCGGCCAGCGCGCGCGCGCCGAGAAACCCAGGTTGTGGACGGCCGCGCCGCGGAGAGTCCAATCGCCCGGGCGGGGCTCCTGCGCGAGCGCGAAGACGTGGAGCTCGTGGCGCCGCGCCAGCCTCTCGATCAGCGCGAGGAGCGCGGGGATGACGCGCTCTTTGCCGCTGCGATCCACGCCTCCGGGGACGACGAGCGCGACGCGCACGCGCCATGCTAGCGCGGCGTAGCATCGCCCGATGCCCGCCCCCGTCCCGGTCGCGCCGTTCACGCCCGACGGCATCCTCGGCGTTCCGCTTCTGCCCGGCCGGGACCCTTCGCGCGTCGTCGTGATCCGCCTGCACGCGTTCGGCGACACGGCGATCACGTTTCCCGTCCTGGGCGCGCTCCGGCGGCGGCTCCCTCACGCCCGGCTCGACGTCGTGACAGACGTGCGTTCGGCGGATCTCTTCGCCGCTCACCGCGACGTGAACCGCGTCGTCTCGTTCGACGCGCGTCTCCCGAAATTTCGGAAGGGAGCGGCCGTGCTTCGCGCGGCGCTCTCCCTTCGCACACGCCCGGTCCCGGCCGTCCTCGACTTGCAGCGGAACCGCTGGTCGCTGTTCCTGACGCGACTCCTTTCGCCCGGCGCGTGGGCGGGATTCGACCGGCACGCGCCGAAGACGGCCCTCACGCGCTATCTCGACGCGGCCGACGCGCTCGGCCTCGGCCGGCTCCCGCCCGTCCTGGCCCCGCACGCGCGTGACGACGTCCGGCATGCGGCGAAAGAGAGGCTCACGAGTGCGGGCTGGGACGGCGGCCCGCTGGTCTGCCTGAATCCCGCCGGCGGCTGGGAGACGCGGCAATGGCCTCTCGCGCGCTGGGTCGAGCTGGGGAAGCGTCTCGACGCGCGCGGCTGCCGGCTTTTCCTCCTCGCCGCGGCGCCCGTGCCTCCCCGTTTCGTCGCTTTCAGGGAGGCGCTCGGCGGATCTCTCCGCGCGCCCCTCCTCGACTTCGCGGGTCAGACGACGGCCGGCGAGGCTCTCGCGCTCGTCGCGCACGCCTCGCTCATCGTGAGCGAGGATTCCGGCCTCATGCACCTCGCGTGGGTCCAGGGAATTCCGACGCTCGCGCTCTTCGGCGCGAGCCGCTCTGCGTGGAGCCGGCCCGAGGGTCCCCGGTCAGACGGCTTTTACAGCGAAGACCTCTCGTGCGGAGCCTGCATGCAGCCCGCCTGTGCGCGCGGCGATCTCCACTGCCTCATGCGCGTCTCCGTGGACGACATCGAATCCCGCGTCGCAGCGCTGATGGAGCGACCGGCGGCCGGGATCCCCTAGATCAGGATTCCACGGGGTCACTTCTTTCCGAAGAGCCGCCCTGCCGCGGCCCGCGCGCGGGCTTCGAGGACGCGTGCGCGTGGCAGGACGGGCGGCACCTTCAGCGCTCGGCGGGTCAGCCCCTCGCGGGCCGCGAGCCGGGTGAACGCGCCGTCGGACTTCTCGAACGACGCGACGAGGCGCGCGATCGCCTTCCGGTCGTGGATCTCCGCGAGCGCGGCGCGGAGCTCCTCGGGGGTCGCGCTTCCCGAGAGGTGAGCGTCGCCCCCCGGGGCCGCAAAGGGCGAAGGACCGCGAGCCGCCGCATACGGCGTCTCGAAGACGACACGAAAGAGCGCACCGAGAAGGATGTTCTGGTACGCGCCGCCGGCGAAGTCCGGCTCCTCCACGAGCAGCGTCTCGAAGCGCGGGCCGAGGATCCCGCCGTACATTTCACGCGCCGTCCGGATCAGGGTGGCGCCGCCGAAATCCGCGAGGCGCGCCGCCGCCGTCGCGGGAGGGACCTCGACGATTTTCTTGCCGCGCGCGCGCAGCGCCAGCGCGGCGCGGTCTCCCGCCTGACGCTTCGTCGCGTGCGGCCATCGTTCGAGACCCTCGTACGAGGGTGCGAGGGCGGGCACCTGGGGCGCGCGGTAGGCGGCGCGCCGCGCCATGAGAGCGACGACGCCCGGAAGGGCGCCGCGCCGGAGGAGCGAGACGCCCGCCACCGTCGGATCCTCGAAGTGTCCGAGGAGCGATGCGACCCACGCGCCGTCGAGAACGAAGACGTCCGCGTCGAGGAGAAAAAGAACGTCGCCGGGTCTCTCGAGCGCCTTCTCGTGGAACTCGACGACGTCGAGGGCCTCGAACGACCTCGTGAAGAACGTGGCCCCGGGGAAGTGTCTCGGCTCGAAGCCCTCGGGCGCCGCATCGCGAAACACGAGTACCTCGACTTCCGCGCCGGCGCCGCGCAGCGCGGGCACGAGGTCGCGCGCCACGAACCGGTACCAGAGCCGCGCGTGGTCCGGGAACCGGTGCGCGGAAGCGAGGATGACTTTCATGGATGCACGGTGCGGGGGTGGTATTGCCCGTCCGGCCCGAAGCCGTTCTCCCAGTCGCCGCCTCTCCAGGTTCCGCCCATCCACACGCCGCCCCAGAAAACACCGCCACGGAACGTTCCGGAGCGGAAGAGTCCGCCCACCATGACACCGGACTCGAAAATCCCGCCGTCCCAGGTGCAGTCGAAAAGGACGGCGCCGCGGTTTACGGTGTCCGGGCCGAATGTCTCATGGCGGCGGACCTCGCCCTCGCCGAGGACGAGATTGGGCGCGTCGGTCATGTCACTCGCACTTCACTCGATGATACGGCGGAGGTCCTTCACGAGACGGAAGGCGAGGAGCGCGGCAGAGGCGAGCGGAGCGGCCACCCGTTTCGGAACGCCGCCGACCTTGAGCGACACGGAGGGAACGCCCGCCGCCTCGAAGAGCGGCGCGTGCCGTTCGTCGGCGAAAACGGGCCGCCCGCCGACGACGACGAGGGCCACGTCGCGCGGCAGCGCCTCGAGGAGCGGCGCCGAGAGCGCGACGACGTCCGCGGGAGCCCCCGCGTCGAGCGAGGGCCGGGGGAGGCCCAGCCGGCGCGCCGCGGTGTCCGTGACGGCCGAGGCGAGCTGCGCGTCGGGCAGGAAGGCGAGGGCGCGCGCTGCGCGGATCTCGTGAAGAAGCGTGCCCGCGCCGCTCACGAGCGCGTCCGTCCCGAGCAGGACGTCGAGACCCGCCTCGAAAAGGGCGCGCGGAGCCGTCGCGCCGTACAGGAAGAAATTCGAGGTGGGGCACCACACGGCGGCACAGCCGGCCGCCACGAGCCGGGCGATTTCCGAAGACTCCGCCGCCACGAGATGCACGGCGAGGAGCCGGGGGGAGAGAAGCCCGCGCCGGAAGGCCTCGTCGATCTCCTCCGCGGAGGACGCGGAGGTCCCCTCGGCGAGGTGCATTGCCCAGGGCCCGGCGTCGGGCGGTGCGTTGGCGTCGTGGAGCCCGTCGAGCGCGGGGACCCTCACGACGTTCACCGGAAAGTCGGCCTCGAAGTCGGGCTCCAGGCGGTCGTGGTGGACGACCGACGTGACGCCTCCGAGGATGTTCTTGAACGCGCCGAAGAGGAGCGCTTCGCGCCTCGGCAGCATGTGGCGCCGCGCGAGATCGTCGGCGAAGCGCGCGTGAAGGTCCGCGCCCCAGCCGGCGGCGCTCGTGTAGGGCGGCTCGCCGATCCTGGGGAGGTGGTTCCGGTGGAGATGGTCGTGGGCGTTCACGAGCCCGGGCATCAGGGTGGCGTCCCCGAGGTCCAGCGTGAGGGCCGCGTCTCCCTCCGGCGCCGAGAGCCTCCCGTCCTCGACGTCGTGCGTTGCGTTTCCCGCCTCGAGGCGGAACCTCATTTCGAGAAGCGCAGTGCGAGGAGCAGCGGGAGGCCGAGGTCCGCCGCGTATCGGTCGAGCTTCTTCGCGCGCTCGTAGAAGGGCCGAACCTCCGAACCCACGCCGAGCGAGCCCGAGGCGTCGAAGGTGAGACCCGCCTCGTGCGCGGCCGCCTCGTGGGCCTCGGCGTCGTGGACGACGTGCTCCACGACGTGCGCGGCTCCCGAGACGTCGCGAAACGCGCGCGCGTGGCCCCGTCGAATGGCTTCCGGATGAAAATCGGTGACGACGGCGTATCCACCCTTGCGTAAGACGCGCGCGCATTCCCGGTAGAGCGGCGCGATCTGGAGGAGATGGCCCGCCGCGAGCCGGCACCATACGACGTCGAAGGCTCCCGCTCCGAAAGGCAGCGCGCGGAGGTCCCCTCCGGCCGTGGTGCGCGGCCGGGAGGGGTCGTGACGGCCGGCGGCCAGCATCTCGAAGACGAGATCCACGCCGCAGGAGCTGCGTGGCCCCCGCCCCGCCGGGAAGACGAGCCGGCGGGCCGTGCCGCAGGCAGCGTCGAGGAGGTCCTTTCCCGCGATGTCGTGGGAGAAGAAGTGCACGGCGAGCGAGTCCATCGTCGTGAGCGGGTTCTCGACGTCGTACGTCGCGGCCCACAGGCGATAGGCGGGACGCGTGCCGAGGGGCGGCTCGGCGCTCACGCGGGCGGCCTCAGATGTCCGTAGGCCGGAGGGTCCGTAGGCGCGAGTCCCCCCTTCAGCATGCGGGCGAAGTCTTCCACACGTTCCTTGAGTTTGCGCGGAAGCCACGGAACGAGCGGGTCCTCGTGCGTCATCCAGCCGGCCCATTCGGGCGTCGTCCACTCCTCGAGGGTCGCGGGCGTCGACGAAAGGGCGTCGACGTTGCCGTAAGTCCCACGCCGTTGGGGAGTGGGCGTGTAGAAATAGGTGATGAGCTTCATGTCGGGGTTCACGGTGGCGAGCTTCGTCACGAACGCGAGTGTCGTCTCCACGTCCCTTTCCGGTTCGTCCGGGTCCCCGAACATGAAGGAGAACTCGGGCACGATGCCGAAGCGGCGTGTCTTCTCCGCGAGGGCGAGCGTCTGGTCCGTCGTCAGGTTCTTCGACATCTTCCTGAGGGTCTCGTCGGAGCCCGACTCGGCCCCGAAGTACGCCATCGTGAGGCCGGAGCGGCGGAGGGCTTCCCACGTGCGGTCCGAGAATCGAAGCATCGCGTCGATCCGGGCCTCGCACCACCATTTCAGCCCGAGCGGCGTCATTCGGGCCGCGAGCTCCTCGGCGTGCGGTTCCTTGAGGAAGAAATTGTTGTCGTAGAAGTGGACGGCGTCCATGCCATGTCGCTCCACGAGATGGCGGAGATTCGCCTCGGTGCGCGCGGGCGACTCGAACTTCTGGAGACTTCCGAGCGCCGCGATGACACCGCAGAAATTGCACGTGTACAGGCAGCCGATCGACGCCTGGTACACGCCGTTGCGCTTCCCGAGCGCGGTCGGCTGGAGATAGGTCTCGAGGTCGATCCGATGCCAGGGCAGCATGGGGAACGCGTCGGGACCTTCCCAGGGCCTTTCCGGATTGACGCGCGCCTCGCCGCCCTCTTTCCAACCGAGGCCCGCGACTGTCGCGGCGTGGCGGCGTGCCGCGAGGACGTCCAGCAGGTCGACGAGCGTCCTCTCGCCCTGTCCGCGCACGAGGAAGTCCACGTAGGGTGCGCGGAGAACGGGATCCGGGTAGAGGCTCGGGAAGTAGCCGCCCCAGACGATGGGAATGTCCGGAAACCTCTCCTTCAGGCCCCGGGCGAGCGGCACCGCCGACAAGAGCTGCGGGCCCGGCATGACCGTCATGCCGACAAGAGCCACGGCGTCGTCCGTGCCCGCCCGCGCGAGGATTCTTTTCGCCGTCTCCTCGTGAAGGTCCGCGTCGGGGAGGTTTCCGTCGAGGATCTCCCACGAGACGTCCTTCGGGAGGGCCGCGCCGAGCGCGAGAAGCGACAGGGGAAAGCGGCGGTTCTGCGGGCGCGTGGCGCGCGGGTTGAGGAGGAGGATCACGCGGGCCTCACGCTCTTTGCGCGACCCACAGGTCGAAGCGCGAGGGCGGGCGCTTTCCGAGAACGCGGGCTTTCAAGCCGCGCGTCTCGTAGGCGAAGGGATAGAGGACGCGGCTCCTCTCGAACGCCAGGCCCGCAGGCGCCGCGGCGGCGGCGAGACTCCCGGGCGTGAGGTACTCGACCGGCGCCAGTGCGAGGAGGTCCTCCGCGAGGTCGCGAAACATCCGCGCGGTGTCGCGCCGCTTCTCTTCGGACATGGCTTCCCCCGCCCCCGACCGCGCGTAAAAAGGCGAATCCAGTATAGCGACGCGTCCCCCCCGCGCCGTGGCGCGCGCGGCCTCGGCGAGGACCCGAGGGAGGTCCTCGGCCAGATGCAGGGAGGCGTCGAAGACGACGAGGTCGAAGAGCGCGGCTCCGAAGGGGAGTGCGTCGAAGGACGAGGACACGCGCCCGAACATGCGGGGCAGGTGGCGGCGGAACGGGGCCCCGGCGGCGAGGCCGTCCGCGTCGTCGACGCGAAGGTCCAGTGCGACGCACCGGTGGCCCGCGCGTACGAGGCGTGCGCAGAGCCAGCCGTTCCCCGCCCCGAGATCGAGGACGTCGAGCGGGCGGGCGCGCTCTTTGGCGAGGGGAGAGACGATGCGGCGGACGAACGCGTCGAACGTGCGCGCGCGGACCGCCCATTGCCCCGCGAGCGGCCCCGACGTCAGGTAGGGCAGCGCGAGGAGCTCGGCTTCGCCGCCCGCTCCGCGTCCTTCCGCGCGCCGGAGGCGCATGTAGGCGCGCGCCCAGCGCCGGCGCGGAGGCTCGGTGTTCATGCCGCGTCCGCCGCAGCATGCGTCCGCTCGAAGTCCAGGAGCACGTGATCGCCGAGGAGCGCGAGCGGCCGCGCGAAGTTTCGATCGAGGGTCTCGAGAGCGCCGAGGAAGCGCGGGAAGCGCGAGACAGCGGGCTCGGCCGCGCTGGGAGGCACGAACACCCCGATGCCGAGCGTGTCCTTCAACCGGAAAAAGGGCGCGAATTCCCGCGCGAGCGTCCAGGGCGCCGGGTACGTCACCGTGAACGTCTCGCCCCCGACCCGCGCCGGCGCGGGAGCGCGCGCGAGCCTCCGGAAGGCCGCGCGCCCTCTGCCGCGCGCGAGGAGGACGAGCGTCTCGCCGGGGCAGCAGGGCCCGAAGACGACGAGGAGCGCGCGGCGGCCGGGGGGCAGGAGCCGGGCGAGCCCCTGGGCTACAGGACGGCGGTCCGCGATGCAGTTCAGGGACGCGAAGTTGGAGAACGCGCCGTCGAAAATAGTGTCTTTCCGCGCGGCCGCCCACGTGTCCAGGTCCTCGAGCGAGACCCGCTCGGCCGAGACGCGGCCTTCGAGCGAGGCGGCGCGCGCCTTCTCGTTCGTGCGCGCGGCCATCTTCGGCGCGCCGTCGGTCACGAGGACGCGGCGTCCGTGCCTGGCGAGGAAGAGCGCATCCTCGCCCGTGCCCCCACCGAGCTCGATCAGCGATGCGCCTTCCGGAAAAGCAGCGAGAAGCGCCCGCCGCACGGCGCGGCGCTGCGCGGCGACGCTCTCCCACGCGCCAAACCTCTCGTCGAAAGCGCCGGCCAGCGCGTCGAAGGCGCGGACCGCGGGCGGCAGTCCGCCTGTGCCTCTTTCCGTCACGCGCGCGCGAGACCGGACGGGACCGCGGCGCTCCTCTCGGTTCGGAAGGACGCCTCGGAGTCGGCCAGGTCCGCCCAGCGCGTGTCGAAGAGGGCCTGCGCTTCCCCGGCCGCGTTTCCCGTGGCGGAGAAGGCCGCGACCTCCTCGTGCAGGAGATCGCGCACGCGCTTGTAGAAGGCCCCTTCGTACGTGCCGCGGAACATCATCGCGAGGTCGTCGCTGTCGCTCCAGTTCGTGCGGGCGCCGAGCTGCTCCTTCACGCGCTCGTGAAAGAGCGTGCCCGGCAGCGGGTAGGCCACCGACACGCCCACGTCGTCGGGGCGCTCCTCGCGGACGAGGTCGCGCGTCGCGAGGATGTCCTCCCAGGTTTCGCCCGGATAGCCGAGCTGGAGGAACCAGGCCGCGCGGATGCCGTGTTGGCGGAGGAGGCCCGTGGCGTCTCTCGTCTGGACGATGTGCGTGCCCTTGTCCATGGCGTCGAGGATCTTCTGCGCGCCCGACTCGACGCCCATCCACACCTCTTCGGCGCCGGCATGCCGAAGCGCGGCGACGGCGGAGCGTGTCATGAGATCCACGCGCGACTGCACCGTGAAGGGGATGCGGACGCCTTCCTTCGCGAGCGCCTCGGCGTACGACTCGATCCAGCGCGGCGACAGGCCGAAGATGTCGTCCGCGAACCAGAGATGGTCCGGGTTCACCGTCGCGGCGAGGTGGCGCACCTCGCGGGCCACGTTCGCGGGGCTCCGCTGCGCGTAGCGCGTGCCGTAGAGGGGCTTCGCGCACCAGTTGCAGTGGAACGGGCAGCCGCGCGTCGTCACGACGTTCCAGGACATCCGCCCGTGGGCCGGGATCCACGCGGCGCGGTACTGGGCGACGTCCACGAGATCCCAGGCGGGGTAGGGGAGCGCGTCGAGGCTCTCGACGAAGGCGCGCACCGGCGTCTTGCGCACGCCCGGCGGGCCGTCGGCGCCGTCCCCATCGGCGAGAGCCAGACCGGGAATCGCGTCGAGCCCCGCGCCGGGGTCCCGGGCCCATGTGGCCGCCAGCTCGGGGAACGTGGCGTCCGCCTCGCCCAGCACGACGGCGTCCGCGCCGGCCGCGAGATACGTCTCGGGATGGTCCGTCGCGTCCGAACCGTTCACGGCCACGCGGCGCCCGCGCGCGTGCGCCGCGGCCACCATCGCGAGCGCCGCCTCGCGATTCCGCGTCGTGCACATCTTCGTCAGGAAATTGAAGTTGTCCTCGAGGATTCCCACGATGGGCGCCTCGGAGGCGTCGAGGGCGCGGACGAACTCGGCTTCGCTCCGGGCGAGCATCGCGTCGAACAGCTCCACCTCGAAGCCGCGGTCGCGGAGCACCGACGCGACGAACAGGGTGGCGAGCGGGGGATACGGCTTCATCTTCCGCCATTGCTTCGCGTCGTGAACGAGGTAGTAGGAGTGAGCGAGGAGGACGCGGGGTTTCCGCATGGCAATGAGCCTAATACATCCGCGCGCGGCGCGCGCTCGACTCGCGCGGTCAGGTGACGAGAGCTTTCAACAAAGAGACCGCGCCCGCGAGATCCGACGAGCCGTCGAGGCGCGCGCCGCCGGCCTCGGCCCAGGCGCGCGCCACGGAGCTTGCGCCGCCCCCGACATGCTCCTGCGGGATCTCACCCTTCGCGAATTCGAGGAGGAATTGTGCGGGTGAGAGCGGCACGAGCCGCGCTGGCCCCGGAGCCCGCGGGCCGAGGAGAAGCGTCGTCACGCGCCGAGCCTCGCGCGCCGCGGAGTTCGAGCCCTCGAAGAGATCCACGCGGCGCTTCTCTTCTCCGCCCGAGAACGCGGGCGACGTACGCGCGAGGATTCCGAGGAGAGCGGCGCTGTCCGCGCGGAGCGTCAGTTCGCGCACGGACGCGGCGAGCGCGTCGGGGTCGCCCCGCGCCACGAGAAGGCTCTCGTCGCCGAGAACGGTGAGCCCGGCTTCGTGGGCGGCGGCGACGAGCGTCGACTTCCCGGCTCCGGACGCACCGCGCACCACGACGGCGCCCTTCGGACCGGACGCCGCACCGGCATGAAGGGCGCGCCAGCCGCGGCGCGCGAGAAGAACGGCGACGGGCCCCTCGAGAAGCCACCGGGCGGCGGGGCCCGAAGCGCCGTCGAGCAGCTCCGGTGCCGCCGTCGCCGTGATCGTCGCGTCCGCGAGGACGATGCGTGCCGAGAAGAGGCCGGGGATGCCGCATCGAAACTCCGTGGGCGCGTGCTCCCAGAACAGGCGTCGTTCGGGAAGGTCCCCGATCTGCCGTCCCGGCAGGCCGCCGTCTCTCACTTCGACGCGGAGGCGGATCGCGGCGCCGTCCTCGTCCGGCGTGCCCCGCGGCCAGAGCCTCGCCGCGAAGGCGGCGACGCGCTCGTCGTTCGTCTCGAGGACGATTCGGTCGTGAGGCGGGAGGAAAGCCAGAGGGCCCATCCGCCCACTTTGACACGGCGATGTGTAACCTTCTCGTGTCTCCAACGTCTAGTCCCGAATGATCCGTTCGTCATCCCGCGAGGGCCGAGGGGTGTGGCCCCGGAGTTGCTCAACCGATTCCCCGATGGCCCGTGCGCGGTCAATACGGCCTGGAGGTTTCCCGTGGTTAAGTTCCCGACGGCCTTCGTGAGCCGAATCGTCCCGCTCGTCGCGTTCCTCGTCCTGTCCGCTCCCGCGGGCGCCGGCCAGATCCGCGGGCGAATCCTCGTCGCAGGCCCCGCCGACAAGCCCGTTTCGGGTGTCACGATCTCCGCGGTTCCCTGGGAAACGCCCGGAGACGAGGCCCGGCGCGAGATGAAGGGGGGCGAGCCGCCGAAGCCGATCGCCTCGGCAACGAGCGGAGCGGACGGGTCCTTCGTCCTCGCGGTGCCGCCGGCCGAGCCGGGCAGAGAGAAGGATAGAGAGAAGAATGCAGAGAAGCTCTTCCGGGTCCGGGTGGAGGGGGCGGGCATCGTGCCCGTCCTCTTCGAGGGCGTCTACGACGCCTCCGAGACCGAGGACCTGGGCGAGCACACATTGCCGCACGGGGAAAAACTCTCGGGAATCGCGGTCGACGTCGGGGGCAAGCCGCTCGGGGGCGCGACGGTCGCGCTCGAGCCGGGTGTCGCCGGCGGCGACGACCTCGCGTATCGCGTCGTGACCCGTACGGTCGTCACGGGTGAGGACGGTACGTTCCGGTTCGACGAGGCGAGTGCCACCGGAAACCGCATCACGATCGAGAAGACCTCTCTGGCGCCGGCGCGGGAGACGGGCCTCAAGGCGGGAGCGGTCCCGCGTCCGATCACGGTCGCGGTGGGAGATCCCGTGACCGGTGTCGTCCTCGGCGCGAACAAGAAGCCCTCCGCGGGCGCCCTCGTGAGGCTCGAGAGCTCGAAGGCGACGACGCGCTGGGTCGAAACGGATGCCGACGGGCGGTTCACGATCCCGCATGCGGCCGCCGGACGCGGCGCGATCGTCGTCGACGCCGGAGAGGCCGGATGGGGAAGCCGGCCGGACGTCAAGCTGCCGCTCGGCGAGGGCAAGTCGCTCACGATCGCGCTCGCGCTGCCCGCGTCGCTCGACGGCAAGGTCGTCGACGACAAGACGGGCCGCGCCGTGCCGCGCGCGAAGGTCTTCGTCAAGGCGAACGGATTCGCGCGCCTCGCGCGCACGGGACCGGACGGCCTCTACCACCTGAAGGGCATTCCGCCCCAGACATACCGGCTCTCGGTCGACGAGGCGCGCTACGTGGCCTGGTTGAAGCCGGACGTTGCGCTCGCTCCCGGGGAGAGCAGGCGTCTCGACGTCGCGATCACGCTCTCCGCCACGATGATCGGCAAGGTCGTCGACGAGAACGGCGCTCCCGTTTCTGCGGCCCGGGGCACTTTCACCCGCGGGGGCGAGAACGCGATCGCGGGCATCCGCCGGATGCTGCGCGTCGGCGGCGAGACGACGGCATTCCGGACGCGCGCCGACGGCACGTTCAAGGCGACACGTCTCGCGCCGGGAGACAACCAGCGCCTCTTCGTGAGCCACGCCGACTTCGAGAGCGCGACGCTCGCCGGACTTTCGCTGCCTTCGGGCGTGACGAAGGGCGACGTGGCGATCGTGATGCGCCGCGGCGCCACGATCTCGGGCGTCGTGAAGGACGCGAACGATCAGCCGATCGCGGACGTCGAAGTGCAGGTCGACCCGTCCGTGAACTTCCGCGCGCGTGCGGGCGGCATGGCCGCGACGTTCGCGCGCCTCGGTGGCCCGGGCGTGCGGCCGAAGGCGAAGACGGCTGCCGACGGCACGTTCCACATCACGGGCATGTCCGTGGGCGAGTACGCGCTCCAGGTCCGCAAGCCCGGGTTCGCGAACGAACGGGTCGACCCGGTCAAGGTGACCGACAAGGGCGCGGACCCGGTGGCCGTGACGCTCGGCCCCGGGGCCGCGATCGCCGGCATCGTGCGCAAGAAGAACGGCGAGGGCGCCGAGGGATACCTGGTGCGTGTCGGGACCGGGGGCCGCGGCGCGGCCGGCGCCGGAGGACCCTTCGCGGGCACGGGCACCGACCTCGCGACGGGCCCCGACGGTCTCTTCGTCATCGAGGGCTTGAAGCCGGGTCAGGTCTACGACCTGTCCGTGTTCGGCGGCGTCGGCCTCGGCCCTCAGAAGCGCGGCGTCGTGGCGCCGGCCGCGAACGTCGACCTCCTCGTGGCCGGAACCGGCCGCATCGCGGGGACCGCGCTGGACGCGCGGAGCGGCCAGCCGCTGAAGAACTTCTCGGCCTCCTACGAGCCCGATCGCGGCGGCGGCGGCGCCATCATCCGGCTCGTCGCGCGCGGTGCGGGCGTCTCGACGGGCATCGGCCAGAAGCGCGACTTCAACACCGAAGACGGCTCGTTCGCGCTCGAAGACGTACCGGCGGGGACGTGGACCGTCATCGTCGAGTCCAAGGGATATCAGCAGGCGCGCGTTGCGAACCTCGCCGTCGAAGAAAACGGCTCGAAGGACCAGGTCGAGGTGCGCGCGACGCCGGGCGTCGTCCTCAAGGGGCGTGTGTCGGATGCCCGCAGCGGGCGTCCGGTCGCGAACGCGAGCATCACGCACGAGGCGGCGGGGAGCGGGGGTGGCCACGGCGGCTTCGGCGGTTTCGGCGGCCGGGGCGGTCCTCTCGCCGCGCTCGAAGGCGCCGACGACGTCACGACGGACGCGGAGGGAAACTTCGAGATCGAGGGCGTCAGCGTCGGGCGCCTGAAGGTCACCGCGAAGAATCCCGACTACACCGACGGCAGTGAAGTGGCCGACGTCAAGGAGACCGGCGGCACGGTCGAGATCAAGCTCACCTCCGGCGGCTCCGCGAGCGGCGTCGTCGTGGCTTCGAACCAGCCGCTTCCGAACGCGGACGTCGCGCTTTCGGCCGCCGGCGACACGGGGTTCGGCCGCATCCTCGGGGGCGGGCAGACGACCACGTCAGACGCCACGGGGCGCTTCCACTTCGATCACCTCGGGGCGGGCCGCTACTCGGTGTCGGCCGGAATGAACGGCAAGTCGAGCGACCTTTCGGAGTTCGTTCTGCAGGCGGGCGATTCGAAGAGCGATCTCGTGCTCTCGCTCTCGTCGGGCTCGACGATCCAGGGCACCGTGTCCGGGCTGCCCGACGCGATGCGGAGCGGGACGACGGTCATGGTGACCGGCGTCCAGGCCTTCTTCGCGAATACGAAGGTCGGCGCCGACGGCAGCTTCTCGGTCACGGGCGTGCCGGCGGGCCCGGTGACGCTGCGCGCGCAGGCGGGCGACGGGCTCGGGACGTCCCGGAGCGCGACGAAGCAGGTTACGGCGAGCGACGACGTGCCCGTTCTCCAGACGGAGATCGTCTTCGACGTCGGCTTCACGCTCAGCGGCCACGTCACGCGGGCGAGCCAGCCGGTCGCGAACGCGATGGTCGTCGCGAACCTGCAGGGCGGCGGCGGCCGGCAGGCGACGACGCGCACCGACGATGGCGGCGGCTACACGCTCTCCGGTCTGCAGGAAGGCGCGTACACCGTCACCGCCATGGGCGATCCGCTCGCGGGAGGAGGCTCGCAGGTGCGGCAGACCGTCTCGCTCACGGCAGACCAGAGCCTCGACCTCACGTTCCCGATGGCGAAGGTCGCCGGCGTCGTCACGGACGCCGACACGAAACAGCCGCTCGCCGACGCCACGGTCTCCCTCTCGTCGGCGGGGGGAACGGGCAGCGTGGCACCGGCCATGCAGCGCATGGCGACGACCGACAGCAACGGACACTTCCAGTTCACGGACGTCGTGCCGCAGGACTACACGCTGAATTCACAGAAGACCGACTACCAGTTCGACAAGCGCAGCCTCACGGCCGCCGACGACGGCACGAGCGAGAACGTCTCGGTCGAGCTCCTTCGCGGGCAGGGAATCGGCATCCAGGTGAGGGACGGGATTTACGGCGTCCCGATGCGCAGCGTCATGGCACGGGTCCTCGACGGGAGCCAGTCCACCGTTTTCACGGGCTCGATCGCCCTCGACACGGGCGGAGCCGGTGAGATTCCGTCGCTCAAGCCGGGCGGCTACGCAGTCTTCGTGAACGCGAGCGGCTACGCAACCCAGTACCTCGCGAGCGTCTCGGCGCCCTCGCAGCAGCCCGTGCCGATCACCCTCACCCCGGGCGGTTCGGCCGACATTGCCGTCGGGCCGAAGTCTTTCGTGAAAGGGATCCTGCGCGGCACGTTGAAGACGGCGGCGGGCGTTCCGTACCCGTACACGCTCTTCGCGACGGACGGACGCGTCTCGATCACGGCCGACGCGAGCGGGCAGACCGGCTTCCGGAGACTCACGAACCTCGCGCCAGGCAGCTACGTCCTCACGCTGGACGGCGGCGGCGGCACGACGTTCAACATCAACGAGGGAGGCGTTACGCCGGTCCCGCTGCCGTAGGATCCGCGCATGAAGAAGCAC
>DASVJU010000065.1:0-6751 GCA_036385755.1 Thermoanaerobaculia bacterium
CGACTCGATGCTGTCGTACGGCGCGAGCGCCGGGCCGCACTCTCCCGGCGTCACCCACGTCCGCACGGCTCCCCCCGCGGCTCAGGCCGGAGCAGCCGGAAGCGTCGCCGCTCCGCCGATGCGCGGCGCCGGCGGGCTCGGCCGCGCGGTCATCGCGGCACCGCCTGCTCCGGTCGCACGGCCGGTCCGAGCCCCGCAGCCCGTGACGCCCGCCGGCGGCGGTTTTCAGCGTCCCGGATTCTCGCCGCGTCCCGCCATGGGCATGCCGCCGCGTCCGGGCTTCGCGCCCCGCCCCGGCTTCGGACCTCGTCCCGGCGGCCCTTCGGGGCCGGGCTTCGGTCCGCGTCCGCCTTTCGGCCGTCCGCCCCTCGGAGGCCCCGTCGCTCCACCACTGCCCGACACCGCAGAGCGACGGAAGAAGGACGCAACGAAACCCGGCCTCGGCGTCAAGAAAGGCGACGCCAAGAAGGCGGAGTCCAAGAAGCCGCGCACGAAGGAAGTTTCCGCCCTCGAAGAGGACGTGCGCGAGTACCTCGGCTCGTACAAGCAGGACACCTACGAAGACATCCAGACGCCGTCGGGCGAAGGGACGGACGAGGCGCTCGCCCCCAAGCCTCTCTCCAAGTCCGCGCAGCGGCGCGCGGGCAAGAAGACCACGACGACGGAGACGGGCGAGGTCGTCGAGGTCAAGAAGAAGGCCGACGGGCCCGTCTTCCTCTCGGAAGGCGTCACGGTCAAGGAACTGTCCGAGAAACTCGGCATCCTCGCGAAGGACCTCATGAAGTCGTTCCTCTCGCGCGGCGTCTTCGCGACGATCAACCAGCCGCTCGACCCGAAGATCGCGGTCGAGATCGCGAAAGAGTTCGGCGTCGAAGCGGCGGTCGTCTCGTTCGAGGAAGAGCTCGAGCTCACGCGCCAGCAGACCGCGAACGACCAGGCCGCGGCGGGGAACGCCCCCGCCGACGAAGCCGGTGCGACCGCGAACGCCGGAGAGCGCATCCCGCGGGCGCCCGTCGTCACGGTCATGGGGCACGTCGACCACGGCAAGACGTCGCTCCTCGACGCGATCCGCAAGGAGCATGTCGCGGAAGGTGAGGCCGGAGGCATCACCCAGCACATCGGCGCGTACCGCGTCGTCGCCAAGGGCAAGCCGATCGTGTTCCTCGACACGCCGGGCCACGAGGCCTTCACGATGATGCGCTCGCGCGGCGCCAAGGCCACGGACATCGTCGTCCTCGTCGTGGCGGCCGACGACGGCGTCATGCCCCAGACGCAGGAAGCGATCGACCACGCGCGCGCCGCCAGGGTGCCGCTCGTCGTCGCCATCAACAAGATCGACAAGCCCGACGCGAACCCGCAACGCGTCAAGCAGGAGCTCGCCGAGAAGGGGGTCCTCGTCGAGGAATTCGGCGGCGACGTCGTGGCCTGCGAGATTTCCGCCAAGAAGAAGATCGGAATCGACCAGCTCCTCGAAATGATCCTGCTCCAGGCCGATCTCCTCGAGCTGAAGTCCGTGGCGACCGGTCCGGCCCGCGGCGTCGTCCTCGAGGCGCGGCGCGAAGCCGGCAAGGGCACGCTCGCGACCGTGCTAATCCAACAGGGCACGCTCCACGTCGGCGACGTCTTCTTCGCCGGCACGGCCGTGGGCCGCGTGCGCGCGATGCTCGACGACCACGCCAAGCGCGTGACCGAGGCGCCCCCCGCGACCCCCGTCGAAGTCATGGGCTTCGAGGACATCCCGAACGCGGGCGACACGCTCCAGGTCGTCGAAGACGAGGGCAAGGCCCGCCAGGTCTCCCAGTTCCGCTCGCTCAAGGAGCGCGAGGAATCACTCACGAAGTCCTCGCGGATGTCGCTCGACTCGCTCTTCAACCGGATGAAGGAAGGCGAGATGAAGGATCTCGCGCTCATCGTGAAGGCCGACGTGCACGGTTCCGAGGAAGTCCTCCTCCAGAGCCTCGCCAAGCTCTCGACGGAGAAGGTGAAGGTCAGCGTCCTCCACTCCGGCGTCGGCGCCATCTCGGTGAACGACGTGCTCCTCGCCTCGGCCTCCGAGGCCATCATCATCGGATTCAACGTGAAGCCCGAGAAGAAGGCACAGGAGCTGGCCGACCACGAAGGCGTCGACATCCGCCTCTACTCCGTCATCTACACGCTCACGGACGAGATCAAGAAGGCCATGACCGGCCTCCTCGACACCGTGAAGAAGGAAGTCACCCGCGGCCACGCCGAGGTGCGCGAGACCTTCAAGGTGCCGAAGATCGGCACGATCTCGGGCTGCATGGTCACGGACGGCGTCATCCCGCGGTCGGCCTCCGTGCGGCTCATCCGCGACAGCCGCGTGATCTACGAGGGCAAGATCGGATCGCTCCGCCGTTTCAAGGACGACGCGTCCGAGGTGAAGCAGGGTTTCGAGTGCGGAATCGGAATCGCGGGCTACCAGGACGTGAAGATCGGGGACGTCCTCGAGGCGTTCGTCATCGAGGAGCTCGCCGGATCGCTGACCTGAGGAGCCCGTGGTCGTCGCTCTCGCGGTTTACGAATTTCATCTCCCCGGGTGCCGGGGCCTCAAGGAGAAACGCTCTTTCCTGAGGCCGCTGAAGAGCCGGCTTCGGGGGGATTTCGAGATCTCGGCGGCGGAAGTCGCGCACCAGGACCTCCTCCAGCGCGCGAGCCTCGGGATCGCCGCCGTGGGACCCGACACGGAGGGCCTCGAGCCCCTGCTGCAGAGAGTCCGCGATTTCGTCGAGGCGTACGCGGAAGAGAACGGCGCCGAGATCGCGAGCGAACGGCACGAGCTCGTGGGATTCGGTGACGTCGGGGAGCCCGGAAGCTCGTTCGGCGTCCCGGGCTGAAGACAGGAGACCACATGGCGACAGAGAGACGGTCCGGCGGCGCGCCCGGCAGGCGGCCGAAGAAAGTAGGAGACGTGGTGCGGGCGGAGCTCGCGCGCCTCCTCCGGGAAGACCTGCGCGACCCCGCGATCGGGTTCGCGACGATCACCGACGTCGTCATGTCCGACGACCTCCGTTCGGCGCGCGTCTTCGTTTCGGTGTTCGGCGCGAAAGACCAGTTCGCCAAGACCGTCGAGGCTCTCAACCGGGCGCGCGGACGCCTGCGCTCGCTCGTCGGGAAGAATTGCGGGCTGAGGCACGCGCCGGACCTCCATTTCGCGGAGGACCACACGCTCGAGCGCGGCGCGCGCGTCGAGGAGCTCCTGCGCACGATCCCGAAGGCCGAGGGGGCCGACGACCCCGGCGAGGCCGAATGACGCGCGACGCCGCACTCGACGACGCGTATGGCGCCGTCGCGGACCTGCTCCAAAACGGGCGCCGCTTTCTCCTCACGGGCCATCGCAACCCGGACGGCGACGCCCTCGGCTCGGCGCTCGGCCTCGCTCAGGTGCTCGAGGCGGCCGGCAAGGAAGCGCGCGTCGTCATGCGCGACCCCTGGTCGTACGTTTACGACGGGATGCCCGGGATCTCGCGCGTCGAGGTCCTCGAGGCGCTCCCCGCGGACTGGCCGGCGGCGCACGACGCGATCCTCGTCATGGAGTGCCCGGAGTCGGACCGCACGGGCTGGCCCAACCTGTTCGCCGGGAAAGTCGTCAACGTCGACCACCACCCCGGCAACGCCCGTTACGGCGCACTGAACCTGATCGACCTCCCCGCGGCCGCCGTGGGCGAGATCGTCGCCGACCTCGTCGACCTCCTCGGCTGGCCGCTCACGAAAGACAGCGCCACGAACCTCTGGGTCTCGCTCGTCTCGGACACGGGCTCTTTTCGCTACTCGAATACGACGCCGAAGGCCCTCGCGCTCGGGGCGCGTCTCGTGGCCGCGGGCGCCGAGCCCGGGCCCGTGAACGAGTTCCTGTTCGAGGCCGCGCCCCTCTCCGCGCTGAAGCTCGAGGCCCTCGTCCTCGGGACGCTCGAGATCCACGCCGGCGGCACCGTGGCGACCGTCGAGCTTCCACGCCGGTTCTTCCTCGAGAGCGGCGCGAAGGAATCGGACACCGAGGGCCTCGTGAACCGCGCCCGCGGCATCGAGGGCGTCCGCGCCGCGGCGCTCCTCCGCGAGGGCGACGAAGGCGAGATCCGCTGCTCGATGCGCAGCAAAGGCGCCGTGGACATCCGGAGCGTCGCCGCGCGCCACGCCGGGGGCGGGCACCGCAACGCCTCGGGCTGCCGCGTGAAAGGCACGCTCGCCTCCGCGAAGGAAACGCTCGTTCCCGAGATCGCTCTTGCCGTCCAGGCGGCGGTCGCCGCTGCGAAGGCCGTCGACGCGGCCGCCCTCACCCCGGAGGCCGGGTGACCGCTTCCCCGTCGCGCGCGGACGGGCCCTCCGGGATCCTTCTGGTCGACAAGCCCGCGAAGATCACCTCCCACGACGTCGTCGACGTCGCGAGGCACCTCCTCGGGACCCGCCGTATCGGCCACACGGGGACTCTCGATCCCGCCGCGACCGGCCTTCTCGTCCTGTGCGTCGGCCGCGCGGGGCGGCTCCAGTCGTTCCTCACGGGCTTCGCGAAGACGTACGAGGGAACGATGCGTTTCGGCATCGTCACGGACACGTATGACACGGAGGGGACGCCCGCCGGCGAACCCCATCCCGATCCCCGCCCGGACCGCGCGCTCCTCGAGGAGGCGTGTCGCGCGTTCACTGGCGAGATCCGGCAGTCGCCGCCGCCGTTCTCGGCGAAGAAGATCGGCGGCAAGAAGTTCTACGAGCTGGCGCGAAAAGGCGAGAGTGTGCCGGACCTCCCGAAGACCGTCACCGTGCGCGAGTTCACGGTCCTTTCACTCGAGGGCGACGTCGCGAGCTTCCGCGTCTCCTGCACCTCGGGCACGTACATCCGCTCGCTTGCGCACGACGTCGGGAAAGCGCTCGGCTTCGGGGCGCACCTGGCATCGCTCCGTCGCATGTCGATCGGACCCTTCGGCATCGGGGACGCGCGGACGCTCCCGGCGCTCGAAGCGATGGAGGCCTCGGACCGCCTGAAGAAACCTTTCTGGCTCTCCCTGTCCGAGATACCGCTTCCGTTCCCGGAGGTCCCTCTCGCCGCGGCCGAGGCCGCGAAGGTGAAGAGCGGCCACGCCGTTCCGGTGCGTGTCCCTAAGGAGGCGATGGGCACGATGGGCGCGTCGATGGTCCGCCTCACGGCGGACGGGGAGCTTCTCGCCCTCGGCCTCCTCGAGCCCCTCGGCAAGGGCGTCCTCGCGCTCGCGCGGCCGAAAATCGTCCTCGCCGAGTGACGTTTGACGCCCGGGAATCGTCCCGGTAGACTCCGTCGGCTGAAAAATTAGAGACAACACAAGGAAAAAAAGAAATTGGCCCAGCTCACCACGAAGAAGGCGGAAACGATCACCAGCTACCGGCGCCATGAGGGCGACACCGGATCCCCCGAGGTCCAGGTCGCTCTTCTCTCCAAGCGCATCTCCGAGCTGACCGAGCACTTCAAGGCCCACGCCAAGGACCATCATTCCCGGAGGGGGCTCCTCCAGATGGTTGGCCGGCGGCGGCGCCTGCTCGATTACGTGAAGAGACGCGACACGGAGCGGTACCGCGCCCTGATCGAACGCCTCGGACTGCGCAAGTAGTCTCTCTTCCCTCACGTTTCGGCGGCACGCGTCGGCCCGCATTCCGCGGCCGGTTTCGTCGTGCGCGCCGGGCCGGGCCACGTCGAAAGGAATCGTCCCATGCATGACACCCTGACCGTCGACCTCGATGGCCGTTCGCTCACGATCGAAACCGGCAAGATCGCCAAGCAGGCCGACGGCGCCGCCGTCGTGAAGTGCGGCGACACCGTGGTCCTCGTGAGCGCCTGCTACGCGAAGGAAGCGAAGGACATCGACTTCCTTCCCCTGACCGTCGAGTACAAGGAATACGCCTACGCGGCGGGCCGGATCCCCGGCGGCTTCTTCAAGCGCGAGGGGCGTCCCACCGAGAAGGAAATCCTCACGTGCCGGATGATCGACCGGCCCTTCCGTCCGCTCTTTCCCGAGGGCTTCAACCACGAGACGCAGGTCGTGGGCCTCGTTCTCTCGGCCGACGGCGAGAACGACCCGGACATCCTCGCGATCAACGGCGCCGCCGCCGCGCTCGCGATCAACACGATCCCCTTCCAGCACGTCCTCGGCGCGGTCCGCGTTGCACGGATCGGCGACCGGTTCGTCTTCAACCCGACCGCGAAGGAGCGGGAGCAGTCGACGCTCGACCTGGTCGTCGTCGGCACCCGCGACGCCGTCTCGATGGTCGAGGCGGGGGCCAAGGAGGTCTCCGAGGAGCTGATGCTCGAGGCGATCCTGGCCGGCCACGATGCCGTACGGAGGATCATCGACGGGATCGAGGAGCTGGCCCGCCGCCAGGGGGCCGGCAAGGCGGTCTTCCCGCCGCCGGCCGGGGTCCCCGCGGAGGTCCGCGAGACCGTCCGGAGCCACTGGACCGCGCCGATGATGGAAGCGCTCACCTGGAATGGAAAGATCGAATCGTACGCCCGGATCAAGGACGTGAAGAGAGCGGCCGTCGACGCGATTCCCGAGGAGGACGTCGAGGGACGCAAGAACGTGAAGCTGGCGGTCTCGGAGCTGGTGGAGACGCTGACCCGCGAGACCATCCTGAAGGAGCGCAAACGGCTCGACGGGCGCGCCTTCGACGAGATCCGCCCGATCACGATCGAGGTCGGGATGCTCCCCAGGACCCACGGCTCGGCCCTCTTCACCCGAGGCGAAACTCAGGCCCTCGTCACGGTGAC
>DASVJU010000066.1:0-2991 GCA_036385755.1 Thermoanaerobaculia bacterium
GGAGCGATCTCGACGACAAAGGCGTCGGACCCCGGCTGCCGTGCGAGCAGCTCCCCGGCAATGCTCTCCGCGAGACTCGCCGCCCCGAAGTGCGCCACGCCCCAGGTCGTCGCGGGCAGCCCCCTCGTCTTCGCGAGGCACTTCCCGACGAGTTTTACGCACGCCCGGGGAAAGCCCCGCGCGGCGCCGCCGGCCCGGGCGCGCCCCAGGCCGTCCACGGTGATGAGCGGAACGACGCCCAGGGCGTTCGCCAGGGCCCGTTGGCCGGCCGTGACGCGGCCTCCTTTCACGAGGGTGTCGAGCGACGGCACGGCGGCGTAAACGCGCGCCCGTGCCGCCGCGGACTCGACGGCGAGGACCGCCTCGGCGAGGGTCCCTCCGTTCCGGGCCACGCGCGCGGCCTCCCGCACGATGAGGCCCTGTCCGACGGAAACGCTCCTGGAGTCCAGCACGGCCACCGGAGCCAGGCCGCCGTCGGCGCGGAGCGACGCCGCCGCCGTGCGCGCGGCCGAGCACGTGCCCGAAAGGGCGCCCGAGACGTGGATCCCGAGCACCGGGGCTCCGTGCGCCGCAAGGGCGCCGTACACCTCCCGGAAATCGGCCGGCGGGGGTTGCGAGGTCCGCGCCACGAACCGGCCCTCGGCCATCCGCCTGTGAAACGCGGCGGGCGTGATCGTGACCTTGTCGAGGAACGTCTCCTCGCCGAGGATCAGCCGGAGGGGAACGACGGTGACGCCCTCGGCCTCGAGGGTGGCCTCCGGCAGGTCGCACGCCGAATCCGTCACGACGGCGACGCGCCCGCGCGTCGCGAACCGGGAGACGTGTTGGGCCCGCATGTCCTCCACCTTCGTGTCGGCGACGGCACCGAACCTCCGCACGACGGCGAATGCGTCCTCCGGACGTTTCACGTGGACGTGCACGCGCACGCGCGCGGCGCCACCCACGACCGCGATCGAATCTCCGAGCGGCGCGAGCGCGCGCCGGATCGCGTCGCGGTCGAGCCGCTCGCCCGTGACGAGCGCTTCCGTGCAGTAGCGGAAAAGGATCGACTCGCGCGCTTCGCGAATGCGCGCCTCGACGCGGTCCTCGGGAGGCACCGGCGGCGCCGCGATGGCGTTCCGCGAGAAAGCCGCGAGCGCCCCTTCGAGAAAGAGGACGAAGCCCCGGGCGCCCGCGTCCACGACCCCGGCGCGGCGCAGCGCGGGAAGCTGCTCCCGCGTCCGCGCGAGCGCCCGGCCGGCCGCGGCCGCGGCGGACGGAAGCAGCACGGCGAAGTCGGACGTTTCGGGGGCGCGCCGCGCGACCTCCTCGGCGAAGGCGGACACGACACTCAGGATCGTCCCCTCGCGCGGCTGGGACATCGCGTCACGGGCGGCCGCGGCACCAGCCGTCGCGGCCGTCGCGAACGCGTGCGCCGTGAGCCGGAACGCTCCCGCCGCCCCGCCCGCGAACCCTTCGAGGAGCTGCGCGACGATCGCCCCCGAGTTTCCCCGCGATCCCATGAGCGCCTCGTCCGCCGCGAGACGCGCCAGCCGCGCGACGTCCCGCTCGCGAGAGCGCGCGACGGCCGCCGCGACCCGCCCGAGCGTCGCGGAGAGATTCGATCCCGTGTCGTTGTCCGCGACCGGAAACACGTTGATGCGGTCGAGCTCTTCGCGATTCGCGGCCACCGCGCGCGCTCCCGCGGCAAAGGCGCGCGCGAGACGGCGCCCGTCGAGGTACGCGACGCGGACGGGGGGCATCCCCTTAGCTTACGGGGGCCCTCAGGATGGGAGCAAAGTTTCCCGGCCGGCTCGCCTCGCGCGCGGCGGCCGCCTCGTCGAGCCGGCTGACCGGCGTCGTGTGAGGCGCGGACGTCACGAGCTCCGGAGTGGTCTCGCACTCCTTCGCGATCGCGATCATCGCGTCCGCGAAAGCGTCGAGCTCGTCCTTCCCCTCGGATTCGGTGGGCTCGATCATGAGCGCGCCGGGCACGATGAGCGGAAACGACATCGTGGGCGGATGAAATCCGAAGTCCATGAGCCTCTTCGCGATGTCGATGTTGTGCACTCCGGCCGGCACCTGGCGGCGGTCCGAGAAGACGACTTCGTGGTAGCTCGGCGCGTCGTATTTCAGGTGGTAGAACGGCTCGAGCCGCTTCCGGAGGTAGTTCGCGTTCAGAACGGCGTTCTCGGCCACCTCGCGGATCGAGCT
Source organism: Thermoanaerobaculia bacterium (assembly GCA_036385755.1). Classification (GTDB taxonomy): domain Bacteria; phylum Acidobacteriota; class Thermoanaerobaculia; order UBA5066; family UBA5066; genus Fen-183. Next base: position 2,194 of record DASVJU010000066.1, read on the forward strand.
TCCGTACGACAGGATGTACGTCAGCGCGCGCACGAGAACGCCGAAATTGCCGTAGAAGGTGCGCATCCTTCCAATCGAATCGGGCCGGTCGAAATCCAGCCGGAACGCCTCGCCCGCCTTCTCGATCGTCGGCACCGGCAGATGGGGCACGAGAGCCGCGCCCACGCCGACCGGTCCCGCTCCGGGCCCGCCGCCGCCGTGCGGCGTCGAAAACGTCTTGTGCAGGTTCATGTGCATGACGTCCACGCCCATGTCGGCCGGCCTCACCTTCCCCACGAACGCATTGAAGTTCGCGCCGTCGAGATAGAGATACGCACCTTTGGCGTGCACCCGCTTCGCGATCTCGAGGATGTTCTCCTCGAAGACGCCGAGCGTGTTGGGAACCGTGATCATGAGCGCCGCGACCTCGTCGGTCAGCTTCGCGTCGAGCTCCGCGAGATCGAGGGTCCCGCGCGCCGAGGACGCGAGCTCGATCACCGAGTAGCCGGCGAAGTGCGCCGTCGCGGGGTTCGTGCCGTGCGCCGAGTCGGGCACGAGGACGTGCTTGCGCGCGTTGCCGGCCTTGGCGTGCGCGGCGCGAATCATGAGCGCGCCCGTGAGCTCACCGTTCGCGCCCGCCGAGGGCTGCAGCGTGACACGCGAAAAGCCCGTGAGCGCCTTCAGGGCCTCCTCGAGCCGCCACATGAGTTCGAGGTTGCCCTGGGCGAGGTGCACCGGCGCATAGGGATGGGTGTCGTTGAAGCCCGCGAGTCGCGCGATCTCCTCGTTGATCCGCGGGTTGTGCTTCATCGTGCACGA
>DASVJU010000067.1:0-2852 GCA_036385755.1 Thermoanaerobaculia bacterium
CCGCACGAAGGACTCTCCCGACCCGCTCTTCACGGACACGCTCACGCTCAACCTCAAGGATGTCGAGCCGTCCCTCGCCGGCCCGCGCCGCCCGCAGGATCGCGTGCCATTGAAGGACAGCAAGAAGATTTTCAGAGAGAGCCTGAAGGGTTTCCTGGAAAAGGAATGTGCGACCGTCGATCCAAAGGTGATCACAAGGTGGCTGAATGAAGGCGGCGACGGCGGAATGACGGCCGGCCGCAACAACGCGCCGTCCGCCCCCGCGCCCACCGCCGCGGAGTCCGCGGCGGCCTCGCCGTCCCTTTCTTCTTCTCCCCTCGGCGCTCTGACGAAGACGCAGCCCGTCGTCGACGGCCGCGTCACGTACGACCTCCCGCAGGGCGCCGTCGTCATCGCGTCGATCACGTCGTGCACGAACACCTCGAACCCGTCCGTCATGCTCGGCGCCGCCCTCCTCGCGAAGAAGGCCGTCGAGCGCGGTCTCTCCGTCAAGCCGTGGGTCAAGACGTCGCTCGCGCCCGGCTCGAAGGTCGTCACGGACTACCTGAGGGACGCGGGGCTCCTGCCTTACCTCGAGGCCCTCGGCTTCCACCTCGTCGGCTACGGCTGCACGACGTGCATCGGCAACTCGGGCCCGCTGCCCGAGGCGGTGTCCGAAGCCGTGCGCGCCGGCGACCTCGTCGTCGCGGGCGTCCTTTCGGGCAACCGGAACTTCGAGGGGCGCATCAACCCGCAGATCAAGATGAACTACCTCGCATCGCCCCCGCTCGTCGTCGCGTACGCGCTCGCCGGCGAGATGGACAAGGACCTCACGAAAGAGCCACTCGGCACGGACCGGAGCGGCGCGCCCGTCTACCTGAAGGACATCTGGCCGACTCCGGAGGAGGTCGCCAACGAGATCCGGACCGCCGTGAAGCCGGCGCACTTCAAGAAGGCGTACGGCGAAGTCTTCGAAGGGGACGGGCGGTGGCAGGCCCTCAAGATCCCGAAGGGCCGTACGTACCTCTGGGAGGAGTCTTCGACATACGTGAGGAAGCCGCCCTTTTTCACGGACATCCCGAAGGTGCCCGCGCCCCTGAAGGAAATCTCGGGCGCCCGTTGCCTCGTCATGCTCGGGGACTCCGTGACGACCGACCACATCTCCCCGGCCGGCAACATCGCGAAGAACTCCCCGGCCGCGAAGTACCTCGTTGCGCACGGCGTTTCCCCCGCGGACTTCAACTCCTACGGCGCCCGCCGCGGCAACCACGAAGTCATGATGCGCGGGACGTTCGCGAACATCCGCCTCAGGAACCTCCTGATTCCCGGGAGCGAGGGCAACGTCACGGTCCACTTCCCGACCGGCGAGCAGATGTCGATCTACGACGCGGCGATGAAGTACCAGGCCGCGAAGACGCCCCTCGTCGTTCTTGCGGGGGCGGAATACGGCACCGGCTCCTCGCGCGACTGGGCCGCGAAGGGCACGATGCTCCTCGGCGTCAAGGCGGTGATCGCGAAGAGCTTCGAGCGCATCCACCGCTCGAACCTCGCGGGGATGGGCGTCCTCCCGCTCCAGTTCGACGCCGGACAGGACGCGAAGAGCCTCGGGCTGTCGGGCCAGGAGACTTTCGCGGTCGCGGGTGTCGCGAAGGACCTCGCGCCGAAGAAGAAGCTCACGGTCACGGCGACGGACACGGAGGGCAAGAAGACGACGTTCACGGCCATCTGCCGGCTCGACACGCCGAACGAGGTCGACTACTACCGCCACGGCGGGATCCTGACCTTCGTCCTGAGGCAGCTCGCGGCGTCCTGACCTGGCGCCACCGGCCCGAGCCTGAGGTAGGCTCCTCCGTGACGTGTCCAGTCCGACGGAACCCCTGATCGGGAGAAGCATCTCCCATTACACGGTCGTCCGCCGGCTCGGCAGCGGCGGGATGGGCGTCGTCTACGAGGCGGAGGACTCGCGACTCGGCCGCCGGGTCGCGATGAAGTTCCTGCCTCCCGAGCTCGCCCAGGACACTCCCTCGATCGAGCGCTTCCAGCGCGAGGCGCGTGCCGCCTCGGCGCTGAACCATCCCGGCATCTGCACGGTCTTCGCCATCGAGGAGCACGAGCGGCAGCTCTTCATCGTCATGGAGCTCCTCGAAGGCCAGACGCTCGCGCAGATGATGACGGGGCGTCCCCCGTTCGACCTCGAGAACCTGCTCACGGTGGGCATCCAGATCGCCGACGCCCTCGAGTCGGCGCACGCCCGCGGCATCGTGCACCGCGACATCAAGCCGCCGAACATCTTCGTGAACGCCCGCGGGCAGGTGAAGATTCTCGACTTCGGTCTCGCCCGGATCGAGGGAGCGCGCCGGGGAAACGACGAAGGGGTTTCCCACCTCGAGACCGTCGGGGCTCGGAACGATCTCACGACACCCGGCACCGCGATGGGCACGGTGGCGTACATGTCGCCGGAGCAGGCACGCGGCCAACTCGCCGACGGGCGCACGGACCTGTTCTCACTCGGGACGGTCCTCTACGAGATGGCGACGGGCACACTGCCCTTCCCGGGCGAAACATCCGCGGTCGTCTTCGACGGCATCCTGAACCGGGATCCGCTCCCGGCCGCGCAGGTGAACCCCGCGCTTCCATCCGAGCTCGCGCGCATCCTCGACAAGGCGCTCGAGAAGGATCGAAACCTCCGCTATCAGACCGCGACGGACCTCAAGACCGATCTGACGCGCCTGAAGCGCGACATGGACTCGGGGAAGAAGCTCGCGGCCGAGAAGAGCGACTCGCGTGGGGGCGGGACGCGGCAGGTCGAGAAGTCCATCGCCGTCCTCTACTTCGAAAACCTCTCCGGCGTGAAGGAGGACGAGTACTTCCGC
>DASVJU010000068.1:0-9308 GCA_036385755.1 Thermoanaerobaculia bacterium
AAGAAGGCCTCTCTCAGCCCGGCTTCGTGCGCCTTCACGGTTTTCGCGACGTCGCGGGCCGTGTGCGCGGTCGAGACGAACATCGCCTCGAACTGCGCCGGAGCCACGAAGACGCCGTTCCGGATCAGCGTGTGAAACCAGCGCTTGAACGCCTCGAGGTCGGATTTCTTGGCGTCGTCGAAGTTCGTGACCGGGCCCGGCGTGAAGAACGGCGTCAGGATGGAGCCCACGCGGTTGATCACCACCCGGCTTTCCACGCCGACCTTCTTCGCGGCGGCGTTCAGCCCGCGTTCGAGCTCCTTCGCGGTCTTCTCGAGCTTCGTGTAGACGGCAGGCGTCAGGGAATCGAGCATCGCCTTCCCCGCCGCCATGGCGAGCGGGTTGCCGGAGAGCGTTCCGGCCTGATACACGGGGCCGTCCGGCGCGATCTGCGCCATGAGGTCCGCGCGGCCGCCATAGGCGCCGACGGGCAGTCCCCCGCCGATGATCTTGCCGAGACACGTCAGGTCGGGCCGGATCCCGTAGAGCTCCTGCGCTCCGCCCCTCGCCACCCGAAAGCCGGTGATGACCTCGTCGAAGAGCAGCAGCGCTCCTTCGCGGTCCGCGATGCTGCGGAGGCCCTCGAGAAAGCCCGGGACTGGCGCCACGACGCCCATGTTTGCCGCAATCGGCTCGACGGCGATGACGGCGATGCCCTTCGGGTGCGCCCGAAAAAGGGCCTCGACCGACTCCAGGTCGTTGTAACGGGCGGTCAGCGTGAGGCCGGCGAGAGAAGCCGGGACGCCGGGCGAGCCCGGAATGCCGAGCGTCGCGACACCCGAGCCCGCCGAAACGAGAAACGAGTCGGCGTGTCCGTGATAGCAGCCCGAGAACTTCAGGACGCGGTCGCGGCCCGTGGCGCCGCGGGCGAGGCGCACGGCGCTCATCGCGGCCTCCGTTCCCGAGGACACGAACCGCACCCTCTCCATCGACGGGACGGCCTTCGTGACGCGCTCGGCGAGCTCGACCTCGCCCTTCGAAGGCGCGCCGTAGGACGTGCCGCGCGGCAACGCCCTGCGGACGGCCGACAGGACCGGCCCGTACGCGTGCCCGAACACGAGCGGCCCGTAAGACATGACCCAGTCGACGTACCGGTTCCCGTCCGCGTCGATCAGGGTCGCGCCGCGACCCTTCTTCACGAAGAACGGCTGGCCTCCCACGGACGCGAACGACCGCACGGGCGACGACACACCGCCGGGCATGCGCTTTTTCGCGCGGGTGAAGAGAGCTTCGGATTCACGCGTTCTGCGAGGACGCTTGCGGACGGGCGGCGCAGAGCCTGCTTTCGATGCGTTCATCGGTAAGTCGATATTTCTTAGAAGGTGAAGAGGAGAAAGACGAGCGCCACGGAAACGCCAACGCGAAGCCCGCTGCGCCGCCGCCACTCACCCTTCTAAGAAAATCTTCTCTCCTCTCTCTTTCTCGTTCTTACCCTTCTAAGCAAATCTTTGTCTTTCCTTCTTCTCTTCAGCAAAAAATTTCCCTCTTCATCCGAGCCATTCTGCCGCTTCTCTTGCGTGATACGTGAGGATGAGGTCGGCCCCCGCCCGCCGCATCGACGTGAGGATCTCGAGCGTGACGCGCGGGCCGTCGATCCACCCGTTCGCCGCCGCGGCCTTGACCATCGCGTACTCGCCGGAGACGTTGTAGCAGGCGACGGGGACGTTCGTCGCCTCCTTCGCCGCGCGGATGACGTCGAGGTACGAGAGCGCGGGCTTGACCATCACGAGGTCGGCGCCTTCTTCGACGTCCGAGAGGATCTCCTTCACGCCCTCGCGCACGTTCGCGGGGTCCATCTGGTAGGCGCGCCGGTCCCCGAAGGACGGCGTCGACCCGGCGGCCTCGCGGAACGGCCCGTAGAACCCCGACGCGTACTTTGCGGCGTACGCGAGGAGGGCGACGTCGCGGAAGCCCGCGCCGTCCAGCTTCGCGCGGATCGCGCCGACGCGCCCGTCCATCATGTCGGACGGCGCCACGACGTCCGCGCCCGCCTCCGCGTGCGCGAGCGCCTGCTCCGCCAGGAGAGGCAGCGTCGCGTCGTTGTCCACGGTGCCGCCGGCGAGCGCCCCGCAGTGGCCGTGGTCGGTGTACTCGCAGAGGCAGACGTCGGTCATGACGACGGTGGCGGGGCTCGCGGCCTTGATCGCCCGCACCGACTCGCAGACCGGCCCCTGAGGGTCGGCGCCCGACGTGCCCGTCGCGTCCTTGTGCTCGGGGATTCCGAAGAGAATCACGGAGAGGACGCCGAGAGAGGCGAGGGTGCTCACGTCTTTCGCCGCGAGGTCGGGAGAGACCCGGTCGACTCCCGGCATCGACGGAACGGGCTGCCGCACGCCGCGACCCGGCACGACGAAGAGCGGCGCGATGAAGTGCGACGGAGCGAGAGACGTCTCCCGCACGAGCGTCCGGAGGCTCTCGGAGCGCCGCAAGCGGCGGTAGCGGTGGAGGGGAAAGCTCATCGTATTTCCTTCCGGAGGAGGTCGAGGAGTTCGGAGAGGCGCGCGTGCGCGGGAACCGAAGGAGGAGGCAGCCCCCGGGCGGTGACGGCCTTCGCGGTCTCGGCCCCGAGCACGCCCCATCTTAACGGCGGGAGAGACGCGGCCGGCACGTCCAGCGCGGCGAGCAGCGCATCGAGCCCAGCCGTCGAGCCCACGGCAACGGCGGCGAACCGGCCCGCATGGAAGTCGGAGAGGATCGAAGGATTCATCTCGCCGAGTGCAAGAGGACGTTTTTCGTAGACCACGGGGGCGGCGAGCGAAACGCCAAGCTTGCGAATTTCTTCAAAGGGCTCCGGTGCCGCGTCGGAGCCGTGTGGCCAGAGGATGCGCATCCCCGCCGCCGCTGAAGATTTTCGTAGAAAATCCAGAACTCCCGCTGCACCCGGAATCCCGGGCACGACGATCTGCGTCTCGGAAGCCCCACTGTAGGTTGATGCTCCGGCGGCGCGGCCTGCGTCGGCGCCTCCCGTATTCACCCTTCTCAGAAGGTCCCCGGTGCTTTCTCCAACCGCGAGCATCCTTGCGAAGGGGGCGCGAAAGAGATGGTGCAGAAAACGGATGGTCTCCTTCGAAGAGACGACGAGCGTCGCGTCCCGCGCATCGAATGCAAGCGCCTCGGCGATCCCCTCGGGGCGCGGCGCGACGGAGTGCGTGTGGAGGACGGTCACGTCTCCCGGAGTCGCGTCTTCGGATCCGGCGGTGCTCGAACGCAGGAGAAGGATCCTGCCGCTCACCCCGGCGCCCGCTCTCGCGCCGCGTCGATGAGCCGCGCGGCGCCCCGCGCGAGCAGGCGCTCGGCGAGCAGGCGGCCAAGAGAGGAGGAGGAAGAAGAAGAAGAGGAGGAAGAGGATTTCTTAGAAGGTGAAGAGGGGAAAGCCTGAGGCAGCGGCTCGCTCAACTCTTCTTCCAGGCATTCGCGCCCGTCGAGGGAAAGAACGCGGCCGCGAAGCACGAGGCGGCCACCTTCGACCCGGGCGCTCGCACCAACCGGGGCTCGGCACCCCCCTCTAAGAAAATTAAGAAGCTCCCGTTCCACCTCAGCCGCCACTCGTGAGGCAGGGTCGTCCAGCAGGACGAGCGCCGCGAAGGTCTCGGCGTCGTCCTCCCGGCAGCCGACGCCGAGCGCGCCCTGAGCGGGTGCGCCGAGCATCTCGTCCGGCTCCAGCCGGCGCGTCACGACGCCTCCCCTGCCGAGCCGGTCGAGACCCGCGCACGCGAGGATGAGCGCGTCGGCGCGGCCTTCCTCGAGACGCAGGAGGCGCGTGTCGACGTTGCCGGCCATCGCGACCGTCACGAGGTCGGGCCGGATTCGGAGGAGCTGCGACACGCGCCGGGGCGACGACGTAGCCACGCGGGCGGCCTTCGGGAGGCCGGCCACGGTCGTGACGCCGGCATGGCGGGAAGCCACGATGAATGCGTCGCGTGCGTCCGCGCGCGGCGGCACAGCGGCGAGCAGGACGCCAGCCGCCACGACCGTCGGGACGTCCTTGAGGGAGTGGACCGCGAAGTCGATCTCGTGAGCGAGGAGCGCCTCGTCCAGAGCGCGCACGAAGACACCGGCGGCATCGCCCTCGGGGGGGGCCTTGCCCTCGCTGGAGAGCTGATCGCCCTGCGTGCGGATGATGACGGTCTCCACCGCGCGGCCGGAGACGCGGGAGAGCTCCGCCGCGAACGCTCCCGACTGGGTGCGGGCGAGCACGCTCGCCCGCGTGCCCATCCGGAGCGGGCGCCCGGGAGCGGCCGTCGTCATTTGGCGCTTTCGTCGAGGCGGAACAGGGCGCGCACGGCCGCGGCGCGCTCCAGGCGCTCCGACCCGTCGCCTTCCTTCAGGCCCACCGTCGGGTCGTGGAGGATGTGGGCGACGAGCGTCTCCGTGAGCCGCTCGACCGCGGCCCGGTCGGGCGCGCTCAGCGCGGCGAGCTTGCCGGCGTGCTTTTCGAGCTCGACGCGCCGGATGCTTTCCAGCTTTTCCCTGAGTCCGCGCACGACGTCGGCCTGCAGGAGGCCGCCGCGCCATTCCTCGAACTTCAGGACGCACTCTTCGACGATGGCCTCCGCGTGCGGGACTTCGCTCGCGCGGGTCCGCGCGTTTACGTCCGCCATCTCCTGCAGCGCGTCGAGGTCGTAACGGTAGACGTCCGACAGCTCGCCGACCTCCGTCTCGACGTCGCGTGGCACGGCCAGGTCGAGGACGAGAAGCGGCCCGCGGCGCGGCGCGGCGTGCAGCGCGGTGCGCAGCGCCCCGGCCGTCAGGACGGGCTCGGTCGCATTCGTGGCGCTGAGCACGCGGTCCACGCCCGCCGCCGCCCGGGCGCGGTCTTCCCATCGCACGGCGCGGCCCCGATTTGCCGCCGCGAGAGCCTCGCCCCTCTCGTGCGAGCGGTTCGTCACGAGGATCTCCGAGACGCCTTCGTCCGCGAGAAGGCGGGCCGTGAGCTCGGCGGTCTCGCCCGCCCCGATCAGGAGAACTTTTCGGCCCTTCAGCGACTCGAAGATGCGCGCCGCGAGACCGAGAGCGAGGCCGGCGACCGACGTGGGTTTCTGCCCGAGCGCCGTTTCCGCCCTCACGCGCTTTCCGCATTCGAGGGCGCTCATGAACAGCCGGTGCGTCACGGTGCGGACCGTGCCGGCCGCCGTCGCGAGGCGGTGCGCCTCACGGATCTGTCCGAGGATCTGCGCCTCTCCGACGACCATGGAGTCGAGACCCGCCGCGACACGGAAGAGATGGCGCACGGTAGCGTCGCCGCGGCCCGAGAGCGCGGTCTGCCGGAGGACCGCGTCGTCCACGCTGTGGAACCGCGAGAAGAACCCCGCGAGCGCGTCGAGGCTGTCCTCGCGCGCGGCGATTCCGTAAACCTCGGCGCGGTTGCACGTGGACACGATCGCGCCTTCCGACAGGATGTGTTCCGCGAACAGGCCGTCGAGCGCCTCGCGCGCCTTCTCGGGCGTGAAGGCGAGTCTCTCTCTCAGGTCCAGAGGCGCCGCACGATGGTCCCAGCCGACGTAGAGGAGGTTCATGACGTGAAGTCGTGCAGCTTGCTGGCGAAGACGTTGACCGCGGTGTACGAGAGAAGCACGAGGAGGAACCCCGCGACCGACAGGCGCGCGGTCGAGACGGGGGCCGCCCCGCGGCGGGCGCGCACGACCACGAAAATGTAGAACGCGAGCGTCGCGAGCGCGAACCAGATCTTCGGGTCGAGCGCCCACAGCGGATGCTCGCCCTTCCACATGCGCGACGCCCAGAACAGCCCGAGGAAGAGCCCGATCGAAAGCGTCAGGACGCCGAGGGAGAGCGACGTTCTATTCGCGCGCTCGAGGTACGACAGACTCGGGAGGCGCGAGGCCGGACCCGAGAACGCGCGCTTTTTCAGGGACCGGCCGACCCAGAGATACAGGAGCGAAAGTGCGCACGCGACCGCGAACGCGGCGTACGCGAGCATGTTCAACGTGACGTGCAGCGCGAAGACCGGGCCCTTCAGCTCGGGCGCGTCCGCGTGGACGGGCGCCGTCAGGGACACGCTCAGGAGCAGGAACGCGAGGGCCGCGGGCATCAGGAAGGGCCCCAGCGACCGGTCCTTGTGCCGAAACTCGAGGACGATGTTCAGGATCGCGAGGAAGAAACCGAAGAGCTTCATCGAGCCGAGGAGGTCGCGGTACGGCACGCTGTGGAGCGCGACCGACCGCGAATAGAGCGTCCCGAAATTGCAGAGGGCTCCCGCGATCGCGAACGCCGTCGCGGACCTGCCGATCGCCGGATGCGTCCTGAAGAGCGACGTCGTGTAGAGAATCGCCGACAGCGAATAGGCGACGAGGGCCGCCCAGCCCAGCGTCGTCGCGATCTGCGCGGCATTCGTCACGGCAGCGATTATAGGAACCCCCGCCGGGAGAGAATCAGTACCGATGCATCAGGGGTCCCCCACGCCGCCTCGGGCACGGAACGCGCCGTGACCCGCGCGCAGTTCGTGTCCTTCGCCGAAGTGCTCGGCGCGGCGGCGCTCGCGTGCGGCTTCGCCATCCGCCTTCGCCTCCACGCCGTTTCGCCCCTTCCCTCCGCCGAGCCGGTCCGATGGCTTCTCGCGGGGGCCGTCGACGACCTCGCGCTTCTCTGCGCGGGAGCCGTCCTCTGCCTTCTTCTTCTCGGGAGACTGCCGCGCGTCGCGGCTGCCGTTTTCGCGACCTTTGCCTTCCTCGCCACGATCCTGACGTTTCTCTGGTCCGAGGCGCTCGTCTACTTCGGCCATCCTCCGCGCCGGATGGAGCTCTCGATCGGATGGGACGCGTCCTTCCTCGAGAAGTCGCTCGACGCGGGATTCGTCCTGAGGGCCACGCTCCTGCTCCTCGCGCTCGCGGGAGCGGTGGCTTTCTCGACGTGGCGCGCGCGGCGCATCCCGCCACCTCTCCGCGAGCGCTCTCTCGCGATCCTGGCCGCGTCGGCCTGTGTCCTGGCGGCGCTCCCGCTTCCCGTTCACCTGCGGCTGACGTCGCGGCACCCCCTGCTCGTCTTGCCCGGCCTCTTTCATGATCCGGCGGCCGCGCGCACGGACGGCGTGGCTCCTTCCTTCCGGCGTCTCAGGTCGTCCGGCGGATCCGGCATACGGGCCGCGGCGCCGGCTTCGCCGCGCGCGGCGGGCGCGCCGGCCGTTCCCGCCGGCCTGCGCCCGAATGTCGTCTTCCTGCTCCTCGAGGGCGTCCGTTCGGAGGAGCTCGGCGCGTGGGGCGGCCTTGAAGGCCTCTCGCCGCACCTCGACGACCTCGCCCGGCACGGCGTGCGCGTCGACCGCGCCTTCAGCCCTGGCACGCATACGCCGGAAGGAGAGCTCGCTCTCTGGTACGGCCTCCTCGCGAGCCCGCACTCCCTGATCCTCTCCGAAGAGCCGGACCGGCCTCGAGACGGGCTCCCGGAGATCCTCGCGCGCGCGGGCTGGAAATCCTTCCTCTGGATCCACAACGGCGACCAGAACTTCTACCGGCGCGACCGCTTCTACGACGCACGCGGGTTCCGCACGATCGACGGACGCGATTTCGATCCGAGGGAGCCGCGCACGAACTGGGGATACACGGACAAGGTGCTCATGCGCGCGGCCGTGCGTGCGTTCGACCGGCTCAAGGAGCCGTTCGCGGCGATGGCGCTCACCGTGTCGAATCACCATCCGTTCCAGCTCCCCGCGGATGCCTCGACGTCGTACGAACCGCCGGGAACGGCGCTCGGCGAGTTCGTGAGCGGCCTCGGCCTCGCGCGGGCGCTCGGCCTCCGTACGGCGTCGATGCTGAAAACGATCCACTACACGGACGAGGCGGTCGGGTCGTTCTTCGACCTCGCGAGGAGCCGCCCCTGGTTCCAACGGACGATCTTCGTGATCTCGGGGGACCACGGCCTCCCGATCACGCCTCTCGGAGGCGCGCCTACGCCCCACCATTTCGCCTCCCTTCGCCACCAGGTCCCACTCGTCTTCTTTTCACCGCTCTTCGCGGGAGGGACCGTGCTCGGAGGCCCCGCGTCGCTCGCGGACGTCCCGGCGACGCTCCTCGGGCTCCTTGGCCTCGGAGGGAGCGCTGGAGACGGGCGGGATCTCTTCGCACGGGAGCCTGCCGGCACGCCCGTCATCGCGTGGAACGACGAGGGTCGCACCGTCACGGCCGCCTATCGCGACTTCGTCTACCACGCGACGCTCGAGCCGGATGACGACGGGACCGTCCGCGCCACCGAAGAGAGCCTCTTTTCGGCGCGCGACGCCGCGGGCGAGGCTGACCTCGCGCCGCGCGAGCCGGAAGCCCTGGCTTTCTTCCGCGCGAGCGTTCTCGCCTGGGCCGGCGCAAAGCCCTGACGGACCGGCCGCTCGCGCCTGGTCCGTGAGCGTCGCCCGATGGCTCCCGGCGTCCGTCCGCGAGCGGCCGGAACGCGCGGAGCGGGTGCTAACCTCCCGCGCCATGCTCGAAGCCGCCCGGCGTCCGTCCCGCCAGCGTTTCCTCGATGCCGCCTTCGGTCGTCCGACGGACGTCCCGCCCGTCTGGCTCATGCGCCAGGCCGGCCGCTACCTGCCCGAGTATCGCGAGGTCCGCAAGCGTCTCAAGTTCCTCGAGCTGTGCGCCGACGTACCGGCCGCCATCGAAGTGACGCTTCAGCCTTTCCGGCGTTTCGGCATGGACGGCGTCGTCCTCTTCTCCGACATCCTCATCCCGCTCCCGCCGATGGGCATCGAGGTCCAGCTCGACGAGGGCGGCCCGAAGCTTCCGAGGCCGGTTCGCACCGCCGCCGACGTCACGCGGCTCCGCGACTTCGATCCGAACGTCGAGACGGCGTTCGTGATGGAGATCCATCGCGGCCTCAAGCGCATCGTCCACGACGCGGCGGCCACGATCGGATTCTGCGGGGCGCCGTGGACGCTCGCGACGTACGTGATCGAGGGCGGCTCTTCGAAGTCGTTCACGGCGGTCAAGACCATGATGCACCGTGAGCCGAAGGTGCTCGAGGACCTGCTCGCGAAGCTTGCCGACGCGTGCGGCCGGTACCTCGCGGCGCAGATCGAGTCCGGCGCGGACGTCGTCCAGGTCTTCGACTCGTGGGCCGGCGAGCTCTCGCGCGCCGACTACGACCGCTTCGCGCGCCCCGCGACCGAACGCCTCCTGTCTCACCTGCCGCGGCGCGGGCAGGTGCCCGTCGTCCACTTCGCCTCGGGCTCGTCGCACCTGATCGATTCGTTCGCCCGGATGCCCGTCGACGTCCTCTCGATCGACTGGAAGCTCCCTCTCGACGAGGCGCGCAGGCGCGCG
>DASVJU010000069.1:0-3749 GCA_036385755.1 Thermoanaerobaculia bacterium
AACCGCCCTCTCAGCCTCCGACGTCGCCTTCCTCGACGACCTCGAGCACCGCACCTTCCGCTGGTTCTGGGACAAGACGAATCCGAAGAACGGCCTCGTTCCCGACCGGGAGCCGACGGCCTCTTTCTCGAGCGTGGCCGCCGTGGGCTTCGGCCTGACGGCGTATCCGATCGGCGTCGAGCGTGGTTGGGTCCCGCGCGAGGCGGCGCTCGCGAGGACGCTGACGACGCTGCGCTTCCTTCGAGACGCGCCCGCCGGCCCCGCCGCCGCCGGCGTCTCGGGCACCCGCGGGTTCCTCTACCACTTCCTCGACATGGAGACGGGCCGGCGCTTCGAGACGGTCGAGCTCTCGACGATGGACACGGCGCTGTGCCTCGCGGGCGCGCTCTTCTGCGAGTCCTATTTCGACGGCGACAATCCTGCGGAGGCGGAAGTGCGCGCTCTCGCGCAGGACCTCTTTCGCCGCGCGGACTGGGCGTGGGCCGCGACGCCGCGCCCGCCGCGGATCTCGATGGGCTGGACGCCGGAAACGGGCTTTCACGACTACGACTGGAAGGGCTACAACGAGGCGATGATCGTCTACGTTCTCGCGCTCGGGTCGCCGACGCATCCGGTGGGAGAAGGCGCGTGGCCGGCCTACACGTCGACGTACCGCTGGGAGACGTTTCACGGCCAGACGTTCGTCAACTTCGCTCCTCTCTTCGGACACCAGTACTCCCAGATTTTTCTCGACCTGGAAGGCATCCGCGACGCGTACATGCGGGAAAAGGGGATCGACTACTTCGAGAACTCCCGGCGCGCGACGCTCGCCCAGCGGGCGTACGCGATCGCGAACCCGGGCGCGTTCGCGGGCTACGGGGAGGACGTGTGGGGCCTCACCGCCTGCGACGGCCCCGCGGACGTCACGCTGGACGTCGACGGCCGCCGCGTGCGCTTCTACAGCTACGCGGCGCGCGGCGCCGGCGCGCGCGACGTGCGCGACGACGGCACGCTCACGCCCGCGGCGGCGGCGGGTTCGCTGCCGTTCACGCCGGAGCTTTCCGTTCGGGTGCTCCGGACGATGATGTCGCGCTGGGGCGACGAGCTCTTCGGTCCGTACGGCTTCCGCGACGCGTTCAACCCCACGTTCACGTTTTCCGCGGCGCTCAAGCACGGCCGCGTCGTCCCGGGAAAGGGCTGGTTCGACACGGACGCGCTCGGCATCGACCAGGGCCCGATCCTCGCGATGATCGAAAACCAGCGGAGCGGACTCGTGTGGCGAACGATGCGAAAGAATCCGGCGATCGTGCGCGGCCTCGTGCGCGCCGGCTTCACGGGCGGATGGCTCGCGGGAGTGTCACCCTGAGACGCACCCTGAGGCGCACCGTCTCTCCCGGCGTTCTCGCGGTGCTGCTCCTGGCGGCCGCCTGCGCGCGGGGAAGGCCCGGGCACAAGGCCGTTCGCCTCTGGGGTCTGGGACGCGAGGGAGAAGTCGTGAAGGAGCTCCTCCCGGCGTTCCGCGAGCGGTACCCCGGCATCGACGTGGAGGTCCAGCAGATCCCCTGGACGGCCGCGCACGAAAAGCTCCTGACGGCCTTCGTCGGTGAATCGTTGCCGGACGTCGCGCAGATCGGGAACACCTGGCTTCCCGAATTCCACACGCTTGGCGCGCTCGAGGACCTCGGGCCGCGCGTCGCGCGCTCCTCCGTCATCGCGGCCAGGAGCTACTTTCCCGGCATCTGGGAGACGAATCTCGTCGAGGGTGTCCTGTGCGGCGTGCCGTGGTACGTCGACACGCGCGTCCTTTTCTACCGTAAGGACCTTCTCGAGGCCGCGGGCGTCGACGCGCCGCCGCGCACGTGGACCGAGTGGCACGACGCCTTGCGCCGCCTCAAGGTGCGGGCGGGACCGGGCCGCTGGGCGATCCTCCTCCCGACCGACGAGTGGGCGCAGCCCGTCATCTTCGGCCTCCAGTCCGGAGCCACGCTCCTCACGGACCAGGGTGGCGACGCAGCGTTCGAAGCGCCGGCCTTCCGGCGCGCTGCCGAGTTCTACGTCAGTCTGTTCCGCGAAGGCCTTGCGCCCGCCGTCGCGAACACGCAGATCGCGAACGTCTATCAGCAGTTCGCCGCGGGCGATTTCGCGATGTATGTCACCGGCCCGTGGAACCTCGGCGAGTTTCGGCGCCGCCTTCCCGCGTCCTTGAAGGACGCATGGGCGACCGCGCCCCTGCCGGCCGCGGACGGCGGCGTGCCGGGACTGCCGGGCGTTTCTCTCGCGGGCGGATCCAGCCTCGTCCTCTTTCGCACATCCAGGCGGTCCGACGACGCGTGGAAGCTGATCGAGTTTCTCTCGGAGCCCGCCCAACAGGTCCGCTTCTACGCGCTTGCGGGGGATCTTCCCGCCCGCCGGGACGCGTGGAGGGATCCGCTCCTTTCCGGGGATTCCGCTGCCCGCGCTTTCGAGGAGCAGCTCGGCCATGTCGCCGCGGCGCCACGCATCCCCGAATGGGAGCAGATCGCCCAGAAGGTCGCCGAGCACCTCGAGCCCGCGATCCGCGGCGTCGTGACCGTGGACGCGGCGCTCCTCGCGCTCGACAAAGACGTCTCTCTGCTCCTCACGAAACGCCGCTGGGTGCTCGCCCGGAAGGCTGCCCGTGCGCGTTGAGACGCGCCGGGGAACGCCGGCGGAGGTACGCGCGGCGCTTTTCTTCCTCGCGCCGGGCCTTTTCGTGATCGTCGTCTTCTTCTTCCTGCCGATCGCGGCCTCGTTTCTCCTCTCGGCGACGGACTTCGACCTCTACGCGCTCGCGGACCCGTCGAATGCGCGCGTCACGGGAATCTCGAACTACCGGGCTCTCGTCTTCGACCCGGTTTTCCTGACCGCGCTCAAGAACACACTCGTCTTCGTCCTTCTCGGCAGCCCGCTCACGGTGGGCGTCGCGCTTTCGGCGGCTCTCCTCGTGAACGCGCGCCTCGCGCAGGCGAAGGGCTTCTTCAGGACGACGTTCTTCGCCCCGGTCGTCACGACGCTCGTCGCCGTGGCGGTCGTCTTCCGATACGTCTACCATCCCCGCTTCGGCCTCCTGAATCGGGGTCTCACGCTGATCGGCCTCCCGGCCGTGGACTGGCTCGGCGACCCGCGGTTCGCGCTCCTCGCGATCGTCCTTCTCGCGGTCTGGAAGAACTTCGGGTTCTCGACGATCCTCTTCGTCGCGGGCCTGCAGGGCATTCCCGAGTCTCTCTACGAGGCGGCGCGGCTCGACGGGGCCGGCCGCTGGCAGCAGTTCCGGCGGATCACGCTGCCGCTCCTCGCGCCCACGATGCTCCTCGTCGGTCTCACGCGCACGATCGACTATTTCCAGCTCTTCGCCGAGCCCTACGTCATGACGTCGGGCGGGCCGCTCAACAGCACGCTCACGATGTCGCTTCTCATGTACAAGGAGGGCTTCCGGTTCTGGAACATGGGGCGCGGCGCCGCGATCGCGTTCGTGCTGTTCGGCGTGATCCTCGTCGCGACGCTCATCCAGTTCCGCCTGCAGAAGGGAGGGGAGACGTGAGGCGCTTCGCCGCGCCTTTCGCCGTGAATGCGCTCCTCGTCCTCGGGGCGGCGTTGACGCTGGCTCCTCTCGTGTGGATGGTCTCGGCGTCGGTCATGCCCACGGGCGAGGCCAGCTCCTTCCCGCCGGGCTTCATCCCGAGCCGGATCACGTTCGAGCACTACCGGGACCTCTTCCAGCGGCTCTCGCTCGGCCGGGCGTTCGGAAGCAG
>DASVJU010000070.1:0-2923 GCA_036385755.1 Thermoanaerobaculia bacterium
AGCTCGAGCGCCACGACGATCGACGCGAGGTGCGTTCCCGAGGCCATGAAGAGCATGCCGACGGTCGCGAAGAGGAGCAGGCCGTAGTACTCGCCACCGGGATAGGACGCCGCGCCGATGAACCGCAGCGAGAACAGGATCGTCACGATCGACACGAGAATCAGAATCGCCTTGAAATACAGGCCGAAGCGATCCATCACGAACATGCCGCCGAACGCCGAGCGCGGAAGGGCGCCTGCCGCGCGCGCGGAGAGGAAGAGCAGGAGACCCGTCGCGGCGAGCGCGCCGATCGAGAAGAAGGCGAGACTTCTCTCTCCCTCGCGGCTTGCGACCGTCGCCCAGAGGAGGACGACGAGAGCCGCCGTCGTCAGGAAGAGCTCGGGCAGGATCAGGAGCGTGTCGCCCGCGGGGAATGGCACGGCCTACTTGACCTCCGGCAGGGCGGCCGCGGCGGGCACGAGCGGCACGGCCAGAGAAGACGCGGCCGGAGGTGCCTGAGACGCAAGGCGCGGGGCCGCCTCCTGGGCTGCACGGCGCGCGTGCGGCGCCGAGACGGCCGTCACGATCTTCTCGGCGGACTTCGCCGTCATCTCGAAGAACGGCTTCGGATAGAGGCCGATCCAGAAACACATCGCGATGAGGGGCGCGAGCGTGAGAATCTCGCGGAGGTTGACGTCCTTCAGGCCCTTGTTCTTTTCGTTCGTCAGCTCACCGAAGAACACGCGCTGGTAGAGCCAGAGCATGTAGGCCGCCCCGAGGATGACGCCGAGGCTCGCCCACGCGGCCCAGCGCCAGTCGGCGAGGAACACGCCCGTCAGGATCGTGAACTCGCCGACGAAACCGTTCAGGAGCGGCAGGCCGATCGACGCGAGCAGGATGACCATGAAGAGCATCGCGTAGACGGGCATGACGCCGGACAGCCCCCCGTAGTCCGCGATCATCCTGGTGTGCGTCCTCTCGTACACGATCCCGACGAGCAGGAAGAGCCCGCCCGTCGAGAGCCCGTGGTTGATCGACTGGAGGATCCCGCCCTGAATGCCGGCATTGTTCAGCGCGAAGAGACCGAGCATGACGAAGCCGAGGTGCGCGACCGAGGAGTACGCGACGAGCTTCTTCATGTCCTTCTGGACCATCGCGACCATCGAGCCGTAAACGATGCCGACGATCGAGAGGGCAGCGACCCAGCCGACCGACGTGAGCCCGAGGAACCGCGCGGGAGAGGCGAGGGCGTCCGGGCAGAGCGGAAGCGAGAACCTCAGGAACCCGTACGTCCCCATTTTCAGGAGGACGCCCGCGAGGATGACCGAGCCCGCCGTGGGCGCCTCGACGTGCGCGTCGGGCAGCCAGGTGTGGAACGGGAACATCGGCACCTTGATCGCGAAGCCGATGAAGAACGCCCAGAAGAGCCAGAGCTGGAGGTCCGGCGGAATCGAGGAGGCGATCGCCTGGAAGTGGACGATGTCGAACGTCGCGGGATTCCCGAGGCCCTTCCACCACAGGAAACCGGAGGTGTTGAAGAAGTAGAGCGCGATGATCGCGAGCAGCATGACGACCGAGCCCGCGAGCGTGTAGAGGAAGAACTTGATCGCCGCGTAGAGCTTGCGGGGGCCGCCCCAGATGCCGATCAGGAAATACATCGGCACGAGCATGACTTCCCAGAACACGTAGAAGAGGAAGAAGTCGAGCGCGCAGAAGACTCCCACCATGCCCGTCTCGAGGAGGAGGAGAAATACGTAGTACTCCTTCTCCCGCTTCGTGATCGCCGAGAACGACGCGTAGACCGAGATGAAGGACAGAAGCGTCGTCAGAAGGATCAGAAGCGCCGCGATGCCGTCCACGCCGAGGGAGTACTTCGCGCCGAGGGACGGGATCCAGTCGTGTGTCTCGCGGAAGAAGAAGTCCCCGGACTTGCGGAAGCCCGCGAACGTCCAGAGGGGAACCGACGCGAGGAACTCGGCGCCCGCGAAGAACGTCGTGACCCATCGGACCACGGAGGCCTTCTCGCGCGGCACGAAGAGCACGACGAGCGTGCCGACGACCGGCAGGAAAATCAGGAGCGACAGGAGTCCGTTCATTCGCCGTCCTTCACTTCAGGAGGAGATAGAGACACACGAAGCCGAAAATGCCGACGGCCATCGTCAGCGCATAGTTCTGGGCACGGCCGGTCTGGACGCGGTGCATCCCGCGAAACGCGGCCTGGAACAGGTTCCCGACGCCGTTCACCGCACCGTCCACGAACGTGCGGTCGAACCACGAGGACATGCGGGAGAGACCGAGCGCGAGGCCGGCGGCCCCGTTCGGAATGAGGTCGACGACGCGGGCGTCGATCTCCCACAGGAATCGGCCGCCCTTCTTGATGAGGCCGTTCACGAACACGGCCTCGTAGAACTCGTCCACGCGGTACTTGTCGCGCACGAGGCGATAGAAGCCGCCGAGCGACGCCGCGACGCGCGCTGGCAACGCGAACGGATACGCCCCGCTGTAGAAGACCCAGGCGAGGAAGATCCCGAGGAACGCGACGCCGACCGACGTGAGCATGAGGGACCACTCGGTCGCGTGCGTCATCTCATGGAGCTCCGGCTGCCAGCCGGCCGCCAGCGGGGTCATGACCGGCTCCAGGAACCGTTCGAAGAAATTCTCTTTTCCGAGCAGAAACTTCGGGATTCCCAGCCAGCCGGCGAGAACCGCGCCCGCCGCGAGGACGTAGAGCGGCACCGTCATCGAGGCCGGCGACTCGTGGACGTGCTTGAGCTGCTCGGGCGTCCCGCGGAACGTCCCGTAAAACGTCATCTTGATGAGCCGGAACATGTAGAAGGCCGTGAGGCCCGCCGTGAGGACGGCGAGGGCCCAGAGGACCTTGTACCCGGCGCCCCATGTCTCGGCGAGGATCGCGTCCTTGCTGAAGAAGCCCGCGAAGCCCGGA
>DASVJU010000071.1:0-2059 GCA_036385755.1 Thermoanaerobaculia bacterium
AAGGCTCACCGCGGGAGATGCTGGAGACGGCGCGAGGCCGCTTCGACCCGTCGCGAATTCCGCGCGCACCGCGGCGCATTCCCTGACGCGGTCAGCGAAGCTTTGCGCGAACCTTCGCGAGGCGCTCTTCGAGGCGGGACGTTTCGCCTTCGAGGATGAGGCTTCTCACGGCCTCGACCTCCGCGGCCAGGCGCGCGAGGACGAGCGACGCGTCCGGATTCGCGGTCTGGATCGCGCGTGTGAGCGCCGCATCCTGCCCGAGGATCGGCCCGACGAGAGCGAGGAGATGCCGGAACGAGGTCGTCGCGCGGCCGTCCACGTCGTCGCGCGAGATGCCCAGATCGGCGAGCACGAACGCCGAGACGAGCGCGACGAGGTGCGCGAGACCCATCGTGCGCCCGACCCACCGGTCGTGGTCCGCCGCGGGCATCGTGCGGATCTTCAGGCCCTCGCCGGCGAAGAGGCGCGCGACGCGCCGCGCGGCGGACGCGTCCCCCGCGTCGCAGATCAGAAGGTCACGGCCCGAAAAACGTGCGTCGGGGCCGAACATCGGATGCGTCGAGGCGATCGCGATGCCTTCCTTCCGGGCGCGGGCGAAAAACGGCAGGAGAGGCGCCTTGAGGCTCGCGATGTCGAAGACGAGCCCTTTCGGTTTCCTCTCGAGGACGGCGCCGAGGGCGGCAGCGGCGTGCTCGAGGGACGCGGCGATCACGACGACATCGGCGCGCGCCGCGTCGTCGAGCGTCCCCTTCGCGAATCCGCGCGGCGCGCCGGCGGGATCGGCAATGCGCACGGCGTAACCGCGGCGGCGGAAGAAGCGGGCAAGAAGCCTTCCCATGCGGCCGGCGCCGCCGACAAGGAGGACGGTCCGACGGCGCGTCATCGCGTCAACCGGATGAATTTCTTGCCCATTCTGAGAAAGACTCCATCGCCCGCGCCGACGCGCAGCACGTCCGCCGGGGACTCCGCCTTCACCCAGGTCTGTCCGTCAGGGGAAGTCGAAACGGCGCCCTCTCGGATCTTCTGGCGGGCGATGTTCTTGCTCGCGCAGAGACCCGCTTCAACGAGGACGTCCGCCATATTCCCCTCAAAGAAATCTTCGACGACCGCGCCCGGCGCGGCGGCTTGCGGCGAAAGACGATATGTCTCGACCTGCACCGTGCCCCCCGTCCCCGAGAAGCGCTTGTCGAACTCGGCGCGTGCCGCGTTGGCGGCGTCTTTGCCGTGGAAGTCCTCGACCATCCGCCCGGCGAGGTCCATCTTGCGCGCCTTGGGGTGGACCATGCCGTCGGCGACCTCCGCCCTCATCGTCTCGATCTCGACGGGAGTCAGGTCCGTCAGCAGCGTGTAGTAGGTCCACATCGATGTGTCCGAGATCGACATAACCTTGCCGAAGATCTCGTCCGGGCTCTCTGCGATGCCGATGGCGTTGCCGAGCGACTTCGACATCTTCTCGACGCCGTCCGTGCCGACGAGGAGCGGGAGCGTCATGACGACCTGCGGCTCCTGCCCCGACTCGCGCATGAGATCGCGGCCGACGAGAAGATTGAAGAGCTGATCCGTGCCTCCGAGCTCGACGTCGGCCGAAAGCGCGACGGAGTCGTACCCCTGGCAGAGCGGGTAGAGCAGCTCGTGGACGGCGATGGGTTTGCCCTCCTTGAAGCGCTTCGCGAAGTCGTCCCTTTCGAGGAGGCGGGCGACCGTGTACTTCGCCGAGAGGCGCACGAGGCCTTCGGCGCCGAGGGCCGAAAGCCACTCGGAATTGAAAGCGACCCGGGTTCTCGCGGGGTCGAGGATCTTGAAGACCTGCGCCTTGTACGTCTCCGCGTTCGCGAGGACCTCGTCCTTCGTGAGCTGCGGGCGCGTCGCCTTTTTCCCCGTGGGATCGCCGATCATCCCCGTGAAGTCGCCGATCAAAAAGACGACCCGGTGCCCGAGGCGCTGAAAGTGGCGCATCTTGCGAAAGACGACCGTGTGGCCGAGGTGGAGGTCGGGCGCGGACGGGTCGAAGCCCACCTTCACGACGAGGGGCTCGCCCGTCTTCGCGGAACGGACGAGC
>DASVJU010000072.1:0-4150 GCA_036385755.1 Thermoanaerobaculia bacterium
CGGGATCCTGACGTAGACGTCGTTCGTGGGAAGGACGCCCTTCTTGCCGTTCACGGTCACGAGGTCCCAGGTCTTCCGGTTCAGGTAGAAGCCGCCGTCGACCATCTTTCCGTTCCGGGCTTCGTTGGTTTCGTTCGTGTGTTTTCTCATGGCGTTCTCCTTGCTGCTCACGGTGACAATGTGGGCCGTCGGCGGGCGTTCGCCAATCGGGACGGCGCCCGTCATTCGAGAAAGAAACGCCCGAGATCTTCCGGGTGTTTTCCGGAGACGGGTCGGGAAGACTCCGGAGACCCCCAAACGGCCCGTTTTCCGGGCCGGGAGCCTCAATCCGTGGTTTCACCCATCCCGTGCTGGGCCACGTTGTCGCCGTCTCCCGGCTTCAGCTCGCGAAACACGAGGGCCGACAGGACCGTCAGCCCCCCGAGCAGGAGCAGAGCCGCGTGGATGCCGTGGATCATCTCGCCGGGATTCGACCGGAACCGGTTCGGAATGAACAGCGCGGCCGCGAGCGACGCGCCCGCGACGCCGAAGCTCAGCGACATCTGCTGCATCGTGCTCGCGATCGTGCTCGCCATGCTCGCTTCGGGCGCGCTCACGTCGGCGTAGACGAGCGTATTCATGCTCGTGTACTGGAGCGACGCGAAGAACCCGAAGAAAAGCGCCTGGATCACGATGACGACCACGGGCGTGCCGGGGCCGATCGTCGCGAAGAGCGCGATCATGGCCCCCATCAGCATCGTGTTCGCGAGCAGCACGCGCCGGTAACCGAATCGCCCCAGGAGGCGCGGAATCGTCATCTTCAACCCCATCGCCGCAATCGCCTGGGGCATCAGCAGGAGGCCGGAGTGGACCGGCGAGAACCCCATGCCCACCTGATAGAGGAGCGGCAGCAGGAAGGGGACGCCTCCCGCGCCGAGCCGCGTGATGAAATTGCCGCCCACGGCCGACCGGAACGTGCGGATGCGGAACAGGCCGAGCCGGAGCAGCGGGTGCGCGCTCGCGAGCGCGTGGCGGAAGTAGCCCGCGAGAAGCGCCAGCGACAGCACGAGGAGGCCGAGGACCCAGCCCGTGCTCAGCGTGTGCTCGCCGAAAACCTCCAGCACATACGACAGGAGCCCGATTCCCGAGCCGAAGAGGATCCCGCCCGCCACGTCCAGTTTGTCCACGCGTTCGGCCTGGTAGTTCGGCATGTGCCGATACACGAGGAAGAGGCCAAGGAGGCCGATCGGCAGGTTGACGAAGAAGATCACGCGCCAATGGAAGTAGCCCACGATGAATCCGCCCGCCACCGGCCCGAGCATCGGGCCGATCAGCGCCGGGATCGCCACGAAGCTCATCGCGCGCACCAGCTCGGATCTCTCGAACGTGCGCACGATCGCGAGGCGACCGACCGGCACCATCAGCGCGCCGCCCATTCCCTGCAGGATGCGGCAGGCGACCAGCACGTGGATGTTCGTGGAGATGCCGCAGAGCAGCGACCCCAGCGTGAAGAGACCGATCGCCGACGCGAAGACGTGGCGCGTCCCGAAGCGGTCGGCCATCCACCCGCTCACCGGGATGAACACGGCGAGGCTCAGCGTGTAGCTCGAGAGCACCGCCTTCATGCTCAACGGCACCACGTTCAGCGCCTCGGCGATCGTCGGAACGGCCGTGTTCAGGATCGTCGTGTCGAGGGACTCCATCAGGAAAGCCACGGCCACGATCCACGGCAAGAGACGCTTGGCGGTCTCTTCCAAAGGGTCTGCGTTCACGAGCGGATCATGAGGCACCTATCCCGAGGCTGAGGCGCGGCTCCACCTTCGCCCGACCAGGAACAGCGGCCAGCCCGTGAGGAGAATCGCCGTCCCCGCGAGCGCGAGTCGCGGTTCGGTGAAGGCCACGTGCGCCGCGACGGCGGCCAGGGCGACGACGTAGAGAGTGGGGAGAACGGGATAACCCGGGATCCGGAACGCGCCGCTTCGACCTCCGTTGCCTTCGCCGCGTCTCCTCAGGACGAAGAGCGTCGAAGAAACGACGACGAGAGTGAGCATGTCCGTGAAGATCACGTAGTTCAGGAGCTTCTCGAAAGAGCCGAGGAGGAACGCGGGCACGAGCATCGTCGCCCCGAAGAGGAGAAGCCCGGCCATCGACACCTGCGTCCGCGGCTCGACGCGCCGGAAGACCGCCGGCAGGATCCCGTCCTCGGCCATCGCGAAGTAGCTCCGCGGCATCTGCAGGACGGTCGCGTTCACGAACCCGGCCGCCGAGAGGAAGATCAGCGCCGACACGAGGGCCTCCCCGCCCGCGCCGAGGCTCGCCCGCGCGAGAGCGGCCGCGACGAGCTTCGACGCGGCGACACCCTGCGCCCCGAGCGTTCTCACGTATGCGAAGTTGATGGCGAGGTAGAGGCCGACCACGATCAGCATTCCGGCCGTCACGGCGAGTGGAAAGCGCCTCCGCGCGTCTCGCACGTCCGCCCCGAGGTTCATCGTCATGTGGTAACCGCCGTACGCGTAGAAGACCGGGATCAGCGCGGCCGCGAGGCCGGCGGGAGCGACGGACGGAACGACAGGCTGTCCGCTGGCCTTTGGAGCGAGAGCGAGGGCAAAGGCAGCCAGGCCCACGATCATCAGGATCTTCAGCATCGAGAGGACGTTCTGCGTCCGGGCTCCGATGCGGATGCCGAGGGCGTTCAGGAGCAGCAGAACGAGCATCAGGACGAGCGCGACGAGGAGGACGCTGCTCCCGCCGCGTCTCTCCGGCGGCAGCAGCAACCCGACGAGGTATTCGGCCCCGATGAACGCGACGCCCGCCGCGCCCGCGCCCTGCATGAGCGTTTGCGCCCAGTTGAGCATGAACGCCAGAGCCGGGTGATAGCAGTCCGCGACGACGCGGTAGTAGCCGCCCGCGCGCGGGTGAACAGAACCGATCTCCGCGAACGTGAGCGCGCCGACGAGGCTCACGAGCCCACCGAGCCCCCAGGCGAGAAGGAAAAGGCCCGGCGTCCCCGCCTCACGCGCGACGATCGCGGGCGTCCGGAAGATTCCGATCCCGACGACGAGGCTCACGACGACCATCGCCGTGTCGAACGTCCCGAGCTTGGCCTCGATCTTTCCGGCGGTCTTTCCGGCTTCAGCCTTCACGCAGCGCCTCGGCGAGGAGGCTCGCGAGCCTGACGAACTGCTCCGCGGTGTTGTAGAGCTGCGCCGAGATGCGCACGAGCTTCCCGCCGCCTTCCGGCCAGCCGTAGAACCACGGTTCCACGCCGCGCAGGCGCATCCAGTCCGCGAGGTGCTCGCGGTCGAGGCGCGCCGCGGGGCTCGCGGGCGGAGCCGGCGGCAGGATCACCGCCGCCATCGACCCGATCATCGATTCCGGCGCCGGGGCGGCGACGCGGAGCGCCTTGCAAAGGATCTCCCGCGCCTTCAGGGCCAGTCCGTTGTTCGCCGCCATGAGCTCCGGCCAGCCGCCGGGGAGGAGGCCGCCGAGGGTCCGGATGCAGTCGGGGATGCAGAGCGCCGGCGTCGGGTCCACCGTTCCGGTCCAGTCGAACTCGTCGCGGAAGCGCGGCTCGCCTCCGGCGTAGCCGTGGCTGATCGCGACGGGGTGCAGGCCCGTCTGTCTGTCCTTCCTCACGTGCAGGAACGCCGCGCCCTTCGGTGCGCAGAGCCACTTGTGGGCGTTCGCGGTGTAGTACGCGGCGCCGATGCGCGAGAGGTCGAGCGGCAGCATCCCGAGCGCGTGGGCGCCGTCCACGAGCGTGTCGACACCTCGCGCCGACAGCCCGGCCACGAGCCGCTCGATCGGGAAGACGAGCGCCGTCGGGCTCGTGACGTGGTCGAGCACCGTGAGACGGGTGCGAGGCGTGACGGCCGAGAGAACGGCGGAGACGACCTCCTCGTCGCCGCTCAGCGGGAAAGGCACGGACGCCACGACGACACGCGCGCCTGTCCTGGAAGCCACGTAGTCGAGCGCCTTCTTGCACGCGGCATACGCGTGGTCCGTCGTCAGGATTTCGTCGCCGGGAGAGAACGCGAGCGAGCGCACCACCGCGTTCACGCCGGCGGTCGCGTTCGGAACGAAAGCGAGATCGTCCGCGTCCGCTCCCGCGAACCCGGCCAGCGCGGCGCGCGCGTCCGCGAGGAGGCCCGGCAGCGCGCGCACGAGGAAG
>DASVJU010000073.1:0-2239 GCA_036385755.1 Thermoanaerobaculia bacterium
AGAGTCGCGTGAGCGTCCGCACGACGACGGACTCGGAACCGCCGGGGGTCTCGGCGTCGTGCGTCGCGGGCGACGTGGGGGCGGCCCTGTGCCGTTTGACGGCGTAGCTCGCGAGGACGGGCACGACCGTGAGCGCGAGGAGCGTGCCCCACAGGAGCGCGAAGGTGAGCGTCAGCGCCATCGGCCTGAAGATCTTCCCTTCCACGCGCTGCAGCGTGAAGAGCGGCAGGAACGCCGTGATGAGGATGGCCTTCGAAAAAAGGATGGGCTTTCCGACCTCGCTCGTGGCCTGCACGATCGTGGAGGAGAGCGATCGGAGCTTGCCGCCCCGCTCCTCGAGGATCCGGAGCAGGTTCTCCACGACCACGACGGCCGAGTCCACGATGATGCCGAAGTCGATCGCGCCCATCGAGATCAGATTCGCGGGGACGCCGCGCAGGTCGAGAAGCATGAACGCCCCGAGAAGAGAGAGCGGGACGACCGCCGCAACGACGAGCGCGGATCGGGCGTTTTTGAGCCCGAGAAACGCCACGAGAACGACGAGAACGAAACCGATGCCCTCGGCCATGTTCTTGCGCACGGTGTGAAGCGTGCGGTCGATGAGGGCCGTGCGGTCGTAGTGAGGCACGATCCTGACGCCCGGAGGCAGCGCCGTGCGGCCGATCTCGTCCACCTTCGCGCGCACCCGTTCGAGAACCTCGAGTGCGTTCTCGCCCTTGCGCAGAAGCACGATGCCCTGGACGACATCGTCCGCGTCTTCGGTCCCCACGGTCTTCCCGACACGCCCGAGCCGGATGCGCGGGCCCACGCTGACGGTGGCGACGTCCTTGATGCGAATCGGCGTGCCGCTGCGTGTGACCACGGCGATCTCGGCGATGTCGTCGAGGCTCTGGACCAGCCCGAGGCCGCGCACGACGTACATCTCGGCCCCGTGTTCGATGTAGGCACCGCCGGCGTTGCGGTTGCCCTTCGAGAGGGCGTCGAACACCTGCGCCAGCGTGAGCGCGTAGGACTTGAGCTTCAGCGGGTCGACGTTCACCTGGTACTGCTTCGTCGGCCCGCCGAAGCCCACGACGTCGACGACGCCCGGCACGGTGCGCAGTTTCCGCTCCACGACCCAGTCCTCGAGGGATTTCAGCTCGAGCGGCGAGAAGTCCGGCGGACCCGTGACGGTATAGCGATAGATCTCGCCCACGGGCGTCGAGTCGGGAGAGAGGTTCGCCTGCGCTCCCTGAGGGAGCGTCACGGATTGCAGCCGCTCGAAGGCCTGGCTCCTGACGTAGGCGCGGTCGGCGTCGTCCTCGAAGACGATCGTGACCGTCGAGAGGCCGAAGATCGAGATCGAGCGGAGGGACGCTCGTTTCGGGATCCCGTTCATCTCGTTCTCGACCGGAATCGTGACGAGGCGTTCGACTTCCTCCGCCGCGTGGCCGGGAAAGAGCGTGATGATCTGCACCTGTACGTTCGTGACGTCGGGATACGCCTCGACCGGAAGACGCAGGAACGCGAGGACGCCGAAGGCCGCGAAGATCGCGAGAAGCGCCAGGACGATGACGCGCCTGTGAAGCGCGTACGAGACGACGGCGCGGATCACGAGCTTTTTCCAGAGGCGAAGAGCGACGCGAGAAGGAGGCTCCCGTCCGTGACGACGCCTGCGCCTTCCGGCAGACCCGAGAGGATGGGCACTTTGCCGTCGCGCTCGACGCCGACCTCCACGACGACGCGCCGGAAGCGGGCGGCCCCGTCCGCGACGAAGCAGAAGCGCTTTCCGTCCTCCGTGAGAACTGCCCGAGCCGGCACGACGGCCGCGGCGGCGCCGGCACGGCCTTCGACCTCCACGGTCACGTACATCTCCGCTTTCAGGAGCGCCGCGGAGTTGTCCACGCCGCCCCGTGCCTTCACGGTTCGCGTCGCGGGATCGAGCGCGTCGCCCACGAGGTCGAGGCGTCCGGCGAACGTCCGGCCGGGGTAGGCATCGGTCCGGAGCTTCAGGCGGTCGCCCGCCTTCACGGAGGCGAGGTCGCGCTCGGTCACGTCGAGAAGGACCCACAGAGTTCGCGGTTCGCTCACGACGAAGAGCGGAACCGGCGCGTCGGGCCGCGCTTCCTGTCCCGCGTTCGCATTGCGCTCGACGACGACTCCGGCGATCGGCGACGTCAGGCGATAGAGCTGGTCCGGACCGCGCGCGGTATCGCCCGCGGCGTCGCCGCCCCAGCGCGCGAGCCGCGCCGCGGTGCGG
>DASVJU010000074.1:0-13689 GCA_036385755.1 Thermoanaerobaculia bacterium
TGCCGCTCGGCATTCACTTCGAGGGGCCGTTCGTCTCCCGCGCGCGCTGTGGTGCGCTCCACCGCAAGGACTTCCTCGACGGAACCGACGCCCTCGCCCTCGGCGCGTTCTTCGAGATCGCGTCGAGCGCTCCGGGGCGCGGGATGACGACGCTCGCGCCGGAGATCCCCGGAGGGATCACGGTCGTGAAGGAGTTCGCGCGGCGCGGGTTCGTCGTCTCGATCGGCCACACGGAGGCGGACGCCTCCACGCTCGATGCCGCGCTCGCGGCCGGCGCGCGGCACATGACGCATTTCGGGAACGCAATGAAGCCGCTCCACCACCGCGACGTCGGTCCGATCGGCTGGGGACTGCAGGCGGACGGCGTCACCGTGGACGTCATTGCCGACCTCCACCACCTCGCGCCGGAGATGCTGCACCTCGTCCTGAAAGCGAAAGGAGAGAGCCGCGTGGCCCTCATCAGCGACGCGATGCCCGCCGCCGGCCTCGCCGACGGCGACTATGCGATCTGGGGCGAGACGCTCACCGTGAAGGACGGCGCCGCGCGCAACGCGGCGGGCGCTCTCGCGGGTTCCACGGCGCTCCTCGACACATGCGTGACCCGGCTCGCGTCGATCGGCGTTTCCGCGGATTCGGTGCGGTGCATGGCCGCGGATGTCCCCCGCCGCATCCTCGACGCGGGCTGACTCAGATCTTCCAGAACCAGCCCTTCTTCTCGAAGGCGCGCAGGACCACCCACCAGAAGAGGATCGTCGCGAGCGCGAACGCGTGCGAGCGCAGCGTGGGATCGGCGATCCACGAGAACCCGCCGCGATAGAGCCAGGTGTGAAGCGTGATCGTAAGGCCGGCCGCGTCCGCGAGCTTCACGAGGCCGAACGTCTTCGCGAGGAGACCCGAGAGCACGAAGACGAGGAGCGGGTTCGTTCCGAAAGTGGAGAAAAAAGACACGAAGGGGGCAATGGGCCTCTTCCAGCCGCAAACGTCGATCGCGAGGACGCAGAGGCCGATCGCGAGAAGGGCCGCGCCGGACGTGAAGACGACGTAGGACGCCGTCCAGAGATTCTTGTTGATCGGGAGAAACCGGCCCCAGAGAAGGCCGCACCCGGTTGCGACGGTCCCCCAGGCGAGGAGCTTCGCGACCTTTTCCTTCACGGTTGCCGGGCCCTGCAGGAGGAAACCCGTCAGCGTGCCCGTGAGCATCGTCGCGATCGAGGTCAGCGTCGAGACGATTCCCTCCGGGTCCCAGCCTTGCGCGTTCTTCCAGAGGTGGCCCTTGAGCACGGCGAGATCCACGGCGCGCTGCACGTTTCCCGCGGGCGTGAGGTCGTAGCCCGTCCCGAGGAGGATCCATGTGTGGACGGCGAGGAGGACGGCCACCGCGATCGAGACGCCGGCGACTTTTCGCCCCCACACGACGAGGACGATGCACGTGCCCAGAGCGAAGGCCACGCCGATGCGCGGCAGCACACCCGGGATCCTGAGACGTGAGAGACGCTCGAGAAACGGCACGAACGGGTAGAACGCCATCAACCAGCCCACCAAGACGATCGTCATGCCGCGCCGGTAGGCGTGACGCGCGAGGTCGAAGCGGTTTGCGCCCTGCGCCATGCGCTTCTCGAGCGAGAAGACCCCCGCGACGCCGACGATGAACAGGAACCACGGGAAGATGAGGTCCGTCGGCGTCCAGCCGTGCCAGTCCGCGTGGTCGAATGGCCAATAGAGATGCCCCCAGTCGCCCGGGTTGTTGACGAAGACCATCCCCACGACCGTCAGGCCGCGAAAAACGTCGAGGGCAACGAGGCGGGGAGGAGGGAGATCTTTTTCGCTTGTGATGGGCACATGTTAGAACGCTGAGATGCGGCCGGCCCCCTCCCCTCTTCCCCTTCTAAGAAAATCTCTCTCCCCTCCTTTCTCTCCTTCTCTTTCTCTTCTCTTCCTAAGCAGCATTCTCTTCTCTCTCTCTTCCTGCACGACCATCCCCGCGTCGCTGCACGTGACGCCCGCGGATGCGCCCCTTGCCCGCCGCGTGGCGAAGCTCGCGGCGGGCAGCGGGGCGCGCATGGGAATCGTCGCGCTCCACGTCGAGAGCGGCAGACGCCTGGAGCTGAATGCCGCGGACGAGTTCGAGGCCGCGAGCGTCATCAAGATCGCGCTCCTCGTCGAGGCCGCCGCCCTCGAGCGCGAGGGCCGCTTCGACCTGACGGACCGCTGGAAGCTGACCGTGAAGAACGTGGCCGCCGGCTCGGGAATGCTCGACGAATTCGATCCGGGTCTCACGCCCACGAATCGCGACCTCCTGCATCTCATGGTCGCGATCTCCGACAACACGGCGGCCGATCGCTTCATCGACCTCTTCGGCGCCGACGCCGTGAACGCCCGCATGGCGGCTCTCGGCCTGCCGGGAATCCGGCTCGTGGGCCGGATCCCGAGCCGGGGAAAGGAGCCTCCGAAGTGGCCGCCCCTCGGGAGCATGACGCCGCGCGACACGGCGGAGTTCTACCGTCGCGTCGCGACGCGCACGCTTCTCGGCCCGGCGGGCGATCGCCTTCTCGAGACGCTCCTCGCGGCGCAGCACACGCACGACCGCCTGCCGCGGCTGCTGCTCGACGAGGGCAAAGCGTCCTGGGCAGGAAAGACCGGCTCGTACGGCGGGGTGCGGAACGACTCGGGCATCCTCACGACGAAAAAGGGCCGGTTCGTTCTCGTCGCTTTTGCCGACCGCATCCCGGACGAGAAGGGCGCGCCTGCCGTCTCAATCCGCGCGATGGGCGACATCGCCGCGGAGATCGTGAGCAACTGGTCCGCCTCGCTGCCGGACCTTCCGCCCGTCGTCGAGCCTCCCGTTCCGCCCGTCCTCTTGCCGCCTGTGCCCCGCGCGGAGACCACGCTCGCCGAGGCCCGCGCGAATCCCGCCGCGCTGCATCTCGACCGCGTCTTCCGCGACACGGACCGCCGGTTCTGGGACCTCTGGCGCGCCGCCGGTGGGAGCGAGACGGACGCCTGCCTCATCCCGATGCCGAACTCCTGGTGGGACGGATACATGCCGTGGAAGATCGAGCCGCTCTCGGCCCTCGTTCTCCACCACACGTCACAGGACACGGACGAAGAGTGCATCGCGCTCTTCCAGAAACCCGAGAGCAGAGTCTCGTCGCACTTTCTCGTCGAGAAGGGCGGACGCCTCGTGCAGTTCGTTTCGCTCGAGCACCGGGCGTGGCACGCGGGCGCGTCCCTCCTGCACGGACGCATGGCCCTGAACCGCACGTCCGTCGGCGTGGAGATCACGGGCGACGGGAACCGGTATCCGTTCACGTCCGCGCAGGTGGAGACGGTCGTGAGGCTCGTGGGCGTTCTCACGGCGATGTTCGAGCTCGAGTCGCCGTGGATCGCCGGACATCAGCACATCGCGCCGGATCGCAAGAACGACCCCGGCGCCCTTTTCCCGTGGAACGAGGTCCTGAGACGCGGTCTCGCTCTGGCAGAAAAACTGAATGGCCGGTCGGTTTCGACCGCGCCTTGACGAGGCGGCCGTCCGTTCGTTATAGGATTCCCGCTCACCATGCCAAGCCGGTTCTCCCGTCTCGACGACGCCGAGGCGTTACGCCGATTCGTACGCGACCTGCGTGAGGGCATCTACGTCACCGACGCGAGAGGCAGGATCGTCGACGGCAACCCGGCGTTTCTCGCGATGCTGGGCGTCGCGTCCCTCGAAGAAGCGCGGCAGCATGAAAGCGCCGACTTCCTCGTCGACCCGTCGCGGCGCGAGGCCGAACTGCTCGTTCTCGAGCGCGACGGGGCCGTCCGCGACTTCGAATTCCAGATCCGGCGCAGGGACGGAGAGATCCGGACGGTCATCGACACCGCGTACCGCTGCGTCGATCCCGAGACGACGGAGGTCTATTTCCAGGGCATCCTCATCGACATCACGGACCGCAAGCGCCTCGAGGACCGTCTCCTGGACCAGACCCTGCGCGACCCGCTCACGGGCTGCTGGAACCGCCGCTACCTCGCCGAGTTCGCCGCGCGACACCAGGACGCGGGCGGCTCGTGGGGCTGCGTCATGGTCGACATCGACCACTTCAAACACTACAACGACGAGTTCGGGCACGCGGCGGGCGACGCCGTGCTCAACCGTGTCGCGCGCTTCCTCATGCGCGCGACGCGCGCCGAGGAATCCACGGTGCGGATGGGGGGCGACGAGTTCCTGCTGCTTCTCGACGGAGCCGACGCGCGGGCCACCGAGAACACGAGCGAGCGTCTCAACGAGATAGCCGACCGCGAGCTTCTCGTGCCGTTCACCCTCGGCTGGGCGGCGCGAGAGAACGGCGAGACTCTCGAGAGGACGATCGCGCGCGCGGACCATCGTCTCCTGCACGCGCGCGGGCTCACGCGTTCGGGCGAGCGTCCGACGTTCGTCCTCGTACCACGGACCTGACTTCGGTCTGCGGTCGGCGCGAGGGACCGCGCTACGCACCGACGGGAACGACGCCCAGACCCGGTCCGTCGGGCAGCGTCCATCGGCCGCTCGCGATCGAAAGTCCCGTGAACGGATCCGACGCGAGGAGGAGGTTGCCGTCGATGTCGAGCCAGTCGAAAAGCGGACCCACGGCGACACCGGCCGCGATGCCGAGCGACGACTCGATCATGCAGCCGAGCATCAGCTTGAGACCGAGGGCGCGGGCGACGGCCGCCATCTCGTAGACACGGGTGATGCCGCCCGACTTCGCGAGCTTCAGGACGACGCCGTCGAAGAGGCCGGCTTTCGCGGCGACGTCGGACGCGTGCAGCACTCCCTCGTCGCCCAGGACCGGAAACGTCGCGAGGCCCTTGAGCTTCGCCATCTCGCCGTCCATCGCCGCCGGCATGGGCTGCTCGAGGAAGAGGGGCTTGACGCCGTTCAGCCACACGATCTTCTTCTTCGCCTCGTCCACGCTCGTCCAGCCCTCGTTCGCGTCCACGGTGATCGGCTTGTCGGTGACGGATCGGATTGCCGCGATGTTCTCCTCGTCGTTCGGGAGACCGATCTTGATCTTCAACCTCGGAAACGCCGCGGCTTCCCGGACTTTCTGCTTCATGACCTCCGCGGTGTCGATGCCGATCGAGAACGTCGTGATCGGCATGCGGCCCTTCGGGATCCCGAGAAGTTCGTGCACCGGGCGGTTCAGCCTCTTGCCTTTCCAGTCCCACAGCGCGAGATCGAGGGCCGCCACGACCTCGCTGTCGGGCCCGGCCTCCTTTTCCGCGCGCTCGAGCCACGTCAGGTGCTCCCAGGGCGAAAGCCCGAGGACGGCCGCCTTTACCTTTGCGAACGCCGCCTCCGACGTCTCGAAGCTCTGGTTCCACCGTTTGTTGGCGGCGGCCTCGCCGTAACCGGTCACGCCTTCGGCCGAGAGCATCAGGAGACCGTTCGTCTTCGTGTTCGAAGACCCGCGCGCGATCGTCCACGTGTGCGCGAGCTTCAGGGGGAGCGCGCGGTAGGCGAGAGAGGGCGAGGAGGGAGACGGGCCCGAGGGAGCTTGTGCGAGGAGCGCTTCGGGCAGCGCGGAAGCCGCGGCGGCGGCAGCGGAGGAGAGAATGAGCCCGCGGCGGGAGAACGAGGGAGAAGAGGACTGCGTCATGGCCGGATTATGGTGGAATCCCGGGATGCTCGACGCAAATCGGACGGCTCGGAACGCAGCGAAGGTCGCCGCGTGCGCCGTCCTGGCCCTTGCCCTTCCTCCTTTCAAAGAAAATCTCCTCTTCGCGGCGTCTCCCGCGGTAGCGGCGCGACTGGAAACGACGGCCGTCGTCGTCACGGCTGTCCAGGACCTCTTCGCGAGGCCCGACGAGACCTCGAGCGTAGACGACCAGGTCATCCTCGGCGACCGCGTCGAAGTCCTCGAAGACGCCGCCGGATTCGCGAAGGTGCGGACGGCCGCAGGCGAGGTCGCCTGGATTCCGGAACGGGCGCTGCACCGCGGCGAAGTCGCGGCCCCAACGGGCGCGAAAGTCGCCCGCGTGACGTCGAACTTCGCGCACGTCTACACGAGCCCGTCCTTCACGAAGCAGAAGCCGCTCCTCACGGTTCCGGTCGGGGCAACGGTGGTTTCGGAAGATCTCTTAGAAGGTGAAGAGGGCAGGGGGTCGGGTACGCGCGTGTCGAGCGACGCCTACTCCTGGGTTCGGGTGCGCCTGCCGGACGGGCGCATCGGTTTCGTCGCGCGCCCGGACGTCTCCCTCTTACCCTTCTCAGAAAATCTCTCTCTCCCTC
Organism: Thermoanaerobaculia bacterium; assembly: GCA_036385755.1. Lineage (GTDB taxonomy): Bacteria > Acidobacteriota > Thermoanaerobaculia > UBA5066 > UBA5066 > Fen-183. The sequence continues at coordinate 6,248 of DASVJU010000074.1, forward strand.
TCAAATCCTCGTCCCACTGGATCGCCTTCGGCAGGCGTTTCCTCGGCGCGCCCTACACGTGGGGCGGGACGACGCCGCTCGGGTTCGACTGCTCGGGGCTGATGACGAGGATCTTCTCGGAGCACGGCGTGACGCTTCGCCGCAACAGCTACGAGCAGGCGTTTCAGGACCCGCAGCTCGTGCCCGTCGCCTTCGACAAGCTCCAGCCGGGCGACCTCCTCTTCTTCGGCACGGAGGACAAGATCGACCACGAGGCGATGTGGATCGGCGACGGGACGGTCCTGCAGTCCACGCGCCATAACGTCCCCGGCGTCCAGATGACGCCGTACGACAACCCTTACCTCAAGCCGGTATTCCGCTATGCGAGGAGATTGAGGAAAGAGGAAGAGAAGATTTCTTCGAATGGTAAAGAGGGCGCCGGGCCGGGCCTCGACGCCGCGAAGGTGCGCCGGCTTGAATCCACACTCGAAGAAATCTCCCGCGCCAGCGGGGCGCGCTTCGGCATCTGGTTCAAGGATCTCGCCAGCGGCCTTTCCCTTTCAAAGAATCCTTCTCTGGTCATGCACGCCGCGTCCACGATGAAGACTCCCGTCCTCCTCGAGCTCCTGCGGCGCGTGGACGAGGGGTCTTTGAAGCTCACGGACGAGCTGCCCGTGAAGAACGAGTTCAGGAGCCTCGCCGACGGCTCGCCGTTCTCGATCGGCCTCGAGGAGAACGACGGTCCGACCGTCGCGCATGCCGGGAAGACGGCCACGATCGAGTTCCTCGCGAAAGAGATGATCGTCCGCTCGTCGAACCTCGCGACGAACATCCTCCTGACCCTCCTCGGCCCGGAGAACGTCCAGAAGTTCACGGACGCGCTCGGCGCCCCGACGGTCCACGTCCGGCGCTGCGTCGAGGACGGGAAGGCCTACGAGAAGGGTCTGAACAACGAGACCGACGCCGCCGGGATGGGCGCCGTCATGGAGGCCGTCGTGAGGACGCCGAAGCTCTCCGCGGCCGCGAAAGCCAGGGCCTGGGAGATCCTCGTCGGACAGACGTTCAACGAAGAGATCCCCGCGGGCCTCCACCCGCAGTCGGGCGCCGTCGTCGCGCACAAGACGGGCTCGATCTCCTCGGTGCAACACGACGCCGCGATCGTCCGCCTGCCCGACGGGCGGGAGTACGTCCTCGTCCTCCTCGCAAACGACTTCGGCGCGAACGAAAAGGGCCGCGAGAAGGTCTACGCCGCGGCGCGGAAGATGTCGCGGGCGGTGTGGGAGGCGATGGTCGCTCCTTGAACGACGCCCCGGCCCGCTCCTCGCGCATCTGGCTCGCGCTTCTCGTCGTGTACGTCGTCTGGGGCTCGACGTACCTCGCGATCCGCTGGGGGCTCGAGACGATCCCCCCGTTCACGATGGCCTCGGCCCGGTATCTCGTGGCGGGAAGTCTCCTCCTGGCGTGGGTGAAGTGGCGCGGCGCGCCGCGCATCGCTCCCGGCGACCTCGGCCCGGCATTCCTCACGGGCGGCCTCATGCTTCTCTGCGGCAACGGCGGCGTCGTCTGGGCCGAACAGCGCCTCACGTCCGGGCTTGCGGCCCTCCTCGTCGCCGTCGAGCCGCTCTTCATCGTCCTCCTGCAGGCGACGCTCCCCCAGGAGCAGCGCCGTCCCTCGGGCCGCGCACTCGTGGGCGTCGCCCTCGGCGTCACCGGCGTCGTCCTCCTCGTCGGGCCGGCGAACCTCGGGGGCGAGCGAGCCGACCTTGGAGGCGCCGCGGCCGTCCTCTTCGCGGCGCTCGCCTGGGCACTCGGCTCGCTCCTCTCGCGGCATCTCGCTCCGCCGTCCTCGCCCCTGCAGGCGACCGCGCTCCAGATGCTCGCCGGGGGTCTCCTCCTCGGCGGCTTCTCCGGCGTCTTGGGCGAGTGGTCCCGCTTCTCGCCGGCTCTCGTGTCGGCGAAGTCCGTGGCCGCCGTCGCCTACCTCGTCGTCTTCGGGTCTCTCGTCGCGTTCACGGCCTACGTCTGGCTGCTCCGCGTCGTCTCCCCCGCGCTCGTCTCGACGTACGCGTTCGTGAACCCCGTCGTCGCCGTGTTCCTCGGGTGGCTCCTCGCGAGCGAGCCGGTCTCCGCACGGATGCTCGTCGCGGCGGCCGTGATCGTCGGGGCGGTCGTCCTGATCACGCTCGGCGAATCCCGCCGGTGATCCGGCTGAGATAGACTCTCCGTATCAACCCCGGAAAGGGAGGAGATTCCATGAAGAAAGTGTTTGCTGTGTGTGTCGTTTTGTTCGTGTCGCTCGCAGCCGGCGTCGCCATGGCGGCCGACCCCGTGGCGCCCACCGGGTCGAAGGCCGTCGACGCTGCCTTCGTCAAGGCGATGCTCGCGGGCGACGCCGCGGCCGTGGCCGACTGCTACGCCGACGACGCAGTCCTCGTAATGCCCGGTTCCTCCGCCGTCAAGGGGCACAAGGCGATTCTCGAGAGCCTCACGGGATTCCTCGCGGCGAACAAGGTATCGGACGTGACGCTGACAGACACGCACTACCGCACGTCCGGGAAGCTTTCGACCGGTTGGGGTCATTACTCGATGGTCGTCACCCCGAAGGCGGGCGGCGCTCCGATGACGGACGTCGGCACGTTCTGCGAAGTTGCCTCCGAGAAGGACGGCGTCTGGAAGTACGTCTCCGATCACGCGGCCAGCGACCCGCCGCCCGCGAAGAAGTAGCCGCTACTCGATCGCCTCGCCGCTTCGCGCTTTCGCGAGGTGACCGAGGGCGCCTTCCGGCCACTCGAGCCTGCCGCGAGCCTGCGAGGAGAGCTTGCCGTCGGCGCTGAAGAACATCGTCTCGAGGGGACGCTTCGAGTTGATCTTGCTCGTGACGTCCCCGTCGGGGTCGAGCACCAGCGTCGCCGGCAGCGGCGGCGTAAGCCCCTTTTCTTTCAGCCACGCATCGAGAGTCGCGAAATCGCGGTCGTGGGCGATGAGGACGAACTCCAGCCCCGGATCCGCCTTCATCTCGTCCTGCGTCCGGAAAATCCCGCCCAACTCCGAAGCGGCCCCCTCGGCCGACGTCGAGAAGAAGTGAATGACGAGCGTCTTCCCAGGGCGCCCGACGAGGTTGCGCGTCTTCCCGTCGCGCGTCCTCACGTTGAGGTGCCCTCCCCCGTCGAGGCTCAGCATCCCGTGGTCGTGATCCGCATGCGTCGCGGGAACCAGCGAGCGCCAGTAGGCCCACGCGAAGGTGACGCCGAAAAGAGCAATGGCGGCCAGAAGGACGGTACGGCGACGACTCGGCGTCATGGAGCGCTCCTCTGGTTGCCGGCGGGACGGATGTCGCTTTCCGTGTCCACGCGGAACCGTCTCAGATTTGCAAACTCGAAACGGAAGGATGTATCGAGGCGGAAGAAAACAGCCTTCTTCCCGGTCAGCCGGATCTCGACGGCACAGGGAAACCACAGGTTCCCCCCGAGCGGCTGACCGGTATACACGATCTCGGCCTCCCTCACGTTGGCGGCGATCCCTCCCGCCACCTTCAAGGGCTTCGTGAGGTGCGCGACGACCGAGCGGACCTGAAAGTCGACCGCGTCGATGAGGGCGCGGCCGGCCAGCGCGTTGAGCGCGCGATCCCCGAGGCTCTTCGCGGGCGGCGCCGCGGGGTCGGGCCAGAAATCGAGCACGTACGCGGGACGTCCCTCGACGGTCTCCTCGCCCACGACGCGGATCACGAAACGGCCGATGAGCTCCGAGAGCCGCCGGCGGCCCACGAGTGGATCGTCCTCGTCGCCGGAGACTTTCTCGACGCGGCGGGCCTCGCCGGCAGCCTTCTGTTCGAGCCGCTTCTTCCTGCCACTCTCGTCCTCTTCAGCGGCCTTGCGCTTCTCGTCCTCGGTCGCCGGACGGCCGTCCACCTCGAAGAGCTCCCGCGACCCCTCCGCGTCGCCGTCGCCCGACAGGACGTAGAAGAGCCGCGACGCGACCTCCTTCGCCCGGCCGCCTTCGCCCCACGTGATCTTCACTTCCCGCTGGTCGAACGTCGAGCCGGCGAACGCGGCCTCGACGCGGCGCTGGCTTTTCACGACGCGCTTCACGAGCTCCCCGGCATCCACGTCCGGCATTCCTTGGCGCACGGCGTCGGCCCCCGCCGTCCCCGCAACCAGGGCGAGAAGAAGGGCGGCGCCGGTCGCAAAACGCGTGTCCATGACGCTCGGACTATACGGCGGCGCGTTTTGGGTACGATGGGAGCGCAAGGAGACGGGAATGCGCGTCATCGTCACCGGCGGAACCGGATTCATCGGTTCGAGGCTCTGCGAGAGCCTCCTCGCGAAAGGGCACGAGGTCGTGCTCTTCACCCGCGACGCCTCCCGCTCCCGCGACCAGCTCCACCCGAGGATCGGCGTCGTCTCGTGGGCGCCCGGCGCCGCGTGGGAATCCTGGGTCGACGGCGCCGGCGCGATCGTGAACCTCGCGGGCGAGAACATCGCCCAGCGCTGGACCCAGGCCGCCAAACAGCGGATCCTCGGGAGCCGCGTCGACGCGGCCGCCCGGATCTGCGCCGCGATCGCAAAGGCCGCCGTGAAGCCTTCGGTCCTCGTGAATGCGGCGGCCGTCGGGTACTACGGCCCCCACGGCGACGAGACCCTCGACGAGGACAGCCCGCAGGGAACCGACTTCCTCGCGACGACGTGCGCTGCGTGGGAAGAGGCCGCGAAGAAGGCGGAGGCGCTGGGCGTGCGCGTGGCGAGGATCCGGACGGGTCTCGCGCTCGGCGCGGACGGAGGCGCCCTCGCGAAGATGCTCCCGCCGTTCAAGGCATTCGCCGGCGGACCCATCGGAAGCGGAAAACAGTGGATCTCGTGGATTCACCGCGACGACCTTGTCGCGCTCTTCGTCTTTGCGATCGAGAACGGAAACGTCCACGGCCCGATCAATGGGACCGCTCCGAATCCGGTCACGATGAAGGAGTTCGCGAGGGCGCTGGGCCGCGCCCTCCACCGGCCGAGCCTGCTCCCCGTGCCCGCGGCCGCCGTACGGCTCCTGCTCGGAGAAATGGCCACGGTCGTTCTCGACGGCCAACGCGTCGTCCCGAAGAAAGCCGAAGCGCTCGGCTTCACGTTCCGTTTCACCGAGGTCGAAGCCGCGCTCCGGGACGTCACGAGGGATTGACCGGATGGCACTCGTCGGCCGCAGCGTTCCGCGCGCGGACGGACCGGCCAAGGTCACCGGCACGGCCCGCTACGTCGACGATCTCACAAGGCCGGGCGTCCTCCTCGGTGCGACGCTCCGCAGCCCCGTGGCGCGCGGCCGTCTGCGCGGCATCCGGCGGGATCCCTCCTTCGACTGGACCGGCGTGACGGTCGTGACCGCCGAAGACGTCCCCGTGAACGTCGTGGCGCTCATCGAGGAGGACCAGCCCGTCCTCGCGTCGGACGAGGTCCGCCACGCGTACGAGCCGATCGCGCTCGTGGCGGCCGAGGACCCCGTGCGCCTCGCCCGCGCGCTGCGCGCCCTCACGCCCGAGATTGACCCGCTCCCGCCGGTCCTCACCATTGCCGACGCGCTCCAGCGCAAGGCGCAGATTCACGGCCCCGACAACGTCTTCGCCACGTACCGGATCTCGAAGGGCGACGCGGCGAAGGCGATCGCCGAGAGCGCCGTGCGTCTCACCGGAACCTATCGCACGCATCACCAGGAGCAGCTCTACATCGAGCCGCAGGGGATGCTCGCTTTCTGGGATACGAGCGGCGCCCACCTCGTGGGTTCCCTGCAGTGCCCGTTCTACGTCCACAAGGGTGTCAAGCGCGCGTTCAGCCTGGACGACGCGCACGTGGACGTGACGCAAGCCGTCACGGGTGGCGGCTTCGGGGGAAAAGAAGAGTACCCCACGCTCCTCGCGCTGCACGCCCTCCTGCTCGCGAAGAAGAGCGGCCGGCCCGTGAAGATGATCTACGACCGTCAGGAGGACATCGAGGCGACGACGAAGCGCCACCCCTGCGACGTGACGATCTCGTCGGGCTGCGACCGCGAGGGCAACCTGTCGGCCGTGTCGATCCGGGTCGTCATGGACGGCGGCGCGTACGTCACCCTCACGCCAGTCGTGTTGTCGCGCGCCGCCCTCCACGCGGCCGGCGCCTACCGCTGGGAGCACGTCGCGATCGAGGCCGTCGCCGTCGCCACGAACACGCCCCCGAACGGCGCCTTCCGGGGCTTCGGGGCCCCGCAGACGATCTGGGCGATCGAGAGGCACGTGGACCGCATCGCGCGCGAGTTGTCGGCCGATCCGCTCGCGCTCCGCGAGAAGAACCTTCTCCGCGTCGGAGACACGACGCCGACGGGCCAGTTCCTGAAGGAGTCGGTCGGCGTCCAGCGATGCGTCGAGGAGGCCAGGAGGGCGAGCGGCTGGGAAAGGAAGCGCACGGCGCTCGGCACTGCCGCGGCGGCGCGGCCGGTCTCGGCGATCCTTCGCCGGCCCGCCCCGGGAGGCTCGGCGTCCCGAAAGGCGCGCGGCATCGGCGCGAGCGTGTTCCTCCATGGCGCGGGCTTCACGGGCTCGGGCGAGCGCAGGCTGAAGGGCCGTGTCGCCATCGACATGTTCCTGCTTCTCGCCGAGAAAAAGCCGCGTTTCCGGATCCGCACGGCGTCCACCGACATCGGCCAGGGCACCGAGACGGTCTTCCGGCAGATCGCGGCGGAGGCGCTCTGGGTCTCGATGGATCGGGTGGACTTCGCGACGCCGTCCACCGCGACCGTCCCCGACTCGGGGCCCACCGTGGCGTCCCGGACGGTGATGATCGTCGGCTCGATCCTCGAGCACGCCGCGCGCGATCTCTTCGCGCGCATCGAGCAGCACCGGCAGGACCACGGCGGCTCGTTCGACGAAGCGGCGCTCCGCCTGATCGCGCGCGACGGGACCGTCGTGTCCGAGAAGACCTACGAAACACCGGCCGATCTCGCCTGGGACGACGCGACGTACCGCGGCGACGCCTATCCCGTTTTCGCCTGGGGGTGCGACATCGCCGAGGTCGAGGTGGACCTCGACACGTTCGAGACGACGGTCATCGGCTTCTGGGCCGCGCAGGACGTCGGAAAGGCCATCAATCCCGTCCTGTGCAAGGGCCAGATCGAGGGCGGAACGCTGCAGGCGATCGGCTGGGCGCTCAACGAGAAGGTCGTCTTCCGCGAGGGGAAGATTCTCAATGCCCGCATGACGAATTACGTCGTGCCCACGAGCCTCGACGCGCCCCGCTTCACGACGGTTCTCGTGGAGGATCCCTACTCGAAGGGACCCGGCGGCGGCGCGAAGGGCATCGGAGAGCTCCCGATGGACGGCGGCGCGCCCGCGATCGCCGCCGCGATCGAGCACGCGACGGGAATCGTCCGCGACGACCTGCCGCTTCTTCCGGAAGACCTCTTTGAGGCGCGAAGGGCGGGCACATGAGAATGACCTTCGTCGTGAACGGGCGTTC
>DASVJU010000075.1:0-5927 GCA_036385755.1 Thermoanaerobaculia bacterium
AGTTCAAGTCACCAATGGTGACGGCCCTCTCCGCCGGCTAGCCGGCGGAGAGGGCCGGAAGGGCGAGCATGACAAGCGCCACGAGCGCCGCCAGGATGAGAAGGCGTCTCAGCACGGGACCCTCCTTTCACGGGAAGCGCCGGCAACTCGGGGCGAAATGCCGGGAACACCGGCACCCGATGACGGTCGGCTGACCCAAGCAAAAGATAGGACCTGGATCGCGTCCGCGCCTCAGCGAACGGCGATGCGCGTCGCGCCGCCCTCCTGGACCGTGAAGGAAAGCGGCGAGGAACCGACGCACTTGAGAGTCCCGGAGACAGCCGGGAAGTTCGTCAGATGCGTCGACGCCCCGGCAAGCGACAGGTTTCCACGGCTGCCCCACGGGCGGAAGGCGAGCGGGAGCCCGCGCGGCCCCGCGACGAGGCACGCCAGCGGTCCACCCGTGAGGCGCTCCGGCGGGATGTCGATGTCCAGAGTCCCGCCCGGCGTCAGCGACACCGCGAGGGCGGGCCCCGGGATGGGTACGCCGTCGAACGCGGTGGACGCGAACCCGCTCGCACTCGCGAGGATCGAGTACGAGCCCGGATTGAGCGACGGGATCTCCCCTCGCCCCGAGCTGTCGAGGCGGACATACGAGGTCGCGAGCTCGGCTCCGGTGCCGTCGAAGACCCGGGCAGAGAAGGACCCGAGCGGCGTCCCGAGGAGTCCGTCGCGCCCGGTCACGTCGAGGCCGTCGCCGCGGGCCAACTCGATCACGAGCTCGTCCACCGAGTCGGCCGTGACGGAGCGTGTCTCGACGACGTAACCCTTCCGCTGGGCTGTGAGAGTGAGCGAACCGGCCTCGAGTCCGCTCAGCTGGAACCGGCCCGCGTCGTCGGTCGTCGCATCGTGCGTGAAGCTGAATGATCCGTCCCCGTTCGTCGAGCGAATCGTGATCTGAACGTCGGCGAGCGGCTGGCCCGACCCGGACGCGGCGACACGGCCGGCCAGGCGCCCCGCCGGGAGGATGAATTCCAGCGTCCGGTCGCCGTTGACGTCGACCCTTTGCTCCGGCGCGGCGCTCGACATCGCCATCGAGAACGCCACCATGCTGTACGTCCCGGCCTTGAGGCCCGTCAGCCGGCACGACCCCGACGCGTCGGTCGTGGCGCTCCCGTTCGTGCCGGTGTCGCGGCTCGCGGGGCGCGCGTGAACCCTCGCGCCCTCGACGGGTTGACCGTCGCGCAGGACGCGGACCGTCAGAGTGAAGCCGGCCTCGAAAGGCAGCTCCATTTCGACCGTGCCGTCCTCCGGGACCGTCACCGGCCTGTCCACGAGGCGTCCTCCGACCGCGCTCTGGGAGCCCACCCGCGCATAAGCCTGTACGCGCCCCGGTGCAACGTCGCGCGCCTCGAACCGTCCGTCCGGCAGCTCCTTCGCGTTGATCCAGCTGGTGTCGTCGTACACGACGACGCTCACTTGCCGCCGCTCTTCAGATGACAGGCCCGTCACCGTCGCGAGCACGGTCGCGCCGCCCCCCACGACGACGCGGACGTCGTCGCGCGACTGATCGGCGGCCACCGTGATGTCCAGGGGCTTCGAACGCCTGCCGGCGCTCCCGGCCGAGAGGGAATACCGGCCCGGAGCGAGATGCGCGAATCGCACGCGACCGTCCGGCCCCGCGACGGCCTTCGTTCCGCCCCAGGTGTAGTTCTGGTCCGCTTGCGCGAGCGTCGCCTCCGCGCCCGCCTGAGGCTCTCCGCCGGGCGACACGACGACCGCGGAAACCGACGCGCCCGGCGAGAGCTTCAGCTCGACCGTGCCGCCGGACTCCCCCACCTCGACGGTCTCACTCGTCGACGCGTAGTCGGAGCCCCGCGCCGTGACGCGCACTTTGCCGGGCGGCAGGCCTTCGATCTGGAAGGCTCCATCCGCGTCCGTCGACACGCTGCCCGCCGCCGACTCGGCCGAGACCTCGACGTCGGGAACGGGCCGGCCGCTCCGGGCCTCGACGGCGCGCCCGCGCAGCGTCGCGCCGCGTGCGAGCTTGACCTCGACGCCCGAGCGAGTCTCGCCCTCGTCAACGACGATCCCGCCGGCACGCGCCGGCTGGAATCCCTTCGCGACGACGCGCACTTCGAGAGCTCCGGCCGGAGCGTTTTCGAGGACGAATTCGCCGGTCTCGGACGACACGTCCTGTCGAACGGGGGCCACCCAGCTCGTACCGCTGCCCGTGCCATCCGTCTGGGCAGCGACCTGGAAATCCGGAACCGGGCGGCCCTCCGCGTCGACGACGCGGCCCGCGATGCGCCCCATCCCCGCGAGGACGATCTCGACACCCTCCGCTGGAGCCGCGACCGACTTTCGCGGCGCATTCGCCCCGCCGTTGTGAACGAGAAGGTCGTACGAAACGCCGGGCTTGAGGCCCTCGATCCGGAAGCTCCCGTCCGCGAGAGTCCGGGTCCCGCTGCTGCTTCGCAAGGCCGCATCAGCGGCCCTCGCGGAAACAAGTTGATCCGGAACACCGGTCCCGCGTTTGCCCCTCGCGCTGCCCGCAATGACGGCTTCCGACTCGAGCGCGAACGCAAGAGGCTCCGGGCCGCGGCCTTCGGCGATCACGGCGTCCCGGCTGTCCCGGGCGTACCCGGTCTTCGAGACCGTCACCGTGTATTCGCCGGGCGATAGGCCTCCGATCCGGAACCGCCCGTCCGCCCCCGTCGTCGCGCGCGGCCAGCTCCACGACGGTCCCGCGACCGAGCGCGGCGGCGCGCCGGGTTCGCTGCGGCCGACCGAAACGATCACCTGCACGCCTCCGAGCGGCGCGTCGCCCACCGTCGCGATGCCCGTCAGGATCGCTCCGCGGCGGAGAGAGAAGGCGATGCCCGCCCGAGCCTCGCCGGGCCTGAGCCCAAGGTCGCCCAGCGATGCGGGCTCGAAGTCGAGGTGCGTGACGACGAGCCGCATCCCTTCCACGGCGGGAACGCGCCGCAGCGTGAACGAGCCGTCCTCGGCCGTGACGGCGGCCGCCCCCGTGGCCGAGACGCGGCTGTCCGATTCCGTCGTCCTCACCTTCGCGCCGGCGACTGGCCGGCGCTGGTCGTCGGTGACGCGGCCCGTGATCGTCGCGCCTTCCCGCATGAGAATCTCGACGGGCTTGTCCGAGAACTGAGCGCGCGCGATCTGCCGATTCGACCGGACGTATCGAGGGGCCGAAGCAGTGACGCGCCAGTCGCCGGCCGGCGCCGGGCCGAGGGTGAACGAGCCATCGGCGCCCGTGCGGATCCAGAGCCGCCGGCGTCCCGAGACCCCTTCGACGAAGGCTCCGGCGGCACCCTTCCGCGTTGCGGCGTCGAGAACCCGCCCGTGGATCTCGGCAGCGGGCGCGAGGACGACGGTCAGGACCGAGTCCGGGGGCTGCGGAACCGCGATGCCCGTCACCTCGCGAAACCCGTTCACGCCGCCGTCGGCCGCCACGAGGACGCGGCCGGAAGCGAGCTCGCGGACCATGAATCGGCCCTCTGCGTCCGTTTCGGCGAACGCCGCAGCGTTTTTGCGCTCGACGCGCACGACGGCGCCCTTCACGGGGGTCTTTCCGTCCGATGCGAGGACGACTCCCGTGAGCGGCAGCCCCGTGCGCAGGACGACGGCCGGCGCGGCTCCGGCTCGGAGGCCCGCGACCTTCGCGGTTGCATACGCCGCCTTTCGCACCGTGACGTCGTTCCCGGACTCGGCCACGCCTTCGAGCACGAATCTTCCATCGGCGTTGGTCCGGACAACATCGAGACCGCTCGGGTGAACGACCTCCGCGTCGGCCACGGGACGGCCCTCCGAGTCGACGATGCGCCCCGAAAGCGAGACGCCCTTGCGGAGCGGCGTCTCCCCGACGTCTTCAGAATCCGTCGTGTCCCAGCGTCCGGAGATCGCGCCCTGCGCGATCCCCGCCCCGGCGTACGAGAGCGCCACGATCTTCCCCGTCTGGCCCCGGGGGGCGTCGAAGTCCAGCCGCCACTCGCCCTTCGCGTTCGTGACCGCCTTGCCAAGCGCCTCCGGCGGAGGTCCGCGCTTCGCCTCGCGACGCGCCTCCTCGAGGGACGTCTCGTACGGGATGGCCGAAACTGAAATGCCGGCCACGGGTCGGTCGTTGAGCGTCAGCCGCCCCGTCAGCTCGCCCGCCAGGACCGGCGAGGCGGACAGCAAGAGACAAAACGCCAATTTGGGTCTCATGCTCTTTGTACGATTCTGCGGCGGGGGCCCCCGGCGGTCAATGCGCCTCAGAACAGCTTCATCGCCCGGAGCTCGCGGATGCGGTCACGGAGCTGGGCGGCTCTCTCGAATTCCAGCTCCTTCGCGGCCGTCTTCATCTCCTTCTCGAGGTCCGCGATCTCCCGGTCGAGCGACGGCGCGTCCTTCGGCTTCCGCCGGGTGTCGAGCCCCTGCGGCTCGAAGTAGTCGAGGTTCGACATGGCGAGGAGCGGCGAGTCGAGCGACTTCACGATCGATTCCGGCACGATCCCATGTTCCTCGTTGTACGTCCTCTGCAGCGCGCGGCGGCGCTCCGTCTCGCTCATCGCCCGGCGAATGGAGTCCGTGATGCGGTCCGCGTAGAAGACCGCGATGCCATTCACGTTTCGGGCCGCGCGCCCCGCCGTCTGGATGAGCGAGGTCTCCGACCTCAGGAATCCCTCCTTGTCGGCGTCCAGCACCGCGACGAGAGACACCTCGGGCAGGTCGAGCCCCTCGCGCAGGAGGTTCACGCCCACGAGGACGTCGAAGACGCCGCGGCGGAAGTCCGAGATGATCTGGATGCGTTCGAGAGTCTCGATGTCGCTGTGCAGGTAGCGCACGCGCACGCCGAGCTCGAGGTAGTAGTTCGTCAGGTCCTCGGCCATGCGCTTCGTGAGCGTCGTGACGAGCGTCCGCTCGCCCTTCGCCGTCCGCTCCCTCACGCGCGACAGGAGGTCGTCGACCTGCCCCTTGACGGGCCGCACCTCGATCGGCGGGTCCAGGAGACCCGTCGGCCGGAGGACCTGCTCGACGACTTCTCCCCCCGTCTCGGCGAGCTCGTAGGCCGCTGGCGTCGCCGAGACGAAGAGGCGTTGTCCGGTCCGCTCCAGCCACTCCTCGAATTTCAGGGGGCGGTTGTCGAGCGCGGACGGAAGCCGGAAGCCGTAGTCCACGAGCGTGCCCTTGCGGGACTGGTCCCCGTGGTACATCGCGCGGAGCTGCGGGATCGTCTGGTGGCTCTCGTCGATAATCGTGACGTAATCCTGCGGGAAGTAGTCGAGAAGCGTGGGCGGCGGCTCGCCGGCCTTGCGGCCGGAGAGATGGCGGGAGTAATTCTCGATGCCGGAGCAATAGCCCAGCTCGCGCATCATCTCGAGATCGAAGCGGGTCCGCTGCTCGAGACGCTGGGCCTCGAGCAGCTTGTTCTGCTTCTGGAGGTCGGCGAGCCGCACGACGAGCTCGGCCTCGATGGAGCCGAGGGCCCGCTTCCGCGTCTCCTCGGGCGTGACGTAGTGAGACTTCGGAAAGAGCTCGAAGCGCTCGATCGTCTCGAGGGACTTCCCCGTCAGGATCTCGAAGCGCGTCATCCGGTCGATCTCGTCGCCGAAGAACTCGATGCGGAGGCCCTGGTCCTCGTACGACGGCTGGATGTCGAGGACGTCGCCACGGACCCGGAAACCGCCGCGCTCGAGATCGAGGTTCGTCCTTTCGTACTGCGCCTCGACGAGCCGCTTGAGGTACCAGGTCATTCCGTACTTCGCGCCCTTTTCGAACTCGATCGCCATCTTCCCGAACGACTCGGGACTTCCGAGGCCGTAAATGCACGAGACCGACGCCACGATGAGTACGTCGCGCCTCTCGAAGAGCGCGGCGGTCGCCGCGATGCGCAGCTTGTCGATCTCGTCGTTGATCTGCGTTTCCTTCTCGATGTACGTGTCCGACTG
>DASVJU010000076.1:0-10816 GCA_036385755.1 Thermoanaerobaculia bacterium
GACCTCTGGATCCAGCCGGCGGCGGGCGACGCGGGCGGCGCCGTCGGCGCCGCGCTCGCGGTGTGGCACCGGCACCTCGGGATGCCTCGCGAGAGCGCGGAGAAGAGAGGGACTTGGCTTCGGAAAGAAAGAGAAAGGGAAGGAGAAGAGAAGAGTTCTTTGAAAGGAGGAGGGAGCGCCGTGGCCTTCAACGAGCCGGCCGCTCTCAACGAATCGCCGTCGCCCAGCCCTCTTCCATTCGAAGAAATCTCCCGCTTTTCCTCCCTGCCACCGTACGAGGACGGAATGTCGGGCGCATTCCTCGGCCCCTCTTACTCATCAGAAGAAATTTCTTCCTGGCTCTCGTCGAAAGGCTACCCGTTCCGCACGGTCGATCCCGCCGCGCTCCCCGGCGCCGTCGCCGATCTCCTCGCCTCGGGCAAGGTCGTCGGCCTCCTGCAGGGGCGGATGGAATTCGGGCCGCGTGCGCTCGGCGGCCGCAGCATCCTCGGCGATCCGCGTTCGCCGGCGATGCAGTCGGTCATGAACCTCAAGATCAAGTTTCGCGAGTCGTTCCGGCCGTTCGCGCCCTCCGTCCTGCGCGAGGAGGCCGCGGCGTGGTTCGAGATCGACGGGGACTCGCCCTACATGCTCCTCTGCGCGGACGTCGCGAAGAACCTCCGGCGCGAGATGACGGACGCCGAGAGGGCGCTCTGGGGCATCGAGAGGCTGAACGTCCCCCGGTCGTCGATCCCCGCCGTCACGCACGTCGATTACTCCGCGCGCCTCCAGACAGTCCGTCGGGAGACGAACCCCGTCTACCACGCGATCCTCGCGGCGTTCCGGGACCGGACGGGCTGCCCGGTGGTCGTGAACACGTCGTTCAACGTGCGGGGCGAGCCGATCGTCTGTACGCCCGAGGATGCCTATCTCTGCTTCATGCGGACCGCGATGGACGCCGTCGTCCTCGAGAACCACGTCCTTCTTCGGGAGGACCAGCCAGCGCTCGTGGAATCCGGGGACTGGAGACGGACGTTCACGCTGGACTGAAGAACGTCGCGACGTTCGTCGTGTCCTGCGCCCTGGCGCTCGCGGCGGCGGAGGGTGGGCTGCGCGCGTTCGACCCTCTCGGCCGGCCGGGAAAGCCGGGCGCGACGCTGGACTACGGCGACGCCGTGCGCGGCGAGGGCATGGGACCGGGCGGACTCCTGAAGGAGGGCTTCGAGGGACGCGTGTCTGACGGGCACGGCGGGACCGTCTGGTGGAAGAACGACGCCCAGGGGTTCCGGCGAGCCTCGGACGTCGCCGACCGGGCGGCTCCTGGCGTCGTGCGCGTCCTGTCGATGGGAGACTCGTTCGTGGCCGGGTATCGCGTCGACCAGGAGGCCACGTTCTCCCGTCTTCTCGAGAAGGACCTCGCCGTTCGCGGAGTTCCGGCAGAAGTTCTCGTCTCCGAGATCGAAGAGCCGGTGAACGGCCTCTACTGGCTGCAGGGAGCCGCGGCGCGGTTCCGCCCGGACGTCGTGCTCCTCGGCGTCACGCTCGGGAACGACATCGCGCAGGCGGGGCTCTCGCTCGATGCACCCGGCCCCTTCCGCATCGAGCGGGACCCCGTGCGGGTCGAGAGGTCGGGTCCGGGGGCCCCGATCTGGCAGCGGCCCGAGGTGAAGCTCGAGCTTCCGGGCGCATGCGTGCGGGGGAGCGTCGCGTCCGTGCCTCGGCGCCGCGCCCTCCGGCTTGCCGAGCTGGTCCTCGGCCCGCTCGCGCAGCCGATCGTGAGCTCGCGCGGGCCGGGCCTCACGCGGTTCCTCTTCGACGGCGCGAACGGCCTCGGGACGTGTCTCGTCGCGCCGCCTCCGGCCGTCGAGACCGCGTTTTCACGGCTCGAACGGACGCTCCTCGCGTACCGGGACCTCGCAGCCGAGCGCGGCTTCGCGCTCGCCGCCCTCCTCTTTCCGCAGCGCTACGCCGTCCAGCCCGAGGACTGGGACGCCACCGTGGAGGGCTACTCTCTCGCGCGTCGCTGCTTCGATCCCGCGCTTCCGGCCCGCCGCGTCCGCGCGTTCTGCGCGTCCGCGGGCATCTCGTGCCTCGACCTCTCGGATGCCCTCGCGGCGGAGAGACGGCGCACCGGCCGGAGCCTTTATCTGCCGGGCGGGGACATGCACGTCGACGCCACCGGCCACCGCGCCATTTTCGAGGCGACGCGGGGGCCGGTCGGTGCGCTCGTTCAGGGGAAGATCCCGAGCTCCAGGTAGCTCACGGCGATCTTGTCGATCGCGGAAATGAAGGCGGCCGTGCGGAGGTCCGTCTTCGGACGCTTTCGCTGCGCGTCGCGGATCTGATGCCAGGCGACGGACATCGTCTCCTCGAGGCCCGAGTTGACGAGGTCTTCCTCTTCGGCTCCGCGAATGAGGAGTTGTCTCTCGTGGTCGGCGAGGGGCTTTCCGGTCGCGGCCTCGATCGTCTTCACCATCCGCCCCGCGCTCATCTCCTCGAACCGCTTCTCCATGCGGCCGAAGCGCACGTGCGAAAGGTTCTTGAGCCACTCGAAGTACGACACCGTGACGCCGCCCGCGTTGAGATACATGTCGGGGATCACGCAGACGCCCTTCTGCCGGAGGACCGCGTCGCCGTCGGCGTCGATCGGGCCGTTCGCCCCCTCGGCGATGATCTTCGCTTTCACCCGCGCCGCGTTCGCGCCCCGAATCACGTTCTCGAGCGCGGCCGGCACGAGGACGTCGCAGTCGAGGAACAGGGCCTCCTCGCTGGGAATGTCGGTGGCGCCGGGGAATCCCGTGATCTTGCCCGTTGCGGCCCGGTGCTGCATCACCGCGGCGATGTCGAGACCCTTCGGATTCGCGATCGCCCCTTCCCACTCGGACAGACCCACGATCACGGCTCCGCCCTCCTGGAGGAACCTCGCGGCATGGGACCCGACGTTGCCGAGACCCTGCACGACGGCGCGCTTTCCGGCGATGCCGGCCGGGAGCCCCAGCACTTTGAGCAGCTCGGCATCCGCGAGCGCTTCCTTGACGCCGAAGAAGACGCCGCGGCCCGTAGCTTCCTTGCGGCCCCGGATGCCGCCCTGACTCAGCGGCTTCCCGGTGACGCACCCGATCGCGTCGATTTCGCCCGGGTGGAACTGCGCGTAGGTATCGGCGATCCACGACATTTCGCGGGGGCCCGTTCCGTAGTCCGGAGCGGGCACGTCGATGCCGGGTCCGATGAAGTTCTTCTTCGTCAGCTCGGCCGTGTAGCGGCGCGTGATGCGCTCGAGCTGCTCGAGGGACGTCTTTCTCGGGTCGATCTTGATGCCGCCCTTGGCCCCGCCGAAGGGCACGTCGACGATCGCGCACTTGAACGTCATGAGGGCCGCGAGGGCGAGCACCTCATCCTCGTTCACGTCGGGCGAATAACGGATTCCTCCCTTGACGGGAAGCTTGTGGTGGCTGTGCTCCGCGCGCCAGGCTTCGATGACCTCGTAGCCGCCCCCTTCCCGCCTCACGGGGAAGCGGAACTTGTAGACGCTGTTGCAGACCTTGATCTGTTCGAGCAGGCCGGGCGGATAGGCGAGGAAGCTGGCGGCCGCGTCGAAGTTCTGGTTGACGGTCTCCAGGAACCCCTGAGACTGCGATTCGGACATGCGGATCCTCCGATTGACGGAGTCTAAGGGACCCGCGATAGGATAGGCGGTCGATGACGGTGAGGGTGCGGGACATGGTCCTGCTCGAGAGAGCGGATCTCACGCGCCTGAGCGAAGAAGCTCGGCGCTCTCCGCGGCGCCGCCGGAATCGGAACCTGCACGAGATGGACGACGTCGTCCCTCGCCTCTTCAACGCGATCGAGCCCGGGAGCTACGTGCGTCCCCATCGTCACCTCAGCCCGCCGAAGGCCGAAACCATGGTCGTCGTCTCGGGCCGGCTCGGGCTCCTCGTGTTTCGCGAGAGCGGCGCGGTCCGGGACACGGCCGTACTCGAAGCCGGTGGCGAGACATTCGGAGTCGACCTGCAGGCCGGCACGTGGCACTCGTTCGTGTCCCTGGCGCCCGGGACCGTCGTCTTCGAGGCGAAGGAGGGGCCCTATGTCCCGCCCGGAGGAGCCGATTCCGCCCCCTGGGCTCCCGAAGAAGGTGCTCCGGAGGCCGCCGACCAGGTCGCAATCTGGCATAAGCTCTTTGAAAAGACGCCGTCATGAAACCGACTTCACGAGACCTTCACAGTGCGCTGCAAGTCTGCGGCGCCATTCTTTTTTCTCTCAATTTTAAGCAGAGGTGAACACATGAAATTGAATCCCCGATTCGGCCTGACGCTCGCCCCCGCGGCGATCGCGGCCCTCCTCCTGTCGTCCGTGCCTGCCATCGGCCAGGAGACGGCCGGCGGTCTGCAGGGGCTCGTGGAGATCAAGTCGGACAAGAGCCCGCTGCCGGGCGCCTCGGTGGAGGCCATCCACGTCCCCACCGGCACGCGGTACATGGCCGTGACGACGGCCGCCGGCCAGTTCAACATCCTGAACGTCCGTGTGGGCGGACCCTATATGGTGACGGCGAAGATCAGCGGCTTCAGGACCGAAACCATCAAGGACGTCAACGTCGCCCTCGGTGAAAAGCGCTATCTCACCTTCGAGCTGAACGTCGAGGCGGTGACGGAGACCGTCAACGTCACGGCCGAAGCCGAGCCGCTGATCAGCCCGACCCGGATGGGCTCCTCGCAGTCGATTTCGGGCTCCGAGATCAAGTCCCTGCCGACGATTCGCCGGCAGTTCCAGGATTTCGTGAGGACGAGCCCGTACGTCAACGTGCAGCCCAGCGATTCGACGCAGACGACCATCTCCATTGCGGGAATGAACAACCGTTACAACACGATCCAGATCGACGGCGCGGTCAACAACGACCTGTTCGGGCTCGCCTCGACCGGCACCCCGGGCGGCCAGACGGACACGCAGCCCATCTCGCTCGACACCATCCAGGAGATCCAGGTCGCAATCTCCCCCTATGACATCAAGCAGAGTGGGTTCACCGGCGGCGCCATCAACGCGATCACGCGGAGCGGGTCGAACGAGCTCCACGGGTCCGTCTACGGCTCGAAGAGGAACCAGAAGTACATCGCCAGCAAGGTCCCGCAGGCGACGGGCGACGCGCTCGACAAGCCGATCGCGTCCTTCGACTCGGACCAGCTCGGCGCCCGCGTGGGCGGACCGATCCTGACAGACAAGCTCTTCTTCTTCGCCAGCGGCGAGAGAAACAAGCTTTCGCAACCGACGAACGGGTCTGCCGACGGGTCGACGGTCAACACGTACAGGGATCCGGCGGGAGCCGCCCGGTTCCAGAGCCTCCTGACGAGCAAATACGCCTACAACCCGGGCTCTCTCGGGGACTACAACCAGAGGACGAACAGCTACCCCCTGCTGCTCGCCAAGCTCGACTTCAACCTCTCGAACTCCAACCAGGTCTCGTTCCGGTACAACTACGTCGACGCCCTGAGCGACACACTCGGTCAGAGCCGCAACACCAGCGCCTATACGTTCGAGACGGCCGGGTACACGATCACCGACAAGACGAACTCGGGGGTGTTGCAGGTCAACAGCGTCTTCGGCGCCGACTCGTTCAACCAGGGCCGCGTCGGATACCAGACCATCCGGGACGTTCGCGCGGTGCCGGTGGCGTTCCCGTCGATCTACGTCTGCAACTCGCCCAACACGAACTGTACAGGGAGCGGGTCTTACGCACTGGTCGCAGGGACCGAGCGTTCCTCCGGGGCGAACTCGCTCAACCAGAACATTACCGAGGTCACCGACGACTTCACGCTGATCAAGGGAAAACACACGATCACGCTCGGAACTCACGAGGAGTTCTTCAAGTTCGATAACCTCTTCGTCCAGGACGTCTACGGGACGTACTTCTTCAACAGCATCGACACCCCGGGCGACGCTCACAGCCTCGCCAGCGGGAATGCCGCCCGATACCAGGTCCAGTTCGGCACCCCCGGATTCAATCCGGCATCACAGTTCGGCGCCCAGCAGTGGGGCCTCTACGTGGGCGACCAGTGGCGGCTCAGCAACAGCCTCACGCTGAACCTGGGTATCCGGGGGGATCTCCCGCGGCTCACCGACAACCCGACCTTCAACCCGCTCGTCGAGACCACCTTCGGGGTCGACACGAGCAACGTCCCCAGCAACCAGCTCATCATCTCGCCCCGCCTCGGCTTCAACTGGACCCCGACCGCCTCGGGCAAGGATCAGGTGCGCGGCGGGATCGGCGTCTTCGCGGGCCGCACGCCGTTCGTCTGGATCTCGAACAACTACGGGAACACCGGCATCGGGATCACGAACCTGAGCGCGAGCAACGTCGCCTTCAACCCGGATCCGAACAACCCGCCGAAGAACTTCACTCCGGGAAACTCCGCGATCACGGTCAACGGGATCGATCCCGATTTCAAGTTCCCCAAGGTCCTTCGCAGCACCCTGGCCTACGACCGCGAGCTCCCGTTCGGGATCCGCGGGAGCGTCGAGGCGATGTTCACGAAGACGCTCGAGGACGTCTTCTACACCAATATCAACAAGGTGCCGAGCGGCGCCACGACGTTCTACGGCGCACCCATCTACCAGAACTTCAACCCCGCGTTCAGCAACATGATCTTCCTTTCCGACACCACGAAGGGCGAGCAGCAGAACCTCGTCGTGCAGCTCGAGAAGCGTTTCCCCTTCGGCCTCTACGTCAACGGGACGTACGCCTACATGAACGCGAAGTCCGCGTTCGAGGCGACGTCCAGCGTGGCACTCTCGAACTGGCAGTTCCAGACGGGGAACGGCGACATCTACACCCAGCAGCTCACGCGTTCGTTCTTCGATGTGCCGAATCGCTTCAACCTCGTCGTGTCGCAGGCCTTCAGGACGGGGCCTCTGAACCACAACGTCGGGCTCGTCTACTTCGCCCAGTCGGGGCAGCCCTACTCGATCCTGATGGGCGGTGACCCGAACAAGGACGGGGCCTCGGGCAACGACCAGCTCTTCGTGCCCCAGAACTACGGCGACGTCGTCTTCAAGGGCGCGGGCGCTCCGACCGAGGATCAGTGGAACACCTTCCTGTCGACGACGGGCCTCGACAAGTACCGCGGCCAGGTCGCTCCGCGCAACGCGCTCGACGCCCCGTGGATCCATTCGCTCGACTTTCACTACGACGTGGAACTGCCGATCACGGCGGTCCGGGTGCAGCTCACGTTCGATATCCTGAACCTGTTCAACCTGATCGACAGCAACTCGGGACTCCTGCGCTTCGTCTCTTTCCAGACTTACACCGCGCTCAATTATTCGGGGATCGACTCGGCCACGGGCAAGCCGATCTACACGGTCAATGCGAACGCGCTGAACGTGGACAGGCAATACACCACGAACGACCTCCGCTCGCGCTACCAGCTGAAGTGGGGGGCGCGCCTTTCGTTCTAGGGAGTTCGCCTCAGTCCAGGTAAAGGAAGCGCCGGAGCGAAGGCTCCGGCGCTTTTCTTTGGTTCTTCGAGAGTGACCGCACCGGGCGAAAGCTCGTCGCGCGAGCCGGTTGCAGCCAGTGCATTCAACTTCTAAGAAATTCTCCCTCTTTCCGATATTCTACGGTCGCGGAGGATTTCCCCGATGCCCCTCACCACCGAAACGCCCTCGATCCCGCCCATCTCAGTCCTCGGGGACCATGAGCGGGAGCTTGCCGAGGGCGTGTACGACTTCGCCGTCGAGTCGATCGGGCCCCACTCGGCCCGGATGGACCGCGAGAACGTCATGAATCCCGATCTCATCCGGAAGTTCTTCGAGCTCGACCTCATGGGGATCGAGATCCCCGAGGAGTACGGCGGCCTCGGCTCGAACTTCACGACGTCCATCGCGATCATCGAGGCGCTCGCGCGCGTGGACGCGGCCTGCGCGGTCGTCGTGGACGTCCAGAACACGCTCGTGAACAACGCGATCAAGCGGTGGGCGTCTCCCGCGATCCACAAGAAATACTTCCCGCAGCTCGCGAAGCAGAAGGTCGCAGCGTACGCGCTCTCCGAGGCGGGCTCGGGCTCCGACGCGTTCGCCCTCGCGACGACCGCGACCCCGAAGGGCGACCGCTGGATCCTGAACGGCGGCAAGCTCTGGATCACGAACGGCCTCGAGGCCGAGCTGTTCCTCGTGTTCGCGAACGTGGACAAGAGCAAGGGCTACAAGGGCATCACGGCGTTCCTCGTGGAATCGCAGTGGAAGGGATTCGTGAAGGGCAAGAAGGAGGACAAGCTCGGGATCCGGGCCTCCTCGACGCTCGCGCTCGCGTTCGAGGACCTCGAAGTCCCCGCGGAAAACGTCGTCGGGACCGTCGGCGAGGGCTACAAGATCGCCATCGAGACCCTGAACGAGGGCCGCATTGGTATCGGCGCCCAGATGGTCGGGATCGGGCGCGCCGCGCTCGACTACGTGACGAAGTACGTCAAGGAGCGCCAGCAGTTCGGCCAGCCGCTCGCGCAGTTCCAGGCCGTCCAGCACGAGCTTGCGCGCATGGACATGGAGCTCGAGTGCGCGCGCCTCGCCGTCTACAACGCGGCGCGCCTCAAGGAAGCGGGCCTGCCGTTCGCGCGCGAAGGCGCGATCGCGAAGCTCAAGGGCTCCGAGGCCGCCGAGATGTGCACGTCGAAGGGGCTCGAGTTGCTCGGCGGATACGGTTACGTCAAGGACTATCCCCTCGAGAAGATGTATCGCGACGCGAAGATCGGGAAGATCTACGAAGGAACGTCCTTCATGCAGCTCAACACGATCGCGAAGGACGTGCTGAAGCGCGGCTGACGGCTACCGCTCCGCCGGAGGGCCCAGCGCCTCGTCGCCGCGCTCGCCGGTCTTCATGCGAAGCGCGTCGAGAACGCCGAGGACGAAGATCTTGCCGTCGCCGCGGCGTCCGCTGTGGCCGGACGCGTAGAGCGCGTCGAGGATGCCTGTCACATCCTCGTCCCGGCAGAAGATCTCGACGCGGATCTTCTTCGTCATCTCGACGCCCACGTGTTCGTGGTGCTCGGGGTGCGCCGCGTCGTGCTCCTGTCCGAAGCCGCGCGCGTCGGACACGGTGAGCCCATGGATGTGCTGCTCGGAGAGCGCGTCCACGATCGCGAAGAGGCGGTCGGGCGGGAAGAAGCCGAGAACGTAACGCATCAGTACTCCTCCTCATCACGTTCGAAGAGCTCGTAGAGAACCGGCAGGACGAAGAGCGTAAGCAGCGTGGCAGTCACGAGACCGCCGATGATGACGACGGCGAACGGCCGCTGCGTCTCGGCGCCCACGGCACGGGAGAGGGCCGCCGGAAGCAGGCCGAAGGCGGCCATCGCGGCGGTCATGAGGACAGGGCGGAAGCGTGTGAGCGCTCCCTCCGTTACGGCGTCGAGGAGCGTGCGTCCGGCCCGGCGCAGGTCGCGGATGCGCTCGACGAGGAGGACTCCGTTCTGGATGGACACACCGAAAAGCGCGATGAAGCCGACGAGGGCCGACACGGACAGCGTGAGGCCCGCGAGCGGCAGCGCGAAGAGGCCGCCGACGGCGGCAAACGGCACGTTCAGCAGGATGAGCGTCGCAAGGCGCGGGGAGTCGAACGCCGCGAAAAGAAGGAAGAAGATCGCGGCAAGCGTGATCGGAAGGACGACCATGAGCCTCTTCAGTGCCCGTTGCTGGTTTTCGAACGCGCCGGTCCATTCGAGGCGGTAACCGGTGGGCATCTTGACGGCCGCGGCGACCTTCTGCCGCGCCTCGGAAACGAGCGATCCGAGATCGCGGCGGCGCACGGAGAGTTTCACGGCGATGCGCCGGGAGTTCTCCTCGCGGAACACGCGCGCCGAGCCGGGTGCGAGACGCACGTCGGCGACGGAGCCGAGCGTCAGCTTCTCGCCGTTCGGGCCGAGGATCGGGATCGCCCGGATGGAATCGGGATCCGAGACGGCGCCGGGGTCGACGCGGACGACGAGGTCGAACGTCTTCTCGCCTTCGAGGATCTGAGTCGCCACGGCGCCGCCTAGCGCCGTTTCGATGACCGTCTCGACATCCGACACTGAGAGGCCATACCGGCCGATCGCGGCCCGGTCGATGGCGATCTGCACCTGTGGCTGTCCGGAAAGGCGTTCGGCGGCGACGTCCACGGCGCCGGGCACCGTGTCGAGAACCGTCGCCACCCGGTCCGCGAGGTCCTGCAGCACGACGGGATCCTCTCCGAAGATCTTGACGGACAGCTCGCTCTTGATGCCCGACACGGCTTCGTTCACGTTGTCCTCGATGACCTGCGAGAAGGTGAGCTCGATCCCGGGAATCGCGGACAGCCTCCGGCTCATCGCGTCCGAAAGCGCGTCCCGCGTCTTCGCGGTTGTCCAGCGATCGCGCGGGATGAGATCGACGTAGAACTCCGACGTGTCGAACCCGTTCACGTCCGTGCCGTCGTCCGGACGGCCGAGCTGACTCACGACGGTCTTCGTTTCGGGGAATGACGCGAGAGTGGCGCGGATCTGCCGGGTGATGCGGGAGGCTTCGGTCGGCGAGATCGACCCCGGAAACGTCGCGCGGACCCAGAGAGCCCCCTCGTCGAGCTTCGGCAGGAACTCCGAGCCGAGGAGCGCGGCTACCGTTCCTCCGACGGCGAGAAGGACGAGGGCGGTTGCGAGAACGGACTTGCGGCGCTCGAGGACGAACCCGAGGGCGGGCTCGTAGAGTCGCGTGAGCGTCCGCACGACGACGGACTCGGAACCGCCGGGGGTCTCGGCGTCGTGCGTCGCGGGCGACGTGGGGGCGGCCCTGTGCCGTTTGACGGCGTAGCTCGCGAGGACGGGCACGACCGTGAGCGCGAGGA
>DASVJU010000077.1:0-5544 GCA_036385755.1 Thermoanaerobaculia bacterium
TTCGCCGTCGTCCTGGTCCTGAGGTAGACGATGAGAGAGGCCGCGTCGTCCATCCTCATCCTCGCCGTCACGATGAACTTCCTCGCGCTCGGTTCCTCGAACCTGAAGGCGTGCATCCGGGCGGCGGCCCTGCAGGGCTTCTTCGTCAGCGTGTTCCCGTTGTTCTTTTCGCCGGAGATCACGGCCCGCCTTCTCGGCCTCGTGATCGTGGCCGGGATCGTCAAGGCTTTCGTGATCCCGGGGATGCTCATGCGGGCCCTCCGTGAGGTGCACATCCAGCAAGAGGTGGAGCCCTACCTGGGCCTCGTCCCCTCCGTGCTCCTTCTGGCCGTCGGGACGGGCGGCGCGGCTCTCTTCGCGGGCCGTCTTCCGCTCACGGCGTCGCACCGCGATCTCCTGGTCGTTCCCGTGGCGCTCGCGACGCTCTTCGCGGGATTCCTGCTGCTGACGACGCGGCGCAAGGCCATCTCGCAGGTCACGGGATACCTCATTCTCGAGAACGGGATCTTCATCTTCGCGCAACTCCTCCACGAGGCGATGCCGACTCTCGTGGAGGTGGGCGTTCTCCTCGATCTCGTCGTCGGGATCTTCGTCATGGGAATCGTCATGAACCACATTCAGCGGGAGTTCGGCTCGCTCGACACGGAGCGCCTCTCGGAGCTCAGGGACTGACCCGATGCTGCTGCTCGGGCTCATCCTCCTGCCCCTCCTCGCGGCGCTCGTGACCGCCCTGACGCCCTCGGCGCGGGTGCGGCCGCTGATCGTCGCCGGAGCCGCCCTGCTTCACCTCGGGGGAGCGCTCGCCGTGCGGACGGGCGACGCGGTCTTCGGCGGCTGGTTCGCGGCGGATCCGCTCGGACGATTGATCCTTCTCGTCGTCTCCGTGCTCTTCACTCTCTGCGCGCTCTACGGCGTCGGATACCTGCGGGTGAGGAAGGAACGGCCGAACCTCGTCTTCTGCGTCTGCCTCCTGACCTTCCTGTCGATGACGACGGCGATCACGCTGGCGCAGCAGCTCGCGGTCGTGTGGGTCGCCGTCGAAGGCGCGACGCTTTCGACGGCCGTCCTCATCTACTTCAACCAGAACGCCCGCTCTCTCGAGGCGGCGTGGAAGTACCTCATGATCGGGTCGGTCGGGATCGCGCTCGCGCTCCTCGGCTCGCTCTTCGTGGCGTACGCGGCGCTTCACGGCGCCTCCGGGGACGAGAGCCTCCTCTTCGCGGCCCTGCTCGAGCACGCGAGCGGCCTGTCCCGGCCGTGGCTTCGGGCCGGCTTCGTCCTCCTCGTCGTCGGCTACGGCACGAAGATGGGGCTCGCGCCGATGCACACCTGGAAGCCGGACGCTTACGGCGAGGCCCCCGGGATCATCGGGGCCCTTCTCGCCGGCGGGATGACGAACTGCGCGTTTCTCGCGCTCCTCAGGGTCTACCGCGTGATGCAGGCGGCGGGGGAGGGGGCGTTCGCGCGCGAGCTCTTTCTCGGGTTCGGGCTCGTCTCGATGGCCGTCGCGGCGGCGTTCATGGCCGGGCAGCGCGACTTCAAGCGGATGCTCGCGTACTCGAGCGTCGAGCACATGGGAATCCTCGTCATCGGCATCGGCGTCGGCGGCATCGCGCTCGTGGGTGCGCTCCTCCACGTCATCAACAACGCCTTGACGAAGGTCGTGCTTTTTCTCTCCGCCGGCAACATTCACCGCGCATATGGAAGCAAGACGATCGACAAGGTGAGCGGCGCTCTTCGCCGCGTCCCGCTGTCGGGCGCGCTCTTCCTCGCGGGCTTCCTCGCCATCACGGGCTCGCCGCCCTTCGGGCCGTTCATCAGCGAGTTCACGATCCTCTCGGGAGCGATGTCGGGACGCCACTTCGTCGTGGCGGCTCTCTACCTCGTCTTCCTCGTCATCATCTTCATCGGGATGGGCGCGACCGTGCTCGCCGTGGTCCAGGGGCCCGTTTCCGCGGCCGGAGGGACGACCGACTTTCGCGACACGTTCTGGAGGGTCGCCCCGATGATGGCGGCTCTGACGATGGTTCTCGCCATGGGGATCTGGATCCCGGGCGCGGTCTACGACCTCGTCCTCGCGGCCGCGAAAATGCTGGAGGGCGCCTCGTGACGGCGGGCGTGACGACCCGCAACGCGCGCGCCCTCGCGCTGAAGGACGTGCCTTTTCTCGAGCCGTTCCAGTTTCGCGGCTGGCTCGTCAACGGCGTTCGCGACAAGGGAAGGCGCGTGGTGTCGTATTTCGGCCTGCCCGCCGGCGCGGCCGGCGGCGCGGCGGGAGAAGGCGTCGATCTCGTCGCCGTCCTCGCCGACGACGCGAACGGGCGCCTTTCCGTGGCGCGCTCGGCCGGCGACGGCACGTCCTTCGGGTCTCTCGTCCCCGAGATCGCGCAAGCGCATCTCTTCGAGCGTGAGATCGCCGAACAGTACGGCGTGACGTTCGAGGGTCATCCCTGGCTGAAGCCGCTGCGGTACCACCACTCGTATCGCCCCGGGCATGACGCCTGGGGCCGGGCGGCGGACGCCGCGATCCCGCCGGGCGTGACGGACTTCTTCCGGGTCGAGGGCGACGAAGTGCACGAAGTCGCGGTCGGCCCCGTTCATGCCGGCGTGATCGAGCCCGGGCACTTCCGGTTCCAGTGTCACGGCGAGCAGGTCTTCCACCTCGAGATCGCGCTCGGGTACCAGCATCGCGGCGTCGAGCGCGCTCTCCTCGGGGGGCCCACGAAGAGGACGCTTCCGTACATGGAGACGGTCGCGGGCGACACGACGGTCGGTCACGCGCTCGCATACAGCCAGGCGGTCGAAGCGCTCGCGGGAACGTCCGTGTCCGCGCGCGCCCACGCGATTCGCGGAATCGCGCTCGAGCTCGAACGGCTCGCGAACCACGTCGGCGATCTCGGCGCCCTGGCGGGCGACGTCGCGTATCTCCCGACGGCGGCCTACTGCGGGCGCCTGCGCGGAGACTTCCTGAACATGACGGCGGAGATCTGCGGCTCGAGGTTCGGGCGCGGGCTCATCCGGCCCGGTGGCGTCGGATTCGACCTCGTGCCCGCGCAGATCGGAGACCTCAGGTCCCGGATCGACGCCGCGCGGCGCGACGTCACGGAAGCGGTGGAGCTCCTCTGGGAGACGCCGAGCGTGAAGGAACGGTTCGACCGGACGGGAACGGTCGCCCCGGAAGACGCGGAGGCCCTGGGTTTCGTCGGGCCCGCGGCGCGCGCCTGCGGCATCCAACGGGACGTCCGGCATGATTTTCCCGCGGGAATCTACCGTTTCGTCCATCTTCCCGTGATGACGGCTCATCACGGGGACGTCAATTCGCGTGCCTACGTCCGCTGGCTCGAGGTCCAGCAATCGATCTCGTTCGTCCTCGACCAGCTCGACGGGCTGCCGGTGGGAGGAACGCTCGTCGTGCCCGGAGCCATGAGGCCGGATTCGCTCGTCGTGTCGCTCACGGAAGGCTGGCGCGGGGAGATCTGCCACGTCGCGATGACCGACGCGGCCGGCCGCTTCTCCCGCTACAAGATCACCGATCCGTCCTTCCACAACTGGTTCGGGGTCGCCCTCGCGCTCCGGGACGGCCAGATTTCGGATTTCCCGCTGTGCAACAAGAGCTTCAACCTGTCCTATTGCGGCCACGACCTGTGAGGGAGATCGCATGCTGAAGGCGCTGCTCGCGCGCGCGCACCAGGGGCACCGCACGATGGCGTACCCGGCGGGAGAGCCTCCCCCGATGCCGGAACGGTTTCGGGGTGCGCCCGCGCTCGACCCCGCGAAGTGTCCGGAAGGATGCCGGTCCTGCGCCGACGTCTGTCCGACGGACGCGATCAGCGGGGACGGCCCGCTCGCGCTCGATCTCGGCCGCTGCCTGTTCTGCACGGAGTGCGTCACCGCCTGCCCGGAAGGCGCCATCACGTTCACGAACGACACCCGTCTCGCGACGCGCCGGCGGGAAGACCTCGTCGCGCGCGGGCAGGAGCGGACGCTGGCCGACGCGCTCGAGAGGAATCTGCGCCGGCTCTTCGGCCGCTCCCTGAAGCTGCGGGTCGTGAGCGCGGGCGACTGCAACGCCTGCAGCGCGGACGTCAACGTCCTCGGAACGATTGGCTGGGATCTCGGGCGGTTCGGAATAAACTTCGTCGCTTCGCCGCGCCACGCGGACGGCCTCCTCATCACGGGGCCCGTGACTGAGAACATGCGGCTCGCGCTCCAAAAGACGTACGACGCGGTGCCGTCGCCGAAGATCGTCATTGCCGTCGGGGCCTGCGCGATCAGCGGAGGGCCGTACGCGGGCCACCCTGAGCAGCTCGGCGGGGCGTCGTCCGTGGTTCCGGTCGATCTTTTCGTCCCCGGCTGCCCGCCGCACCCTCTCACCATCCTCGACGGCCTGCTCAGGCTCCTGGGCCGGCTCGAAGAGCAACGAAGAGTGTTGCGCGGCTGAGTCATAGAATCGGGGGATGGTGAAGACCGTAACGTGCCAGCTCACTCCCGAACAGGTTGAACACGGAGCACTTGGAGAAAGCCTCACGGAGGCGGTGACGCTGAATCGGAACGACGTGCTCCAGGTGGGGCAACTCGTCGGTCGGCCCGTTCACGACACCGCCAAAGGAACGATCGAGGTCACGTTCCGGCAGGACATCGAGCCCCCGCGGGGCAAGGTGCTGAAAGCGGTTCACAGAATCCGGGACGACGGTTCGATCGAGATCTACGGGTTCACGTTCGAATCGCCCGGTTGAGCCCGGAGGCTATTCTTCCCGGGTGCGCGCCCTCAGGCTCCACGCTCCGGCTCCCGTCGAGACGCGGCCGCTCCTCCTCGAGGACCTCCCCGATCCGACTCCGGGCCCCGGTCAGGTCCTCGTGAAGGTCTCGACGTGCGGAATCTGCCGGACGGACCTCCACGTCGTCGAGGGCGAGCTGCCGGTCGCAAGGCCGCGCGTGATTCCCGGCCATCAGGTCACGGGGACGGTCGTCGGCGCGGGGACGGGCGCCGAAGCGCTCCTCGGCCGGCGCGTCGGGATCGGCTGGCTCCACCGGACCTGCGGCTCCTGCCGCTTCTGCGTGAGCGGCCGTGAAAACCTGTGCGACGCCCCCGAATTCACGGGATGGACCGTCGACGGCGGCTTTGCCACGTCGATCCTGGCCGAGGCGGATTTCGTCTACGAGCTTCCCGACGGATTCTCCGACGTCGTCGCGGCGCCGCTTCTCTGCGCCGGCATCATCGGCTATCGCGCTCTCCGCCTGACGGGCCTCGCGGGCCGTCCTTCAGGCTTCCGCGGGGCGCGGCTCGGACTCTACGGTTTCGGCGCGGCGGGACACATCGCGATCCAGATCGCGCGCGCGCGAGGCGCCGAGGTCTACGTGATGACGCGAGACCGGGAGCGCCACCAGGCCCTCGCGGAGGAGCTCGGCGCCGCATGGGTCGGCGGCGCGCGCGACATCCCCCCGTCGAAGCTCGACGCGGCGATCATCTTCGCCCCCGCCGGCGAGCTGATTCCCGCCGGTCTCGCCGCGCTCGACAAGGGGGGAACGCTCGTGCTCGGCGGA
>DASVJU010000078.1:0-9156 GCA_036385755.1 Thermoanaerobaculia bacterium
AGCGTGTCGTTGAGCGTGTACGTCACGGAGACCGCACCGCCGTCGGCCGTCGCGGTCGCGATGTCCGTGGGGCCTGAGGCGGGCCTCCCTCTCGTCGAGGAGCTCGAGCGCTCGGGCGCGCTCGCGGGCTATCACCTGCTCCCAGCCGCGAAGGCCGACCTCCTCCGCCGCCTCGGTCGCCACGCCGAGGCTGCGGAAAGCTACCGCAAGGCGCTCGCTCTCGCCGGTAACGAGGCCGAAAGGCGGTTCCTGTCCGGGAGGATCGACGAGGCGGCCCGCGCCGCGAGTTGATTTCCGCTCTCCCCTGCGGTTACGGTCCTGCCGCCGCGCCGTAGCCGCGCGGGTCGGCGACGGCCGTGAGGGAGCCGTCGTTTTCGAACGCGATCGCGTGTACATACCCGAGCTTGCCGCCGATCGAGAGCGCGTGTCCCTTCGCCCGCAGCGCCGCCTTCACGTCCCCGGGGAACGCGCCGCCTTCGAGCTCGATGCGGTCCGGGAGGTGCTGGTGGTGAAACCGCCGCGCGGCGACGGCCTCGCCGAGGGGCTCGCCACGGCGGGCAGCGTTCAGGTAGACCTGCAGGACCGTCGTCGGGATCGTCCCGCCGCCCGGCGAGCCGAGGACGAAGCGCGGGCGGCCGTCCTCGAGGACGATCGTCGGCGTCATGGACGAGAGCGGCCGGCCTCCGGCGCGCACGGCGTTCGGCTCGCCCTGCACGAGGCCGTAGGCGTTCGCGGCGCCCGGCTCGACCGCGAAGTCGTCCATCTCGTTGTTCAGGAGGACGCCGACGCCCGGCACGACCGACCGGTTCCCGAGCGTGTCGTTGAGCGTGTACGTCACGGAGACCGCACCGCCGTCGGCCGTCGCGGTCACGTAGTGCGTCGTCTGGTCGGGCTCGCGCGGCCAGGCTCCCCCTTCGATCGACGACGAGGGAGTCGCACGCGCGGGATCGATCGAGAAACCAAGCGCGGCGAGGCGCGCGGGGACGAGAAGCGCCGCGAGCGGGACGTCGACGCAGCCGGTGTCGCCGAGAAAGCGATTCCGATCTGCGTACGCCCGGCGTTCGGCCTCGGCGACGAGGTGGAGCGTCTCCGGCGCGTCGCGGTCGTCGATCGCGCCGCGGACGAACCGGAGCTGCCCGAGAATCGAGGCGAGGAGGAAACCACCGGACGAGGGGAGCGGCATCGTGACGAGGCGGAAACGCCCGTCGTCGAAAACGAAGGGCGGCCGCCACTCGGGCCTGTAGCCCGCGAGATCCTCCTCCGTGAGAACGCCGCCCGTCGACCGGACGAAGACCGCGATTGCCCGGGCGATCGGTCCCCGGTGGAAGGCGTCCGCGCCGCCGGACGCGATCGCCTCCAGCGTGCGAGCGAGATCCTCCTGCACCAGAAGCGCGCCGGCGGGCAGCGGCTTGCCTCCGGGGAGAAAGAGCCTCGAAGCCTCGGCGTCTCGCGCGAGGTCCGCGGCATATTCTGCAAGGGTTCTCGAGAGGCCCCGCGGAACGCGGAATCCAGCGCGCGCAAGGCGCACGGCGGGCGCGACGAGCCGGGCCCACGGCAGCTTGCCGTAGCGCCGGTGGAGGACCTCGAGGCCGCGCACGGTACCCGGCGTCCCGACGGAGAGGCCGCCGCGTGTCGACGCCCCGCGGCGCGCCTTCCCGTGAGGGCCGAGGAAGCTGTCCCGCCACGTGCCTGCGGGCGCCGTCTCGCGGAAGTCGAGCGCCCAGAGATCGCCGCCCGGCGTCCGTCCGACCGCGAAGCCGCCGCCCGCGAGGTTCCCGGCGGGCGGATACGTCACGGCGAGGGCGAAGGCGGTCGCGACCGCCGCGTCTACCGCGTTGCCGCCCGCGGCGAGGACCGCCGCGCCGACCGCGGTCGCCTCCGGCGTCGCCGACGCGACGGCGCCGAGCCGCGTGTTGACCGTCTTCGCTTCACCGAACGGCGCGGAAGCGGAGAGCCGCGCGCCCCCGCCGCTCAGGACGGCGGGCACGGACACCAGAAGAACGAAACCGGATGCGAGGCGGGCGCGCATGAGCGGAGCCTAGCGCAGGGCGATCGTCAGGTTCTTCGAGGCGTCCACGTCGAGTGCGAGGGTCCGGCCGTCGCCTGAGAGCGTGAGAGGAACAACCTTGTACTGATTCACGCTCCGATCCGTGGCGATGACCCAGGCCTTGAATTCGGCAGGTCCCGACGGCACTTCGATCTCGCCGTCGAGGCTTCCGCCGCCCGACTTCCGCCCGAAGTCGAAGGTTCGCCGGAAGACCTCGACGTCGTTGCGGCGCACCATCACGTATCCCTGCGGCGCCGGGACCGTCACGGCGATGCGCAGCCGGACGCGAGCGGGTGTAGGCCCCGCGGGCGGAGCCGGCGTCTCGACCCGGGGCGCCACGACCACAGGCTCGGGAGCGGCTGTCGGCTGAACCGCGGGCCTGGCGGCCGCCTTCATCGAGCGGATCTGATCCGCGGCCTTCTTCTGGGCGGCGCGGCCCTTCGTGGCAAGCTCCGCGAGGGCGGCCTCCTTGAGCTCCCGCGCTTCCGCCGAGTCGGGGACGAGGGCGAGGATCGCGTCCGCCTCCACGACGACGCGCGGAAAGTCTTTCGCTTCGCGGGCCTCGCGCGCGACGGCAAGGCGCGCACCGGCTTCCGCGACGCGGCGGTCCTGGTCGTCCTTCTTCGCGAGCGCCGCCTCGGCTTTTTCCAGTGCCGCGCGGGCGGCCGTGGAGTCGGGCGCCTGCCGCAGGAGATCGATGAATGCCGCGCGCGCCTCCGCCGGGCGGCCCTCGGCCAGCGCGCGGGTGCCGTCCTCGAGAAGCTTCTTCCGGGCCAGCGTGTCCCGCTCCACGGATTCATCCGGAGCCTTTCCCGCGACGGCGCAACTGCGCTGGGCGAGGAGCCCTAGGACAATGGCGGCGATGAGAACGGCGACGCCCACGGTCAGGTAGACGAAGCGGTGGTTGACCTCACGCTTGAGGACGTCGGGCAGCCGTTCGGCAGCGGTCGCTCCCCCGGGCGGGGCCGCGCCAGCCGCGGTTGCAGGAGAACGCGGCGGAAGGGTCGACACCGGACCCGTGACGTCGCTGCCGGGAGCGCGCGTCGCGGAGGCGGCGGGCCGGCCCGCGAGCGGCCGCACGAGCGGCCCGGCCGGACCGGCGGCGGGGCGCATGGGCGGGATCGGTCCCGTGATGTCACGGCCCGTCTTGGCGACGCGAGGCGCTCCCCCCGGCGAGTCCGGGGGCGGAACCGGGGGAACAGGCCGCGAGAACGTGGACGCGGGCGGGCCCGCGGCTTGTGCCGGCGCTCCGGTTCGCGTCGGGGGCCGCATCGGCGAGACGGGCGGTTGCGACTCGCCCCCGGCCGGCAGTGGGACGACGGAGCTGGGCGTCTGGGACGGCGGAAGCGTCCGGGCGAGCGGAGAGGGCAGAACGGTGACAGGCGGAGGCGCTTCCCTGATCGGCTCCTTCGGCGCACGACCCGCCGGCGGCGGGATCGTCTGAATTCGCTCCGTCAGCTGGGAGAGCGGGTCGCCCGCGCCCTCTTTCACGACGGGGGCCGCCGACGGCTCCGCCGGACGCCCAGGCGGCCGGATTCGCCCGCTGTCGCGGTCCGTCGCCGGCTTCACACCGCGCTGCACGTCGGAGACGAGAGTGCCCGGCGAAGAGGGCGGGGTCTCATGCGCCTCGTCCTCCTCGCGCGCTTTCACCGCGCTCGGCTTGAGGGCGTCCGTGTCCAGACTCCAGTCCGGGCCCGGGCCGCCCATCCCTTGAGATGGGTTTGGGATCGCCGCGAGCGACGGATCGAGGTCGCTTCGCCCGCGCCGGGCAAGATCCTCGAGCGTCGTGTTCCCTCCCCCGAACAGACTCGGCGCCGCAGGGCGCGCGAGCGGGCCGGAGGGATTCGGCGTTTTCGACGCCGCGGACGGACGGCTCTCCTGGGACTCCACGGCGGAAACCGGTCCGAGCCGCTCGGCCTGCGCGACCATCTCGCCCAGGTCCTTCAACATTTCCATTTCGGCGTTCCGCGCCCGGAACTCGGAGAGCGCCTGGACGAAGTCCTTCCCGCTCTGGAACCGGGCGGCGGGATCCTTCGCGAGCGCGCGCGCCAGGATCGGGTTGAACTCCGCCGGGATCGCGGCGTCGTACGTCTGTGGAGACGGGTATTCCTCGTGAACGATCTTGTACGAGATCGAGGTGAGGTTATCGCCAGCGAACGGCTTTTTTTTCGTGAGGAGCTCGTACAGGACGACGCCGAGCGAGAAGAGATCGCTGCGTCCGTCCACGGCCTCGCCCGTCACCTGCTCGGGAGACATGTAGTTCGGCGTCCCGAGGAACTGCCCGGTGGCCGTCAGGCTCGAGCTGTTGATCTTCGCGATCCCGAAGTCCGTGATCTTCACGGTGCCGTCGTTCGTGAGGATGATGTTCGCGGGCTTCACGTCGCGATGCACGATGCCGCGGCGGTGCGCGTAGTCGAGGGCGTCTCCGACGTTCGTCACGATCTCGGCGATCCGGTCGTACGAGAACGAGACCTTGTCCTTCAGAAGCTGCTTGAGGTTCTTGCCCTCGACGTACTCCATCGCGATGAAGGACGTCCCGGTCTCGACCTCCTCGCCGACGTCGTGGATCGTCACGATGTTCGGGTGGGACAGAGTTCCGGCGGCCTGCGCCTCCCTGAGGAAGCGCTCCGTGAACTCGCGGGTCTCCGAATCGTCTTCGCCGCCGGCGCGGATCGTCTTCAGGGCCACGCGCCGGCCGATGACGGGATCGCGTCCGAGGAACACGACCCCCATCGCGCCCTTGCCGAGCTCGCGCTCCACCTCGTAACGCGCGAACTTCCTGGGCAGGCTTGGCAACCCCGGTTCGGGTGGCAGACGACCTCCGTGCCTGCGCCTCGCGCAGGTCAGCCGGGGTACCCCGGCACGTCGAAATTCTAGCAGCCGCCGATCGCCCGGCCCGCCTATACTTCCAACCCCGAAACGAAAATCCGGAGGGTCGCTGAATGAAGGTCTACCCAGCTTCCGCCATTCACAACGTTGCCGTCGTCGGGCACAACGGCGTCGGCAAGACGACGCTTGTTTCCGCTCTTCTGCACGAGGCCGGCGCGACGCCGCGCTTCGGGCGCGTGGAGGAAGGAAACACGCCGACCGATTTCGACCCGGAGGAGATCGAACGGAAGATCTCGATCTCGCTCGCGGTCGCGTCGCTCGAATGGAAGAAGAAGAAGGTCAACCTCATCGACACGCCTGGCTACGGCATCTTCGTGTCGGAAATGATCTGCGGCCTGAAGGCGGCCGATGCCGCGCTCCTCGTCGTGGACGCCGTCGCCGGAGTCCAGGTCCAGACCGAGAAAGCCTGGAAGCTGTGCGACGAGCTCGGCCTCCCCCGCCTCGTGGTCGTCAACCGGATGGACCGCGAGAACGCGGACGGCGGCCGCGTGATGGAGCAGATCTCCCGAAAGTTCGGCCGCACATGCGTCTGCATCGAGGCGCCCATCGGACGCGAAAAGTCGTTCCGGGGGGTCATCGACCTCGTCGCCATGCAAGGCTATCTGACGGACGCCGCCGGGAAGACGGCCGTCGGTGTCATTCCCGAGGAGTTCGCGAAGGACGCGGCGACCCTGCACGAAGCGCTCGTCGAGATGGTGGCCGAAGGCGACGACAAGCTCATGGAAACGTTCTTCGCGCAGGGCAATCTCTCCGAGGAGCAGATGAAACCCGCCCTCACGAAGGCGATCCGAGATCGGAAGATCACGCCCGTCCTGTTCACGGCGAGCGGAGACCACGAAACCGGCGTCGAGAAGCTCCTCGACGAGATCGTCGACCTGCTCCCGGCCGCGGATTCCTTCCAGACGGTCGCCCTCAACAAGGCCGGGACGAGCGAGGCCCTCTCGGCCGACCCGTCCGGCCCGCCGGCCGCGTTCGTCTTCAAGACGATCTCCGACCCCTACGCGGGCCGCCTGACGCTCTTCCGCGTCGTCTCGGGCACTTTCAAGAGCGACGGGACGTACACGAATCCGACGCGCGAGACGCCCGAGCGTTTCGGGCAGGTCTTCTCGCCCCTCGGCAAGGCGATGCAGAACGTGCCCGAGATTCCCGCGGGCGACATCGGAGGCGTCGCGAAGCTCAGGGAAACTCTCACCGGGGACTCCCTCTCCCTGAAAGAGAAGCCCTTCGTCTTCGCACCGCCGTCCCTTCCGGAGCCCTTGATCGCCTTCGCGATCGAGCCGAAGACCAAGGGCGACGAAGACAAGATTTCCGTGGCGCTGCACAAGCTCATCGAGGAAGACCCGTCCCTCCACTTCTCGCGCGACATGGACACGCACGACTTCCTTCTCGCGGGAGCCGGTCAGCTTCACGTCGAGATCGCCGTCGCGCGCATGAAGAGAAAGAGCGGAGTCGAGGTCATCCTCCACCCGCCCAAGGTCCCCTACCGGGAGACGATCACGCGTCCGGCAGAAGGGCACGGCCGCCACAAGAAACAAACGGGCGGCCACGGCCAGTTCGCGGACTGCAAGATCCGGATCAAGCCTCTCGCGCGCGGCGAGGACTTCGAGTTCGTCGACGACCTCTATGGCGGGTCGATTCCGCGCAACTACGTGCCCGCCGTGGAGAAGGGCATCCAGGACGTGAGGAAGCGCGGCTTTCTCGCCGGCTTCCCGATGGTCGATTTCCGGGTCGAGCTCTACGACGGGCAGTACCACGACGTCGACTCTTCGGAAATGGCGTTCAAGATCGCAGGCTCGCTCGCGTACAAGGACGCCATGGAGAGGGCGAAGCCGATCATCCTCGAGCCGATCATGAAAATCGCGATCCGGGCCCCCCAGGAGTACATGGGCGACCTGATGGGCGACCTCACGTCGCGCCGCGGGCGGCCCGCCGGTATGGATCAGGAGGGCGAGGACTCCATCATCCGCGCCGAAGCGCCGCTCGCCGAAATGATCTCGTACGGGTCGATCCTGAGGGCCATCACGCAGGGGCGCGGCTCGTTCCACATGGAAATGGGCCACTACGAGGAGGTCCCGCGCCTCCTCCAGGAAAAGCTCATCGCCGAGCGCGCGAAGAACCGCAAGGTGGAAGTCGTCGAGGAGTAAGGGGATCGGAAACCGCCCTGATCAGCCCGCATCATGGCGGCCGGGCGCCGCAGGGTTGAACCTTCCTTCGGGGGTGTGCCCATGTCGATCGCCGCGGCCGGAGAGGATCTCCTCGGCAACCTGATCGCGGACGGGACGGTCTCGCGCCCTTCCGCTTCCGCGCCCGAAACCCTGTGGAGCCAGCGCTTCGCCCAGAGAACGCAGCGCATCACGGCCTCGATGATCCGCGAGCTCCTCAAGCTCACGGAACAGCCCGACGTCATCTCCTTCGCCGGCGGCCTGCCCGCACCCGAAGTCTTCCCCGTCGACGAGATCCGCGCCGCGACGGAACGCGTCCTCGGGGACAGCCCGACGACGGCCCTCCAGTACACGACGACCGAAGGCTACCGGCCTCTGCGCGAGCTCCTCGTCCGCCACATGAGCCGCTACGGCGTCGAAGTCGCGCCCGAGAACGTCCTCATCACGTCCGGCTCGCAGCAGGCGCTGGACCTGATCGGGAAGCTCCTCATCAACCCGGGCGACCGCGTGCTCACCGAGGCCCCGACGTACCTCGGCGCCCTGCAGGCCTTCAACGCCTATCAGGCCGACTACCTCCCCGTGCCGATCGACGACGACGGGATGGACGTCGATGCGCTCGAGGAGCAGCTGCGAGGCGGACCGAAGTTCGTCTACGCGCTCCCGAATTTCCAGAATCCCACGGGCGTCACGCTGAGCATGGAGCGCCGCCGCCGCCTCGTCGAGCGCGCGGCTCACTACGGGATCCCGATCGTCGAAGACGACCCCTATGGGCAGCTGCGGTATGAAGGAGAGCACGTCTCCTCCCTCGTGAAGCTCGACGCCGAGACGCACGGCTGCGCGAACGGCGAGCGCGCCTTCACCGGCAACGTCCTCTACCTCTCGACGCTCTCGAAGACGCTCGCGCCGGGCCTCAGGATCGCGTGGGTCGTCGCGCCCGAGGTCGTCATTTCGAAGCTCGTCCAGATCAAGCAGGGCGCCGACCTGCACACCTCGACGTTCTGCCAGTACGTCGCGTACGAGGTCGCCAGGGGCGGCTTCCTCGACAAACACGTGCGCCGGATTCGGACCGTCTACGGCGAACGCCGGGACGCGATGCTCCGCGCGCTCGACCGCCACGCCCCTCCCGGTGTGCGCTGGACGCGGCCGGCCGGCGGGCTCTTCCTCTGGGCGACTCTTCCCGAGGGCTTCGACACGCTCAGGCTCCTGGACGACGCGATCGCCGAGAAAGTCGCGTTCGTCCCCGGCGCCGCGTTCTACCCCTGCGGCGGCGGCGAGCGGACGATGCGGCTCAACTTCTCCTACGCGGCCCCGGACGTCATCGAAGAGGGCATCAAGAGGCTCTCGAAGGTTATAGAAAGAAAGATAGAGAGT
This sequence comes from Thermoanaerobaculia bacterium, assembly GCA_036385755.1. Taxonomy (GTDB): domain Bacteria; phylum Acidobacteriota; class Thermoanaerobaculia; order UBA5066; family UBA5066; genus Fen-183. The sequence continues at coordinate 8,470 of DASVJU010000078.1, forward strand.
TCTTAGAAAGGCAAAGAGTCCCCCTCTTCACCTTCTAAGAAATCCCCGGTGCTCCCTCTTACGCCCCGTGGACGCCCTGCTTGGATTCCGCGATGAAGTCGCGCAGCGCCTTCACGTCCGCTGAAGAAGCCGCGACCGGCTCGAGCGCGGCCATCATGGCGGCCCTGTCATGCCGGTGGCGGTGGAGGATGCGGTAGGCCTTCTGCAGGGCCGCCACGCGCTCCTTCGAGAAGCCCTTGCGCTCGAGCCCGACGCTGTTCACCTTCCAGGCCCTGACGTCGCGGTCCGACGAGCTCCAGAGAAACGGGAGCACGTCGTGGTTCATGCCCGCGAACGCCCCGACGAAAGCGTGCTGGCCGACCCTCAGAAACTGCCGGACGGCAGCGAAAGCTCCGAGGACAACGTCGTCCCCGACGATGCAGTGGCCTGCGAGCGAAGCGCCGTTCGCGAAGACCGTGCGGCTCCCGACGACGCAGTCGTGCGCCACGTGCGAATAGGCCATGAAGAGGTTGTCGTCGCCGATGATCGTCGTACCGTGCCCCGTGACCGTCCCGCGGTGCACCGTGCAGAACTCGCGGAACATGTTCCGGTGCCCGATGACGAGCGTGGTGGGCTCCCCCTTGTACTTGAGGTCCTGCGGAGGCCCTCCGAGCGCGGCCTGCGCCGAGACCCGGTTGTCTTCACCGA
>DASVJU010000079.1:0-1590 GCA_036385755.1 Thermoanaerobaculia bacterium
CGTGATGCCCATCGCCTTGACGGTGTTCTCGGCCACGTCGGACTGGATGGCGAAGACGTCGGCGATGACCCGCTCGTAACGGTCGGTCCAGACGTACGTGTCGTCCGCGACTCGAATGAGCTGCGGTGTGATGCGCACGCGCCCCGGGCCGGCGGTGCTCCTTTCGTAGCGCACAGAGCCCTCGAGGACGAAGCTGACGCCCAGGTCCTTGCCGATCTGCTCCACCGTCTTTCCCTTCCGGTCGTACTGGGTGGCTGTCGTGCGCGAGATGACCGCGAGGTTCCGGACGTTCGCGAGGCGGCTCGTGATCTCCTCCGTCATGCCGGCCGCGAAGTAGGCGTCTTCGGGTGAGCCGAGATTCTCGAAGGGCAGGACGACGATCTTGGCTGGTCCGATCGGTTGCGCTCTCGGGCCGGCGGGCTTGCGTTTGAGAAAAAGAGCGCCCGCGATTGCCAGCGCCACTATTAGGAAAGCCGCGCCGGTGAGGAAGGCCGTCCGATTGTGGCGCGACCTTCTTTCAGGAATCTCCTCGCGCACAGGGGCCTCGCCGGAGAGGGTGCTCAGGGTCTCGAGGGCGAAGATCAGCTCGCGGGCCGTCTGCGTTCGGACGGAGACGTCCTTCTCCAGACAATGGCGGACGATCTTGTCGAGGACCGGCGGGATGCCCTGCCCGGCGCCCCTGAGGACGGGGGGCTCCTCGCGCAGGATGGCCGACATCGTGTCGGCGGGCGTGTCTCTCTGGAAGGGGCGCTTGCCTGAGAGCATTTCGTAGAGGACGACACCCAGTGAGAAGAGATCCGTCCTCGCGTCCACGGGCTGGCCGCGGATCTGTTCGGGCGACATGTAGGCGACGGTGCCGACGGCCGTGCCGGGCTGCGTGGCAGTTGCGGTGGGTGTCTCGGTATCGACGCCGGAGGCTTCGAAGGAGGGAAGCAGCTTCGCGACGCCGAAGTCGAGGATCTTGACGTGCCCGTCCTTCGTGACGAAGACGTTCTCAGGCTTGATGTCGCGGTGGACGATCCCCTTCTCATGCGCCGCGGCGAGGCCGTGCGCGATCTGGATCGCATAGTCGACGGCCTTCTTCGGCGGCAGGGGAGCACCGAGCTTCTCGCGGAGCGATTCACCCTGCAGAAGCTCCGAGACGATGAAGGGGCTTCCTTCGTGAGTCCCGACGTCGTGGACGACGAGGATGTTGGGGTGATCGAGCCGGGCGGCGGCCCGGGCTTCCTTCTCGAAGCGCGAAAGGCGTTCCGGATCACAGGCCAAGTGGGGGTGGACGACCTTGACCGCTACCTCGCGCCCCAGCCTCGTATCGCGGGCGCGAAAGACTTCCCCCATACCGCCGGCGCCCAGACACGCGACGACCTCGTAAGGCCCCAGCCTCGTTCCCGGGGTGAGCGGCATCGGCTCACCTCAACTTTCAATAATGGCCTGCGCCCGTGGAACAGGCAAGCCCCAAGCCCCAGCGCACGCCGTCAGACGGCCCTACGGAGCGGGCGCCCTCCTCGGTGCCTCGGGGGCCCAGGCGGCGTCCGGCGCGACGACCCAATTGTGGTCGGTCTGCGGGCGGACGTGACCGAGCTTCCGAAG
>DASVJU010000080.1:0-10621 GCA_036385755.1 Thermoanaerobaculia bacterium
CGTCGCGACGTATCTCGGCGCCGAGGGGCTCGACCCCGCGTACGCGGCGCTCGACGGGAAGCTGCGCGACTACTCTCCAGGCGCCCTGCATGCCGAACGCGATGAGTGGACCGGGTTTCAGGCGCGCCTCGCGAAGATCGACACCCGGAAGCTCGCGGAGCCGGACCGTATCGACGCTGCGGCGATGGCCGCGCAGCTCTCGTTTCTCGTCCGCAACCTCGACCGGCGCGTCCACGAGAAGGCCCTCGACGTTTACCTCGAGGAGCCGCTCCGGGGCATCGAATTCGCGCTCCAGGGAATGCCTCCCGCCGTGGACGGCGCCCGCGGGACGGCCGCGGAATGGCGCGCCGTCGCATTGCGCGCGGCCGCGGTGCCCGCGAACCTCAAAGCGGCGCTCGCGAACGTACGGCGCGGCGCGTCGGGCAACGCGATCCCGGACCGACGCCTCATCACGGCCTCGGTCGACGCAGCCGAATCGACGGGTGTCTACTTCGAGAAGAGTCTTCCCGAAAAAGCCGCCGCGTGGGGCGCCGACGCCGACACGAGGTCCGCGCTCTCGGTGAGCTGCCCGGCCGCGGCTGCGGCATTTCGGGACTTCCGCAAGGGCCTCCTGGATCTCTTCTTCGAGGCCGGGGGAAAAGCCCTCGAGCCGGCCTTCGACAGGGATCGGTTCGCGGTGGGCGAGACTGAGTACTCGTGGGCGCTGAAGAACAATCTCCTCGTCACGCGCACGCCGCGCGATCTGCATGCTGACGGGAAAACGGCCGTGGCCGCGACTCTCGCGGAGATGACCGTGCTGGCGCGGCTGATCGCCACCGATCGAAACCTCCCGGATCGCTCGCTCGGCGCCGTGCTGTCCGTCCTCGGAAACGACATCCCGAAGACGGACGAGGAGATGCTGTCGTGGTATCGGGACGCCTGCCGCCGCCTCGTGGACTACGGCCGGAAGACCGGGATGTTCGACCTGCCGGCCGACTACCAGCTCGACGTCGTCTTCACGCCCCCCCCGCTCCGGGGCACGATCGACGCGGCTTATTACCCGGCGCCGCCGTTCAGGAAGGGCGGCGTCGGGCAGTTCTACGTGACGCCGACGGGCGACGATCCCGCGGCGCTGCGGGAGCATGCCCGCCCGGCCGTTGCGAGCCTCGCGGCGCACGAGGGCTTCCCCGGTCACGACTGGTATTACCGGTACGGACGCGCCCGATCGGCGTCGATCCCGAGGATCCGCTGGTTGACGCCCGGTGGCGTCGAGGATTCGGCCTCCATGTGGGGCGACGCAATGTCCTCAGAAGGCTGGGCCCTCTATGTGGAGCGTCTCGTGGGCGAGCCGCGCCCGGATTTTCCCGGCGGTTTCTACACGCCCGAAGAGCGTCTCTTCCAGCTCCAGAACCAGTTGTGGCGCGACGCCCGCGTCGTCGTGGATACCGGCATTCACTGCGGGTTCATGTCGTTCGAGGACGCCGTGAGCTATTTTTCGCGCAACGTTCTCTTCGTGAAGGGTCTGGTTTCAGTCGACCCGGCGTCGAATCCGGACGCCGCCGAACGCGCCGCCGTCGCCGTCGCCTCTGCGCAGCGGGAGATCTTCCGCTATTCGAAGTGGCCCACGCAGGCCGTCACGTACTTCCTCGGAAAGGCCGAGATCCTCGCGCTCCGCGACGAATGCCGGAGGATCGAAGGGCCCGCCTTCTCCGAGAAGCGCTTCCACGAGGAGTTCCTCTCGGAGGGTCAGATCCCGCCGGGGCTGTTCCGTCCGCGCCTCCTGGCGAAGGCGCGGGCGCGCTCCGCGGCGACGGGGGCGCCTGACGCGACATCGGTGGGGATCTCTCGGTGAGCTGCGCGCGGACTCAGGCCGGGACGCTTCTGCGGTCCAGGACGCGCCGAACGGTCCTGGCGAGCGTCTCGGGGTTGAACGGTTTCTGGATGAATTCGCTGCGTGGCTCCAGAACGCCGCGATCGTCGAAGTAGCCCGACGCGAAAATGACGCGCATCCGGGGTCGCTCCTGGGACAGGACGTCCGCGAGCCGCCGGCCGTTCATGCCCGGGAGCACGACGTCCGTGAGAAGCAGGTCGATCTCGCCTTCGTACCCGCGCGAAAGCTCGACGGCGTTTTCCGCGCTCTCGGCGACGAGAATCCGGTAGCCGCTTCGTTCGAGGAGGAGGGAGGCGAGCCTGCGCACCGCTTCTTCGTCCTCGACGAGAAGAATCGTCTCGGAGCCCCCCCGCGGGAGGGCCCGGGGAGTCACGTTCGACGGCGAGTCCGCCGGACCGTGGACACGCGTCAGGTAGACGAGGACGCGCGTCCCCTTTCCCACCTTGCTCTCGATGTGAACGTACCCGCCGCTCTGCTTCACGATGCCGTAAACGGTCGAAAGGCCCAGTCCGGTCCCCTTTCCCCTTTCCTTGGTCGTGAAGAACGGCTCGAAGGCATGGGACAGAACCTCGTCGTTCATTCCGTGTCCCGAATCGGAGACCTCGAGGAGGACGTAGTCCCCTTCGGTCACGTTCGGAACGTCCGGGAGGCTCGCGGCCGCCAGGGAGACGTTGCGCGTCGCGATCCGCAACACCCCGCCGTCCGGCATGGCGTCCCGCGCGTTGACGGCCAGGTTCAGGAGCACCTGCTGGATCTGGTCCGGGTCCGCCTGGACGCGCCAGAGGTGGGGATCGCGCTCGGCATCCAGCGCCACGTCCTCGCCCAGCACGCGCCGCAGGATACCGTCCGTCTCCCCGAGCACTTCGTTGAGGTCGAGGATGCGCGGCTTCAGCACCTGCTTGCGGCTGAAGGCGAGAAGCTGTTTCGTGAGCGTCGCCGCGCGCTCTCCAGCCTTCCGGATCTCGCCGGCGGAGGTGCGCACGTCGTCCGTGGCGTCGGACTCGAGAAGGAGCTCGGCGTACCCGAGGATCGCCGTCAGGAGGTTGTTGAAGTCGTGGGCGACGCCGCCGGCGAGCCGCCCGATGGCCTCCATCTTCTGCGCCTGCCGGAGTTGCTCCTCGAGATGGCGGGTCTCACTGAGATTGTGGACGATCGCGAAGACGACCTGACGCTGGTTCTCCTCGATGAGAACCGCGTCGACCGCGACCGCGATCTCCCGCCCGTCCTTCCCGCGGTACTTCCGCTCGCCGAGCGCCAGCCTCTTTCCTTCGGCGAGCCGATGGACGTTCTCGTCGATCGAGGCGCGGTCCCCGGGTCCGATGTCATAGAAGGTCCGGATCGAGAGCTCCTCCGCGGTGAAGCCCAGCATGCTCTGAAGAGCCGGGTTCGTCTCGAGGATCCGCCGCGTCGCGAGATCGAAGAACAGCAGCCCATCCCGCGAGGTCTCGATGACGCTGCGATAGCGCTCGCGCGATTGCCTGAGCGCCTCCTCGGCCTCCTTGCGCTCCGTGATGTCGACGATCGTGCCCTCGATGACTTCCGGGGGACCCGGCAGGAGCGACGCGTGTTCCAGCGTCCAGAAGAGCGTGCCGTCCTTGCGGCGGGTCCGCGATTCGAACGCGACGAGCGTTCCGTTCACTTTCAGCGCCTCGATGAAAGCCCCGCGGGCCTCGGCGCTCTCGTATAACGAGAACGCCGACTGATCGAGGAGGTCCCGCCGCGAGTCGTATCCGAAGAGCCGGGCGAACGCCTCGTTGCATTCGAGGATCAGGCCGTCCGGCGTCGTTCGGAAAATACCGGCGAGACTCTGCTCGAAGAGATGCTCGTAGCGCTGCTCGGAAGACCGGAGGGACGCGGTCATCTTTTCCGCGAGAGCCTCCGAGCGGGCCTTCGTCGCCGAAAGAGACCAGATGATTCCGAAGAGAAGGGCGCTCACGAGGAGGCCGGCGACCGCGGCGACGTCACGGCCCGTACGGTAGAGAAGGACGGACGTCGCGAGCCCAAGCGCGAGCGCAATCCAAGCGACCGCCCCCGGAGCGCCGCCACGTCGTCTGGCCTCGACCTTCAGGGTCACGATCCCGAAGATGATAGCCCCCGGGATCGACGCGGCTCAGTCCCCCGCGACCGTGAGCACCGAACCCGCGGAGAAGGCGTTGAATTCCGGCGCGTACATCGACTGCACGGTCGCGGGCCCGACGCGGAACGTGCCCGCCATGTTCGCGCGCAGCCTGTACTTGAACGTGTACTGCCCCGCCGGCAGGCGTTCGAAGAAGAAATTCGTGGCCGAGTCGCGGGTTTCCTCGTACCAGGCGATTCCGAGGTCCCATTTCCAGCGCGACACCGCATTCTCGGGCTCGAGCCCGGCAGCCCGCGGATCGCGGAGGTGGACGTATTCGGCTTCGTGCTTCGTCGCGAGGGAGATCTGCACTTCGATCTCGTCACCGGGCCGGATCGCGGCGCCCTCGGCGAGAGGGGTGAGCGTGAACTCCTTCCCCTTGTTCTCACGCCGGAAGTACTTTCGCGAAACCGAGAAGAAATCGCCGCGATCTTCGGCCGGCAGCTTCTCCGTCGAGTAGTGCCATACGGCGGACGCGAAGACGAACCCCTTGCCTTCCTTCTCGACGACGACCGTCGAGGTCGTCTTCGCATCGACCTTCTCTCCGGGGACCACGACCCGGTTGTTCTTCCCCGTGTATTTCTCGGGGTCGAACGTGAAGGAGACCTTCTGGGTGCCGACGGTCACCGTCGCGTCCTCGGGAACGCCGAGCGCGCCCTCCTTCTTGAGGTAGTGGACGAGCGAGTAGATGACCTCGGCCGTCGCGCGCGTCGACTTCCACTGGCTGAGCTTCTTGTTGAGGAGCAGCCATTGGACGAGGCCGTCCTTCTTCGCGTTCGTGGGATCCAGTTCGAGGAGCGTGCGCAAGGCGAAGGCATGCGTCTCGATGGTGTCGTTGTACCAGAGCCACGAGCGGTCCTCGGGCGCCCAGAACGTCCCCTGTTCCTCGTTCGACTTCGCGGAGTCCATCACGGAGTCCCACACGAGCTTCGCGTCCTGGAGCCGCCCCATGCGCTTGAGCGTCAGGGCGAGATAGCCCTTGAGGTAGGGCGCGTGCTGCTTCCAGTGGCGGAAGGAGAAGTCGAGCATCTCCTTGCGCTCCGCGTCCGTGAAGACGCCTCCGGACCACGAAACGTCCGGATACGTCGTGAGGACGTAGTTCAGGAACGTGATGAACTCCCAGCAGCCGTCCTTCGCCATGCAGCCTCGCCATTCGCTCCGGAAGTGCTGCGCGACGTAGCCCCACGCGCGCGTCGTCACGTCCTTCGGGACGTCCACCCCGAACTCGAGGCCCTTGGCGAAGCCGTGGAGGATGTAGAGCGTCATGTACGGCGACGGCGGGCCGCCCGGGAACCACGGGAAGGCGCCGATCGAGGTCTGCGCCTTGCGCAGGCGCGCGAGCGCGGATTCGCGGTTCGCCTGGGCGACGCGCGGGTCGAGCACGTTGATCGAACCGGCGTCGGGTTCGCGGCCGCCGCGGGCGGTCACGAGCCACGGCGTCTCTTCGAGCGCCATCTTGCGGTTCGGGTCCAGCGCGTCCCAGCTCTCGAGGGGCGTCGTCCTTTTCGACATCTCGGCCGCCATCTTCGCGACGGCCGGGTAGTCGCGGTAAACGCTCGAGACGATGCCGCTCGACAGGAAGCGGTTCAGGGTCTGCTCCGTGCACTCGTAGGGGTAATTGACCAGGTACGGGAGTGCCTGGAGCACGGTGTAGAAGAGCTGCGCATCCACGGTGACGACCATCTGCTCGTTCACGAGGCTCGGGTCGTCGTTCCTCGCGAGGTCGTCGAAGCGTAGCGTCTTCCGATCCTTGTTCTTCAGCGTCACGAAGCGCGACTGGACGAGGTGCATCCGGCCCGGCAGCACCGGCAGCGGCCGCACTTCGCCGTCCGAAAGGTCGCCCGCCGTCGCGACGGCCTTGAAGGCGACCGTGGAGAGGCCCCTCGGGGCGGTGACCAGAAATGTCAGGTTCGTCCCGCCGCCGGCGGGGGCCGTGAAGGCGCGGGACGCCGCCTCCGCCGCGAGGCCGAACGCGGGAAGGAGACTCTTTCCCGTCGACGGGTCCGTGATCTCGAAGGCGAGTGTGCCGCTCAGGGGCTTCGCGCTCGCGTTGTTCACGACGACCTTGATCGCGGCCTTGTCGCCCTCGCGCAGGAAGCGCGGGATGTATGGCCGGACCATGAGGTCCTTGACGGTCTTCGTCTCGGCGTCCACGGATCCCCCGCGCAGGTCCTTCGTGACGGCGTGGACGAACACCTTCCACGACGTGACGGAGTCCGGCACGGTGAACTCGATCGCGGCCGAGCCGTCCGCTCCCGTCAGGAGCTGCGGCTGCCAGAACGCGGTTTCGGAGAAATTGCTTCGCAGGGGGGTCGGCGACCCTTCGCCTGCTTTGTCCTCTCGAAGCCGATCGCCATCTTTCTTCTTAGAAAGTGAATCGATCTCTTGGTCCCGTCCGTTCTTCGAGTCAGCGAGCATGCCATCTTCAACGATATTTAGGGCCCCTTCCTGTCGCGCCACTGCCGCCTTCGCCATCGGCGCCGAGGCGGGATACGCCTGGTTGAAAGCGCCGCCCATTCCGCGGGTTCTCACGCCCGGGCCGCCGATTCCGTATCCGCTTTCGAACTTGAGCCGGTCCCCGACGAGATACGGCGGCGACGGCGGCGGCGGGAAGCCGCTGCTCGAGAGCCAGAGTTGCGGCGCATGGCCGAGCGTCGCGCGGGTCACGACGGGCGTCGCGCGGTTCGGGAGGAGGGTGAGCGGGCTAGGCGGCCGGTGAGGCGTGAAGGAGTCGAGGCTCCTGTCGTACATGTACGCGAGGAGCTCGGCGGTCTCCTTGAGCGGGTGCTCCGGCGTCGCGCCCTTCACGGTGACGCGCCACGTCTGGGTCTGGCCCGGACGCAGGCGGTCGCGGAACGTCGCGAAGGACACTTTCAGCTCGCGGTCGTCCCACGGCACGAACACGGTCTGCGTCTGCTGCAGGAACTGGTGGTCGCGCACGGCGGTCAGCGTGAAGCCGAGCCCGCCGCGGTCCTCCTCGGTCATCACCCGTTCGACGACGATCGGGTCGATCCCGGCCTTCAGAATGCGGCGTTCGATCGGCCGGCCCGCCCGCGCGACGTCGAGGAACATCGTCTGCTCACGCAGGCCGGACGCGACGACGAAACGCGCGACGCCGCCCACCTTCACGGATGACGACTCGGCGATCAGGACGAGGGGCAGGGCGGGGGCGGCCTTCCCGCCGGCGACGAGGAAGTCCTGGGACATTTCGTACTTCGCGCCGAAATCGTCCAGCGTCGTATAACGGAGGCGATACGTGCCCGCGGCCAGGGTGGGCAGGTCGACCTTCGCCTCGCCTTTCACGTCGTGCGTCAGGGCTCCCGACGCCTCCTGGGCGCCGTCCTTCCAGGCGCGCAGCCACTCCTCCACGGAATAGGTCGTTGCCCAGCGCGGGCGGAGAAGATCGCCGGGGGTCGTCACGTCCAACACGGCATCCTTCTCGCTGAAGGAAGTGCCGTTGGAAGATTTCTTAGAAGGTAATTCGGCCGGGAGCAGGGTCTTCTCGGGAGAAACGAGCCGAAGCAGCCGCCACGTTCCCTTGCCCGCCCGAGGCGCCCCGTCCAGGTCGGAGCGCACGATGGTCGCCTCGCCCCTCTTTCCTTCTAAGAAGAAATTCTTCTCTCTTTCTACTCTTGCTCTCACGCTCACGAATCCGAGCCTGAACGAGCGCTCGGCCGAGCGCGTCTCGCCGCCCTCGTCCGTCACGTCCGCCGAGAGGTGGTAGCGATAGGTCAGTTCTCTGCTCGCGCGCTCGTCCGCCTTCGGCGTGAACGTGACCGCGAACTTTCCGTCCGCGCCGAGCGCGGCGTTGCCTGTCGCGACGGTCTCGGCTCCCGCGGGGCGGCCTCCTCCCAGCCAGCCCCACCACCACCACCACGGGTACTCGGTCTCGCGCGTGACGCGCCACGCGACGCTGCCGTTCGTGACGGGCAGGCCGAAGTAATAGCGGGCCTCCCCCCGAAAAGTAGCCTCCCGGTTCAACCGCAAGGCGTCCTTCGACTCCGGGAGCGTCGTCTCGAACGTGGGCCGCTTGTACTCTTCGACCCGGATCGATGCGGCGCCGCCCCGGTCGCAGCGGACGCTCCACGCGCCGAGCGCGCGCCCCGCCGGGAGCGCGAACTCCCCCGCCGCCGAGCCGTATGCGTTCGTCGTGACGGTCTTCGACTCGACCGCCTGCCCGTTCGCGTCCACGAGCGTCACGGAGACCGTCGAGGCGGGCGCGACGCGAAAACGACCCTCGTCCGCGCGGCCGCGGTAGACGATCGCCTTCCAGAGCACCTTCTGGAGCGGCCGGTAGATGCTCCGGTCCGTGTAAACGAGCGCGGAGGACGTCTCGCCGGGCTGCCCCCGCGTCCACATCGAGACCGATGAGGCATCGAGCGCGACGTCCTCTCCGCGCCGCGCGAAGAGGAAAAGCGGCTTGCCGTTGCGCTCGGCCGCCGGCTCGAAGGTCGCGAGACCGTCCCGTCCGGCCGTGGCGTCGGCGAGCCGGCGGTGGCCCTTCTGCCAGTCGTAGAGATACAGCGACACCGTCGCCCCGGCCGCGGGCCGTCCGTTCATCCCGGTCAGCACCCGCGCCTCGACGGCGTTCGTGTCCGTCTGGCGAACGGCGAGGACGAGGTCCGTCTCGATCATCCCGGCCGCGTGGAGCGGCCCCTTGCCGGGATCGAAGCCCTTGTCCGCCGACGCGACGACGACGTGCAGGCCGCGCCCGAACGCCGGCGGCGTCACGAACGTGCGGTGCGACTTGTAGTCTGTCGTGGCGGGGAGCGCCGCCTCGAAGGAGTCAACGGGCCTCTCCTTCGCGACGAGGGCGTCCAGCTCCTGGCCCTGCGGGAGGAGGTTGTAGTCCTTCGCCCGGCCGATGCGCGCCTCGAGGTCGACCGCGTACGCGCGGAAGTAGAGGACGGAAAGATTCCGGTGCGTGACCTCGATCGAGCGCCTCCCCGGGGCGTCGGCCGCCATCGCGGCCATCTGCCAGTCCGGCGCCTCGATCTGCGCGACGATCGAGCGGGCGCGCTGGGCACCGAGCGATTTCGGCCAGGCCTCGACCCCCTCGAGCGCGAGCTTGCGCGCCCGCACGAGGTTGCCCGGTTTGTCCTCGCTCCGCGTGAAGTCCGCAAACTGGGCCTTCCCCATCGAGAACCAGGGGACGTCCGCGTACGCGGGGAGCTTCGCGGCAAGATCCTTCCGGATCGCGGCCTTGTCGCCCGCGTCGGAGAGCGCGGCGTCGAAACGGCGGAGACGCTCGAGCCGCGCCTCGAGCGCGGCTTCCTTTTCTCCGGCGGCGGCGTGCCACGTCTCGAGGTCGTCGAGGACCGCGCCGAGCTTCAGGAGCGGATGCACCGCCGGGTCGTCGAGCGTCACGAGCTTCGAGACCGCCGCGTCCCCCGCGATCAGCGCCTTCGCGTCCAGGGCGAAGACGCCGTTCGACTGTTCCGGCCGCCAGCCGGACGTGTCGGCCAGGAGGGCGGCGAAGAGGTACGACGCCGCGTCCCGCAGCGTGCCCCGGATCTCCTTCGGGTAGTTGTTCGGCTCGACGAACTCGGCGACGGCGTCGACCGGGATACGCCCCAGCGCCACACGGTCCTTCCAGACGTCGGCGTACGCGCGCACGGCCTCGGCCTGGATCTCATCCCGCGTCCACGCCTTGAGGTCGACCGCGCCCGTCGAAGAGACTCTCTCGCGCTTGCCGATCTCCCACCCGTAGGCCTGCACGTACGTCACGAGGGACTGTGCGTAGAAGAGGCGCAATGTGGTTCGAGGAATCAGTCCTTGCGGCCAGGGCTGATCCTTCAGGAAACGGACGGAGGTCTCGTACCCGTGGAGCGCCGTACGGAGCTGGACTTCGCGAACGAGGGCCTTTGCCTCGTTCGCCTCGTCTCCCGCGGCGCGCGCCGCCGCGCGGATCTTTCCGACCCTGCCGGCGGCCTCATCGAGCTTCTGCTCCGAGACGAGGCGCTCGACTTCCTTCCACGTCGGTGAATCGCCGGTCACCAGCGCGCCAGGGCGCGCGACCGCGATCGCGCCGCCGGCCACGAGGACGAGGGCGCCGAATCCAAGAAGCGAGAGAGGACGAAATGTGCGTCGCATGGATCCTCCGCAGGTCTGAGACCCGGGCTCGGGGAGAAGGTTCCCGGGCGCTATCGCATCAGCCGGAAGGCGGCGACGGCCTCGAGCCTCCGGCCCTTTCGTTCCGCCAGCATACGGCGCGCGAGGCGGCGCACGAGGGAGGCCCAGTCAGGCGCGCGTCCGCCGGCGGCCTTCCGGAGGATCGCCAGCCAGTTCTCGGGACGAATGCCGCGGACAGAGGCTCCGCGATTCAGGATCAGTTGCGCCCATTCGGGGCGCGGCGAGCCGTCGAACCCCGTCGCGGCCACTTCGACTCCCGTACCGCGGCGCAGGACGTAGAGGAGACCCGCCCCCGAAACGCCCGCTCTCTCGATCAGGAGGAGCCCGGCTCGGCCGCGCGCGCCATCCTCGAGCTCGCGGAACAGCCCTTCCACCAGCGCATGACCCGAGGCGAAGAAGTCGAGGTCTTCCTTGCGCACGGCCTCGCCGCGGTCGAACGTGCCCAGCCAGCGCGCGTTGCCGGCGATTCCCGGCAGGTGCTCGACGAGCGCGTCCGCCCCGAA
>DASVJU010000081.1:0-3671 GCA_036385755.1 Thermoanaerobaculia bacterium
CCGTGGACCTCCACGGCGAGGGCCTGACGACCGCCGCCGCCGAGAGGAACCTCATCGATTCCGGCCTCGACCGGCGCCGCCGCGGCGCCGCGCGCGACGCGGAGGCGGCGGCCCTCCTTCTGCGCGACTGGTTCTTCGAGCGCGACGAGGCGCGCGGCGCGCGCTAGGCGCGCGCCGGAGTCAACGTGTACAGCGGTCAAATGAACCGCAAGCGCCACGTCTACCCCTCGCTCGTGTGGCTGATGGCCCTCGTCGTGCTCCTCCTCGCCGTCGGCCTCTCGCTCGTGCTCTTTTTCGTGCGCGCGCCCTATCAGGGCTATGCCGGCGCGGACGTCGTCGTCTCGATCGCGCCGCGCACGCCGTCCATGACGATCTTCACGCTGCTCGAGTCGAAGGGCGTGCTCCGGGACGCGCGCCTCGGCTTGATCGCCCTCAAGGTCTTTCACCGGGGAAAGACGCTCAAGGCGGGCGAGTATCGTTTCGCCGGCGCCCGGACGCCCGAGCAGGTCGTCCTGTCGCTCGTCGCGGGCGACGTCGTGACCTACCGCATCACCGTCCCGGAGGGCTTCACCGCCGAGGAAGTCTTCACGCTCTTCGCATCGCAGGGATTCTCCACGCTGCGCGACTACGAGGCGCTGTTTCAGAAACCGGGCGAGTTCGAGGGTCTTCCGAAGGACGCGCCCACGCTCGAGGGCTTCCTGTTTCCCGATACGTTCACGATCACGCGTTCGATGGGCGCACGGGAAATCCTCGGCGCCATGACGCGCCAGTTCGCCCGCCGGTTGCCCGAAGGCTTCGAGCAGAAAGCGCGCGCGCTGGGGCTGTCCGTGCTCGAGGCGACGACCCTCGCCTCCCTCGTCGAAAAGGAGACGGCCGTGTCCGGCGAGAGGCCGATCGTGTCCGGCGTCTACCGGAACCGCATGCGGAAGGGAATGCTGCTTCAGTGCGATCCAACGACGATCTACGCGCTGAAGCGGCTCGGGATCTGGCGCGGCTCTCTCGCGCGTTCCGAGCTCGCCGTGGACGAGCCCTACAACACGTACGTGAAGCCGGGCCTGCCTCCGGGTCCGATCTGTAACCCGGGGATCGCGTCGCTGCATGCGGCCATCGCCCCGGCAGACGTGCCCTTCCTCTATTTCGTGGCGGCGGGCGACGGCTCGCACCACTTCTCCCAAGACTACGAGGAACAGCAGCGCAACGCGGCGCGCTACCACGACGCACGCCGGGCCGCGCGGGCCGCTGCGCCCTGACCCGCGTCCCCGTCCTGCTACACTCAACCGCCTGTTCCCGGGAAGCTCATGAGCGCAACCGCACCGAGCCCGCGGCCGTTCGGGCCCTATGTACTGACCCGTGCCCTTGGCTCGGACGCTCTGGGCGAGGTCTGGCGCGCCGGCACCGCGGGCGCCTCCCGGCTGAGACCCTTCCTTCTCGTGCGCACCTTCGCGGCCATTTCGATCGATCGACCGGCGCTTCTCGCCGCGATGGAATCGGCGGTCCATCTCGTGGACGACGTCCAGGGCCCGGCCATCGCGAAGGGGACGGTGATGGGCGCGATCGACGACACGCCGTTCGTCGCGATCGCGTACGTCGAGGGCCGCACGCTCGACCACCTCCTCGCCGCGCGGCTCCTCGGCGCGCCGCTGCCCGTCGAGCACGGCCTCCTCATCGCGGAGCGGCTGCTCGCGGCGCTCGAATCCGGGACGCCGGTGGAGACATTCACGGGAGCCGCGCACGGATTCCTCGTGCCGGCCTTCGTGTGCATCTCCAACGAGGGGGAGGCGAAGGTCTTCGGCCACGGTCTCGGAGCGGGCCTGCTGCCGGCTCTGCGCCACCCGCGCGCACGTCAGAGCTTCGCTCCGTACGTCGCTCCCGAGGTCCTCGCGGCGGGGAAACCATCGACCTCGGGAGACCTCTACTCCGTCGGCGCCATCCTCTTCGAAGCCCTCACGGGCCGCGCCCCTTCGCCGGGCGTCACGCTCGAGTCCGTCGAGAGCGCGAACCTCGCCATCGACGGAACGCCGGTGCCCGAGGACGTCCGCCGCCTCCTGCGACGGGTCCTCCACCCCGATCCTCACGTCAGGGACCGGAGCGTTCCGGCGTTCCGGCGCGACCTCTCTGCGCTGCTGTACGGGGGGCCGTATGCGCCCTCCACGTTCAATCTCGCGTTTTTCCTCCAGAAGTGCTTCGACAAGGCGATCCAGCGCGAGAGGATCGAGTTGGCGGCGGAAGAGGAGATCGATCCCCGGACACTCGCGGTTCCTCGCGGCTTCGCGCCCTCCCCCGACGCCTCCGGCAGTCGCCGTCGTCCCGCCTCCGGGGGAAGCGGCTCCAATCGGCTCGAATCCTCCACGGGTTCGCGCCGGCTGCCCGTGCCGCCGTCCATCCGGCCCCCCGAACGCACGCCGCGTTCGGCTCCGCAGCCGGTCCCGGTGCGGTCGATCGCGGGGCCGATGCCGAAGAAGGCTCTCTCGGGCGCGCCGCTGTGGGCGGTCGCCGGCGGCGCCCTGCTCCTCCTCTTGTTGTTGGGCGGTGCCTTCTTCGTGCTCCGCGACGCCGCCCCGCCGACCGCGCCGCTGCCCACGCCCGTGCCGCGATCCATGCCCGCGCCGCCCACTCCCGTGCCGACCCCCGCGCCCGTCGTCGTCGGAAAAGAGGATCCGCTCTTCCAGGCGGCCGTCGAGAAGAAACTCCAGGAAGAGCTCAAGAGACGCGAGGTGAAGTCCGCGCGCGAACAGGATGCCGCGACGAAGAAACGCAGGGCCGAGATCGACAAGTCGTCCGAGGAGGCTGGCAAATCGAACGAGGGCGAGGAAACCGCCCGCACCGCACGCGACAAGGCGGACCGCGAGGAGGCGACGCGCCTCGCGCGCGCAGCCGTCGCGCGCCGCAAATCCGAAGCGCAGAAAGCGGAAGCTGCGATGGCGGCGGCGGCCGTGAAGGACGGCGACCTCGTGGACGTGGACCAGGCCGATGCGCCTCCCGTCTCGGTGAAACAGGTGAGCCCGCAGGTGACACGCCTCGCCATTCAGCGTCGCGTGACGGGGACCGTCCTCCTGCGCGTTCTCGTGGACGAGAACGGCGAGCCCGCCATCGTCGAGATCCTGCGCGACACGGCGCTCAAGGTGGGCCTCGGTGAAGCCAGCAAGGCCGCGCTCGAGCAGTGGCGCTGGAAGCCCGCAACCAAGGACGGGCACCGGGTCAAGACCTGGCTCACCGTGCAGTTCCCGTTCAAGTAGGAAGTCCCGTTCAGAGAAGGATCAGTGGCCTCCGGCGGCCGGCGTTTTCACGACCGGGGTCGGGAGAGGCAGGCCTCTGCCTCCGAGATACGTCTTCCTGAGAAACTCCTCCATGAGGTTGTCCGTGAACCACGAGACGAAGACGCCGTCGATGTAGTAACTCGGCGTCGATCGCACGCGCATGGCCCAGCCCTCGGCGAGGTCGGCGTGAATCTTCTCGCTCGCCTTCGCCTGCAGGTAGCAGGATCGGAACGTCTTCTCGTCGATTTCGTTGGCGACCGCGAAGTCCATCGCGAAGGCGTCGACCTGCGGCACCGAGAGTCCATCCTGCTTCGCGTACACATTCGACTTCCACCGGAAGAAGAGATCCGCGCCGCCCGGACCGTCGAAGAAGCATCGCCCGGCCGACGAGGCGCGAAAGGCCCAGGGATGAGC
>DASVJU010000082.1:0-18934 GCA_036385755.1 Thermoanaerobaculia bacterium
GGCGCGCCGGTCGCGAGAGCGACGTGCGAGACGGCCGTCAGGGAGGGTGTCACCACGGCCAGGCGCGAGGCGGCCTCGCCCGCCTTCGCCGCGCGCGCAAAGCCATCCGGAGAAGAGAAGAAGCCGGCGGCGAGGCGGCGCGCGAATTCCAGGCCGCCCGCCCCGTCGAACGAGACGACGACGACGCGCCTCCCGCGAGCTGCGACGTCGGGATCCGCGCCGGCGGCCGGCCATGCGGCCGCGAACACCGAAACGGCCAGGAAACGGGAGAGAGCGTGTTTCAGGCCCATTCGAATTCCGCATCTTCCAGGCGCGCGTGAAGCCGCTTGAAGGACGCCTGGGCGCGCGCGAGCGCGCGCTCCTCGGCGGCGAGGATCGGCGGCAACAGGCGCAACGCGGCCCGCCGGTCTGCCGCCCGCGAGCGTCCCGCGAGGCGGCGGATCTGGAGGATGAGCTCCGAGAGGTCGTGCGCAGCGCCGGCGGTGTCCTGAAAATCCATGAGGAGCGGAACGAGGACGGCGGGGGCTGGCATCGTGGTGCCCGTGAATTCGAGGCCGTAGCGGAGGTCGCGGGCGAGGATGCGCGCCGGATGCAGGCCCGCGGGGCCGGGCACTCCGGCGGCCCGAAGGCGCTTCGCGGCCCGGCGCAGGCGGCGCCGGATCGTCCTCGCGAGCCTCTTCTCGTTCCCCTCGTCTGCGGTTCCGGTGAGCGGGTCGTGGAGACGCGCGAGAGTCGCCTCTCGCCGCGTGAAGGCGCGGCGCAGCCGGGACAGAAGGTCGCGCGTGCGGGCGGGCGAGGGGCCGGGATCGCTCTCTTTCGCGAGGCGCGCGGCAAGCCGCTCGGCGACAGGGCGCCGCCGTGAATCCCTCCGGAAGCGGCTCAGGAGAAGACTGCGCGCGACATCCTCCGTGCGGCGCGTCGAGAGGGCGCGGCGCAGATCCCGCGCCGCGAATCTCAGCGCACGGCCCGAGCCCTTTCGAGGCGCGTCACCCGTCAGGCGCGCGAGGGCGGCGATCCTTCGCAGCGTGACGCGAAGGTCGTGAAGCGTCTCGCCCGACGGCGGACCCGAGAGGCGCGCGAGGAGGGCGTCGAGTCGCGCGCGCTTCTCCGAGAGCGCCGCGGCGGTCCGGGACACGAGGCGCGGTGGCGGAGCCACTTCAGTCCCCGGCCCCTTCCTCCCGGCCCGAATAGAGCGCGAGCGTGTCGGACGCCGCGTCGAAGTCGAAGAGCTGACCGACCCGGCCCCAGTCCAGCAGGGTCTCGAAGAGATCCGACGCGTCCACCGTCGGCAGGCGCTCGGCGAGCAGATCGCGCACGGCACCTCCCGTGAGCGGCGTGTCGGGATCCTTCGCGAGCTCGCGGATGACGAGACAGAAGACACCGAGCTTGAGGAGTTCGGCGCGCAGGAGCGCAGGCCGCTCGGCCGTGGAAGAGTTCACCATCCGGCGGCCGGATTCCGTGAGCACGACGTCGTTCTTCGGTGTGTCCACGAAATCGAGCATCTCCGCCGCCTTCGCGACCGCGATCGTGCGCCCGAAGTCGTAGTCCGTGAGCGCGTCGATGTCGAAGAGGTTCATCGTGCCGCCGTGATCCGCGAGGATCTCGAGGAGGCCGAGGATTTCGCCGATGCGCACGGAAGGGAGCGGGGCGACCGGACCCGCGACGCGGCGCCCCGATCCCGCGCTCGGCGGAGCGGCTGGCGAGACGCGCTCCTC
This sequence comes from Thermoanaerobaculia bacterium, assembly GCA_036385755.1. Taxonomy (GTDB): domain Bacteria; phylum Acidobacteriota; class Thermoanaerobaculia; order UBA5066; family UBA5066; genus Fen-183. The sequence goes on from DASVJU010000082.1 coordinate 1,716, forward strand.
CTCTCCCTCCTCGGGGAGATGAACCCTCGTGACGACGTCGTGGATCAGCTCGACCATCTGGAGAAAGGCGGGACTCCGGTACTCGCGCGGATGCGGAACCGTGTTCACGATCACCCGGCGCACCGTGCCCGGGTTCGCGCCGAGGACGACGATGCGGTCGCCGAGGAAGACGGCTTCCTCGATGAGATGGGTGATGAGGAGAACCGAAGAGAGCCCGCTCGTCCGCTCCGTGAAGAGGCGGTAAACCTCGGTGCGGAGCAGTTCCGCCGTCAGCACGTCGAGCGCCGAGAACGGCTCGTCCATGCAGAGGAGCTCGGGCCGGCCCACGAGCGCCCGCGCGATCCCGACGCGCTGCTTCATGCCTCCGGAAAGCTCCTTCGGATAGTCGCGCTCATGGCCCGAGAGGCCGACGGCCCCGAGCACCGCTTTCACGCGCTTCTCCGCCTCTCCCGCGGGCAGCGGGCGACCGTTCAGACCCACGCGCACGTTGTCCGAGACGGAGAGCCACGGAAAGAGCGCGAAATTCTGGAACACGACCGCGGCGCCAGGGTGGATGCCCTCGAGCGGACGGCCGTGCTGTTCGACGATTCCCGCGCTCGGCGGGATCAGGCCGATGAGGATGCGCAACAGGGTGGATTTCCCGCAGCCCGACGGCCCGAGGACGGCCACGACTTCGTTCTCCCTCACCTCGAAATCGACGTGCTTGAGGATGACGCGATTTCGCCCGGCCTCGTCTGCGTAGACCTTGTCGACGCCCCGGGCGGCGGCGATCGGGGGGGCGGCGGCGGGGCTCTCTCGGGCGCTCATCGGTTGAGACTGTACTTCGTCTCGGCGAGGCGGTAGAGACGGCGCCAGACGGCGCGGTTCAGGAAGACGAGAGCGAGGGACATCGTCAGCACGCCCGCGGTGAGGAGGGGGAAGTCGGCGTCGCGCGTCGCCTTCGTGATGAGCGAGCCCAGGCCGAACGTCTCCAGCGTTTTCCCGCGCCAGGTGAGCGTCTCGGCGACGATCGACGCGTTCCACGCCCCTCCGGCGGCCGTCACGAGACCGGTCACGAGGAAGGGAAACACCGCCGGCACGAACAGCGTCCGCCAGCGCGCGCTGCCCTTCATCGCGTAGACGTCGGCGGCTTCGTCGAGATCGTGCGGGATGGCGCTCGCGCCCGCGAGGACGTTGAAGAGCACGTACCACTGCGCGCCCAGGAACATGAGGACCGCCGCGATCACCCCGAACGGCACGTGGAGCGCGAGAAGGACGCCGGTCACGATCGGAAAGAGCATGGGCGCCGGGAACGACGCCACGATCTGGACCACGGGCTGGAGCCGCCGCGACCAGACGGCGGAGCGGCCCACGAGGATTCCGATCGGCAGCGTCCAGGCCGTCGCGAGAGCGAGAGCCGCGAGAGTCCTCAGAAACGTCGCGCCGAGCGCTCCGGCGAGCACCGCCCATTCGCCGGAGGGGACCCGCGCGAGGAGGCCGACGAGCTTCCACGCTCCGAGGAGCGCGCCGGCGACGGCCGCGAGGCCGATCGCGACGAGGGCGCCTTTGCGGGCGCGCGCGCTCCGGGCGTCGGCGCCGGCTTCGGCGTCGACGTCGACGGGCGGCGGGGTCGGAGACCGCGACGGCTTGCCGCGGCGACGCCTGCGGAGACGAAGCCTCCGGAGGAACGCAGAGCGGCCGACGAGATCCAGAACCCAGGATCGGGGCGCTGGCTCCCCCTCGATATCCGCGTTGCGGAAGCGCTGCGACCAGGCGACGAGAGGGCGCCAGAGAAGCTGGTCGCAGGCCACGATCATGACGATCATCGCGACGATGGCCCACGCCATGGCCCGTGAGTCGCCCTTCTCGATGGCGACGGCCATGTACGAGCCGATTCCGGGAAGCCGGAAGTCCCGGTCGCCGAGCGTGAACGCTTCGTTGACGGTCAGGAAGAACCAGCCCCCGGCCATCGACATCATCGAGTTCCAGACGAGCCCGATCACACCGGATGCCACCTCCACGATCCGAAAGCGCTTCCAGAAGGAGAAGCGGTGGATGCGGGCGACCTCGTGGAGCTCCTCGGGAATCGAACGCAAGGAGCCGATGTAGGAGAACGTCATGTTCCAGACCTGCCCGGTGAAGATCATGATGATGCAGGCGAGCTCGAGGCCGACGTTCGTGCGCGGGAAGAGCGCGACCATTCCAAGGACGAGCCCCGGGAGGAAACCGAGCACCGGAATTCCCTGTCCGATGTCGAGAAGCGGCAGCATGACCTTCTCGGCGCGCTTGCCGTGCGCGGCGATCGTCCCGTAGACGAGTGTGAACGCCAGGGACAGGAGGTACGCCGCGAAGCCGCGCGAGAGCGAAAGCAGGGTGTAGAGAGGCAGAGCCGAGGGCGAAAGGTCGATCTCGACGGCCTGGCGGATCGGCGCCTCCCACCGTTGGGCGAGTCCGACGACGCCGGCCACGAGCGCACCGAGCACGACGATCAGCGCGGCGTCGACGGCGAGCCCCGGGACGCGGCTCCCGGGCCCCCGGGACGAACGGATCAGGGCCGCGGCCTCCGCGGGAGGATGAGGCTCCCGCCGGCCTCCACGACCGGGAGGTCGGGAGAGGGATAGCCCACGTGCCAGCCCTGCGCGCGATCGACGCCCAGCTCCGGAAGGATCTCCATGACCTCCGGGGATTCGACGCCTTCGGCCACGGTCTTCACGCCGAGGCCGCGACAGATGCCCGCCATCCCCCGCACGAAGACGCGATTCGCCTTCTCCTTCGGGAGATCCCGGACGTAGCTGATGTCGAGCTTCAGCGACGAGACAGGGAGCTCGCGCAGGTAGCGGAACGACGAGAAGCCCATGCCGAAGTCGTCGAGCGCGAAATGGAAGCCTTCGCCGGTGAGCGCGAGCGTGAAGTCGCGCACGCGGTCGAAGTCCCTGAGCGCGGCGGTTTCCGTGATCTCGAACGTGACGCGCTCGGGGCGGATGCCCTTGGCGCGCGCCATTCGCGAGATGTCGGCGACCAGCGTGTCGTCGTCGAAATCGAGGCCCGACAGGTTGATGCCGATCTCGAGCTCGGGGCTGATCTTCTTGCGGGCCGTCGCGAGGGCGTCGAAGGCCGCCGCGATGATGGCGCGATCGATGGCCGTCACGATGCCGAATCGCTCGGCGGCGCCGAGGAATTCGGCGGGGAGGGCGATGCGTCCATCGGGCTCACGCATCCGGGCGAGCGTCTCGACGGCCACGATGCGGCCCGTGCCGACTTCCGCCACCGGCTGGAAATAGGGAACGAATCGGGACTCGGCGAGGGCGGCGCGAATGCGATTCGACTGTTCGCGCAGACGGCCCGTGCGGTCGCGCTCGCGATCCAGGGGGTCGTGGAGCCGCACGCGGCCGCCGCCGCGACGCTTGGCCTGGTGCATCGCGAGATCGGCCGCGAGAAAGAGATCGGCGGCGCCGCCCGCGTGCTCGGGGAAGACCGCGACGCCCGCGCTCGCGGTCAGCGCGAGCGCGTTGCCTTCCCACACGGGCGCGAGCCGGCGAATGAGCGCGATCACCGTCTCGGCGCGCGGCGCGGCGTCGGCCGCACTCGTGCCCGGGAGCAGGATCGCGATCTCGTCGCCGCCCACCCGCCCCGCGGTCTCGCCCGCGAGCAGCGTGCCCCGAAGAGTCTCGGCCATCGAGCGGAGGTAGTCGTCGCCCGCGAGGAGCCCGTGCGTGTCGTTCAGGGTCTTGAAATTGTCGAGCCCGATGATGAGGAGAGCGAGGGGCCGACCGAAGAGGTCGGCGCGCGCGATTTCGCGCTCGAGCTCGAAGTGAAGCTGCTCGCGATTCGCGAAGCCGGTGAGGGCGTCGGCGGCCTCGGCCACGGTCTCGCCGGGTTCCGCGCGCGAGAGGTCCCCGAGCGCCCCGGTGACCTCTCGCGCCGCCGCGAGAAATCCTCCGGCCGCGGACTCGGCGGCAATGCGCGTCGTGATCCAGAAAATGCGCTCGACGGATTCGGGTCCGGCCGGGATGCGCACCTCGAAGTTCCGCGCGCCTCCCGGCACCGCCGTCGCCTCGATCAGGCTGTCGCGCCCGGGGGGCGAAAGCCAGAAAGGCGGCGCGCTCTCGGGCGCGTCGTCGAAGGTCCCCGGCCCGGGCGTGCCTTCCGTGAGAGCGGCCTCGTTCGCGAGGAGAATCCGGCCCGTCCGGTCGAAGAGAGCCGTGGGGTCCGGCGAGTCCACGAGCAGGGACACCGGGCGCCGCATGACGCCGGAACTCTTCCGCCCTTCACGCACGCGGATCGGCTGCGTGTCCGTCTGCGATCGGCTCTTCTGCACGTCCTGCTGCCCCCAGATCCGGGTCGATTATCGCCCGAGACGGTTCAGGGCGTCTCCGGCGAGTCGGTAGACCTGCCATCCGTCCATCGGAACCGCGCCGAGCCGCCTGTAGAAACCGATCGCCGGTTCGTTCCAGGTGAGCACGCTCCACTCCATTCGCCCGCAGCCGCGAGCGACCGCGAGCCGGGCGAGGTGCGTGAGAAGGGCCTCGCCGATTCCGAGTCCCCGGAACGCGGGCTTCACGAAGAGGTCCTCGAGGGTGAGACCCGGCCGGGTGAGCCACGTCGAGTAGTTGTGGAAGAAAAGCGCGAAACCCACGGTCTCGCCGGTCCGCTCCGCGAGGACGACTTCGGCGAATCGCGTCGTCCCGAAAAGATGCTCCTCGAGGAGCGCGGGATCGGCATGGCAGTCCTCGGGCTGTTTTTCGTACACCGCGAGATCCCGGATCAACGAGACGATCGCGGGCACGTCGGCCGGCCGCGCGCCGCGCAAGGTGAACGAGGCTTTGCTCATGACGAGGCTTTGCTCATGACGTCACCTTCCGCCCTGGATGATGTCCCTGAGAACCGTTGTCGCGCCGTTGATCACGAACTGAACGCCGATCACCGCGGTGATGAGGGCCATGATCTTCGACACGATCCGCTGCCCGGTTTCGCCGAGGCGCTCGACGATGGACGGCGATCCCACGAGGATCAGGAACGTGAGAAAGATGTTCGCGGCAATCGCTCCCGCGAGCGCCAGGCGGTGCATACCGTCCGGGGTCTGACCGATCAGCACCATGACCGTCGAGATGGCTCCGGGGCCGGCGATGAGCGGAATGCCGAGCGGCACGATCGAAGGATCCGCGCGCCGGGCGTCTTCGGGGTCCACGTCCGCGCGGTGGTCCTGGACGCCTCCGATGCCGAGGGCCGTGAAGATGATGCCGCCGGCGATCTGAAACGCAGGAACCGTGATGCCGTAGAACGAGAAGATTGCGCCGCCCGCGGCCGCGAAGACCGCGAGGACGCCCGCGGCCGCGAGGCACGCCCGGAGCGCGATGCGGCGCCGCGCCCTGCCTGTTGCGCCGGGAGTGAGCGTCACGAAGATCGGGGCCGCCGAGATCGGGTTGACGACGGCGAAGAGCGACGAGAACGCGAGAAGGGCGAATTGGGCGGCGCGGGCGGAAAGCATCGGGGAGACGATCTTACGGTGGAGGGTGTAAAACCCCCGCGTGTCCGTGCGTTCCCGCCCTTCACCCTTCTACGGCCGGCTCACGAGGCGGGTCGGGGCCGTCCGTCTCGCCGCCGCGCTGCCGCACGTGCCCGCCGGGGCGCGCGTTCTCGACGTCGGCTGCGGTCTGACGGATCTGCCGCGGCGTCTCCCGAAGTACACGGGCTGTGACCGGGATCCGGACGTCCTCCGCCTCCAACGGGAGCGTTTTCCGGACGGGGATTTCCACGAATGGGACATCGCCCTCGGTGCGGCTCCGGCCGCGCTCGTGGCGAGGGCACCTTTCGAAGGAATTCTTCTTCTCGCGGTACTCGAGCACGTGGCCGACCCTTCTGCGATCCTCTCCCGCCTTTTCCCTCTCCTTTCCCCGGGAGGACGGTTGATCGTGACGACGCCCCATCCGATCGGCCGCTGGCCCCTGGAGGCGGGGGCCGCTCTCGGCCTCCTGTCGTCCCACGCCCACGAAGAGCACGAGGCCCTCCTCTCGCGAAGAGATCTCGACGCGGCGGGGCGGGCCGCGGGCTTCCTCTCCATCGCATACCGGCGCTTCCTCTTCGGCATGAACCAGCTCGCGGTCTTCTCACGATGAGGCGGCGGACCGGGCCCCCGAAGGGCGCGCGCGCGATCACGGTCGTGCGCGCGCGCACGCACAACCTGAAAAACGTGACGTGCTCTTTTCCCGTCGGCGCGTTCACCGTCGTCACGGGCCCTTCGGGCTCCGGGAAATCCTCCCTTGCCTTCGACACGCTCTACGCGGAGGGCCAGCGCCGGTTCGTCGAATCCATGTCCACGTACGCGCGCCAGTACCTCGAACGCCTCGAGCGCCCCGACGTGGACCTCATCGAGCACATCCTGCCGGCGCTCGCGATCGAGCAGAAGGCGCCCGGGCGCTCGGCCCGCTCCACGGTCGGGACGGCGACCGAGATCCATGACGTCCTGCGGCTCCTGTTCGCCGCGGCGGGGACCTTGCGGTGCCCGGAGGACGGCACACTCGTCAGGCGCCACACCGTCGAGGGCGTACGCGACATCTTGCTTTCGGAATGGGGAGAAGGTGCGCGGGTCCTCGTGATCGCACCTCGAAGAGTCCAGGCATTCGAAGCGGAGAGCGCGGAATGGAGGAGGCAAGGGTTTTTCCGGTATGTCTCCGCATCCGGTGACGTTCTGGAAATTTCTTCGAATGAGAAAGAGATGGGGGAACTGGCCGCGCCCGGCGCGACCTTTCCGCTGCTCGTGGGCCGGCATGTGCTGTCGGCATCAGATCCCGAAATCCTCTCTTCCCTTTCAATGGCATTCGACGCCGCCGAAGGCGAGCTACTCGTCGTTCGGAGTGGCGAGGGTCTTTCTTCGGCCAGACGTTTCTTTCGCGGCCTCGTCTGCGATGCCTGCGGGCGGCGGTTCACGGATCCCGTGCCCGCCCTTTTCTCCTTCAACTCGCCGCGAGGGGCGTGCGAGACCTGCCAGGGGTTCGGGCGCGTCACGGGCATCGACCCCGCCCGCGTCGTCCCCGATCCCCGAAAACCGCTGGCGGAGCGGCCGATCGCGCCGTTCAATTCGCCTGCCTACGAGAGCGCGTACGACGACCTGAAAGCGGTCTCGCGGCGATGCAAGGTGCGCTGGAACGTGCCCTGGAACGAGCTGACGGCGCGCGAGCGCGACGTCGTGTGGAAGGGCGCGGGCGACTGGTACGGCGTCGAGGGGCTCTTCAAATACCTCGAGAAGAAGCGCTACAAGGTGCATGTCCGCGTGCTGCTCTCGCGGTATCGCGGCTACACGCCGTGCCCGGCCTGCGGCGGGGCACGCCTGAAGCCCGAGGCTCTTGCCGTCACGCTCGCGGGCAAGACGATTGCCGGCGTCGTGGCCCTGACGCTCGAAGAGCTGCTCGTGTTTCTCGAGGGAGCCCTTCCCCTCGCGGAGGAACGCGCTCGAGGGGCGTCGCTCGTCGACGAGCTGCGGCGCCGCGTGTCCACGCTCGTCGAGATCGGACTCTCCTATCTCACGCTCTCACGCACGATGCGCACGCTGTCGGGAGGCGAAGCCCAGCGCATCCAGCTCGGTTCGGCGATCGGCAACGCGCTCACCGGCACGCTGTACGTCCTCGACGAGCCGACCGTCGGACTCCATCCGCGCGACACGCACAGGCTGCTCGGCGTCCTCGCGCGCCTCGCGGCGGGCGGCAACGCGGTCGTGGCCGTCGAGCACGACACGGACGTCATCCGCGCCGCCGACCACGTCATCGATCTCGGGCCCGGCGCCGGCGCCAAAGGCGGCCGGCTCGTCTTCGAGGGCACGCCGGCGGAGCTGGAGAATCAGGACACAGCGACCGGGAGGAGTCTGAAGAGGGAAAGAGAAATACTTCTTGCTTCGGACGCAGCCGGTTATGAGCCGAGCGAGTCGAGTCATGCCATCGCCGCGGAAACGGTGGGCGCCTACGGCGCATTCTTGGAAAGGGACATGGGCGGAGGCGCGATTCGGGTCGTGGGTGCGCGAGCAAATAATCTTCAGAATATTTCCGTCTCGTTCCCTCTTCATTGCCTCGTTGCTGTTTCCGGAGTGTCCGGCTCCGGAAAATCCTCGCTCGTCGTGGACGTGCTGGCCGCGGGAGCGCGTCAGCGGATGGGGAAGGGGCTGCTCACGGGCGTCGACGCGGTCGGCGCGCACGACGCGATCGAGGGTCTCGAGAGGGTCTCGGACGTCGTTCTCGTCGACCAGTCGCCGCTCGGGCGCTCCTCCCGCTCGAACGCGGCCACGTACACGAAGGCCTGGGACGAGATTCGGACGCTTCTCGCCCGCACGTCCGCCGCGAAGGCCCGCCGCCTCGAGAAGGGGGCATTCAGCTTCAACGCGAAAGGCGGCCGCTGCGAACGTTGCGAGGGCGCCGGCGTCGTCACGGTGGACATGCAGTTCCTCGCCGACGTGACGGTCGTGTGCGACGTTTGCGACGGGCGACGGTTCAAGTCCGAGGTGCTCGAAGTGAGGCTGCGGGGACGCAACGTGGACGAGCTTCTCGCCACGACGGTGGACGAGGCGCGCGACCTCTTCGCCGACGCCCCCGCGATCGCCGAACGGCTCGCGCCGCTCGCGGAGGCGGGACTCGGCTATCTCACGCTCGGCCAGTCCACCGGAACGCTCTCGGGCGGCGAAGCGCAGCGGTTGAAGATCGCATCCTTCCTGAGGAGCGGCAGCCCGGACGAGCCGGTTCTCTTCATCTTCGATGAGCCCACGACGGGGCTCGCGCCATCCGACGTGGACGTGCTCCTGACGGTCTTCCGGCGCCTCATCGCGGCGGGCCACTCGATCGTGGCGGTCGAGCACAACACGGCATTCCTCGCCCGCGCGGACGTCCTCGTGGAGCTGGGCCCCGGTGGCGGTCCGGCCGGGGGGCGCCTCGTGTTTTCAGGGCCTCCAGGGGCTCTCGCGGCCCGCGGCGACACACCGACCGCCGAAGCGCTTCGGAGCCGGGTACAATTTCCATCACCGTGACGAACGAAGTCTTCCGGTACGTGCTCTCGGTCGAGGGCCGCGAGATCGACCTCTCGGACGGCGAGGCCACGCTCGGCCGCAGCCGGACGTCGACGGTTCGAATCGAGCACGAGTCCGTTTCGCGCTCGCACGCGCTCCTCACACTCAACAAGGGCGAGGCGATCGTCAAGGACCTCAACTCCTCGAACGGGACCTACGTGGGCGGCAAGAGGATTTCCCGCGAGACGCGCCTCCAGAACGGCGACCGGGTACAGATCGGCGCGGCCGTGGTCGACCTCCGCATCGTGCCGCCGAACGTGCCGTCCGATCGCACCGCGCTCCTGGGGCCGGACGACCTGCCGTCCCAGGCCGAGGCGCCTTCCGCCGCGCCGCCTGCGTCCGCGCCGCGGCCTCCGTCCGGGATCACTTACGAGCCCATCCCGGGCGGCACGCTCCCGGGGACGCCACGCCCGCCGTCCGCCTTTCCGCCCGACGAGATGTCGGCCTCCGACCTCTTTCGCGACGTCGACCGGAAGGGCGCTCCCGTCCGGGCCGGGTCCGGATTCCGCGAGGCCTTCCCGGCGGCTTTCCGGCCCCCGGACGACGTCTCGACCGTGGCGCCCTCCGACGGCGTCCAGGCCCTCGCCGAACCGTTCCCGTCGGCGCTCGCCGCCCGCGAGCTGGCGGACATCTCGATCCAGATGAATTCGTCCCAGGCGCCCCCGCGGCCCGCGACGGTCGAGCGCGCGGCGGCGTTCCGCGAACGGCGCGCCCCGGCGGTGAACGAGGGTCCGAGAAACGCGGCGAACCCGTTCGCCCGCCTCCTCGCGGCTCTCGTCGATGCCGTCATCCTCACGGCGATCAATCTCCTCCTTTTCGCTCCCGTCTTTCTCATCGACTACTTCCGCGCGGAGCTCCAGACGCGCGACGCGGCTCCGGACTGGGCTTTTCGAGGGATCACGATTCTCTCGTTCCTTCTGGCCGCGCTCGCGAACGCCCTTTACGTCGTGGGAGGCTGGGCGTGGCGCGGGCGCACGCCCGGCAAGTCCCTACTCGGACTCACGGTCGTCAAACGCGGGGAGATCGGGGGAAGGGGCATCGGCTGGAAGGCGGCTCTGATCCGCGCGGTCGTCCTCGTTCTCGCGGGCCTGCCGCTGGGCCTCGGGTGGGTGTGGGCCTTCTTCGAGAAGGACAAGAGGGCCTTTCAGGACCTCGCGGCCGGCACCTGGGTCGTCCGCTCGCGCTGAGGCGTCAGATCCCGTTCAGCGTTGCCAGGAGCGACGGCGAAAGAAGCGCCTCCTCATTCCGTTTCCCGCCGCCTTTTTTCCGCCACGAGGCGAGCGCCTTCTTCGCTCGGGCGAGGAGCGTCGGATCGACCTTTCCTTCGAGGACGTAGCGAGTTCCGTAAACGAGGGACGCGAGAAGGTCCGCTTCCCGGGCGTCCGGGCGGACGCGCCGGAAACTCTCGACCCCGGCTTCGGCCCCTGCGAAATCGCCGGCCGAAAAGAGCGCCAGGATGCGCTCGGCGGCGCCCTGTGGCGGGGGTGCCACGTCGTCTCGGGCCGGCGCGCCGACGGTCGGGACCGAGGCCGGGGCCGCGACGGGCGCCGGCACCGTGGGCGTTGCTTCCGGAGGCGCCGGCGTTGGTGATTCATGGACGGCGGCCGCCTGGGCCTCGCGGCGTTCGAGCGTCCCGAGACGGCCGAGGAGATCCGCGGATTCCGGAAACCCGTCGATGACGCCTTCGCTCCTCGAGAGGAGGAGATTGCGCTTCGCCTCCAGAGCCTCTCCGAGCTCCATGTGCGCGACGCCGAGCCAGTAATACGGGTCGTAGAGGTCCACCGTATAGCGGCTCGCGCCGAAGTGCTGCTTCGCGTGCGTGTGCCCGGTCGCCAGCGCGTCGTTCATCTTCCGGATCACGAGCGGCCAGTCTTTCCGCTGAGCGGCGGCCTGTCCCGCCTGATAGGCCTTCACGGCCGCGTCCGGGGGTAGAATCACCTGGGCGGACAGTCGGCCCGCGAGGGCGACGACCACGAGGGCGATCACCCCCATGGACCGAGGTCCACGTGGGATGGTGCCCGCGCCGTGACACTCCCAAGAGCGCATCGAGGGGGATTCTAGAGAAGGATGAGTTCGAACTCCCGGCTTTCGCGGTCGGTCTTCGCGGCGGCTCTGCTCGGAGCCTTGGCGGCCGTGTGGGCGCCGGGCGCCCGCGGCGCGGCCTGTCCGGTCCCGGCTCCCGTTCTCACGGGACCCACCGGCGTCCAGGCGGGGGAGTCCTATTCGCTCTCGTGGACGAACGTTCTCGCGAGCCCCACGACCCAGAGCGCGGATTATTACGTCGTCGAGCGCTCTCAGGACGCGTACTTCGCGTCGGGCGTCGACCAGACCGTCACGTCGCGGTCGGCGATCACTCTGACACCAGGCGCCGCGAGCGCGAAGGTCCTCTACCACCGGATCGTCGTCAAGTCGTCCTGTCCGACGGCCTCGTTCGCCGCCATCGTGTCCAACGTCGTCGCCGTTCCCGTGAAGAGCACGTGTGACGCGCCTCCCTCCGTCGGCGAGCTGCGCGTCGACCCGGCGAATCCACCGGCGTATTCGACCTGGGTGGTCACCTGGAACACGCTCGGCACAGGGCCGGGCCCGGGCGGCGGACCGACGGGCCTGAAATTCCGCATTCGCCGGACGTCGGCCTTCGAGCTGGAAAGCCACGAATGGGTCGTGGACGGAGGCGCCGCGTCGTTCTTCGGCGCGACAGGCGACTACGTCTTCCAGGTGCGGGCGGAGGCGTCTTGCGGCTCCGTGGGTCCCTGGTCTCCGTCGCTTCGCGTGACGGTCGGAAACGTGCTGAAGCCGGCGCTCCTCCTCGTGTCCGAGCCCCCCCCGATCGCCGCGCTCGTCCCGGCGGCCGGCACCCGCACGGCGACGTCCTTCGCCGTCCGCAACGGCGGAACCGACGCGATCCTCGTGCGCGCGAAGTCGGACGACAGCGGGTTCCTTCTCGCGCCGGAGGAGTTCACGCTGGCTCCGAATGCCGAGACGACGGTCGTCGTGACCTCCCTCTACGTCTCCGTGCTGGTGCGGCCCGTGCATGCGTCGGTCGAGCTCACGGCGGGCGAAACGACCCTCACGGTCCCCATCGACTGCATGCTCTCGGCTGCTCAGGCGAAGGCGAAGATCGTCTGGAGTGACCCCGGCGTGGACGTCGACCGCGACGGGAATCCGATCCTCCGCTCGATCGTGAATCCGTCGGACGCCGCCGCCTCGTTCGTCGGGACCGTCCGCGCGCCCTGGCTCACCGTGTCGTCTCTGGACGGCCAGCCATGGGATCGGCCGCTCGCGGCGCGCGAGACGCGGACCGTGCAGCTCGTCGTGGACCGGGCGAGGCGGCGCTCGGGCACCGGAACCGAAGTCGGAGCCGTGTCCCTCGCCACCGTCGGCTTCCCGGACGGCGCCGAGACGCTTCTCGTGACGGACGACGGGCCCGCTGTCCCGCCGACCGCGGGGGGCACGGGCGCGACGCCCGCGGCCGCCGCCCGCACGCGCCTCCTGTATGCCGCCTTCCCGAATGCCGTGGACGCGAAAAACGTGGGGCGCTTCGCGGCCGACCTCTGGCTGACGAACTCCGACGCGGTGAACGCCGTGCCCGTTTCGCTCCTCTTCAACCCGATCGGCGGTCCGCCGGACGGCTCGGCGCTCCGCCGCTACGACCTCAAGCTCGCGGCCGGCGAGACCCGCCGCTACCGCAACGTCGTCGGGACGCTCCTCGGCTCCGAAGGGGCGTTCACCGTCGAGGTGCGCTCGACCGCGCCCACGCTGACGGCCACCGCCCTCGTCAACAACCGGCCGCTGCCGGCGACGGTGGCGGCCCGAAACGCCTCGCGCAGCACGCCCCTGGGGACGACCCCCCCAATCGGGCAGTACGGTTTCGAGATGCGGCCGACGATTCCGGGCGAGGGCGTGAAGCAGAGCGACCCCCTGTACTGGGTGTCGGGCCTCGCGCACGACGCGAACCGCCGCTCGAACCTGCTTCTCCTCGAGACGTCGGGGTTCGACACGAAGATCCTCGTCGAGCTCTTCGACAAGAACGGGGATCGCGTATTGAAGAATGGCGCTCCGGTCATTCTCGACCGGACGATTCCCGCGAACGCGACCGTTCAACTCTTCGACGACGCGGACCTCTTCGACGCTGCGCCTCTCCCGGTGTTCTACGCGTACGCCCAGATCACGTGGCAGGACAACAGCGCGGTCGACCCGGTTGGCGGGACGAAGGGCTCCGTCGTCGGAATGGCCACCGTCATCGACAACCGCACGCAGGACTCGTCGCTCCACGTGGGCGTCACGAAACGCGGTCTTCAGCCGGTGCAGGCGGCCGCCCCGGCGAGCCTCGGAGCGCGGACCGCCTTCGCGGGTCTGCCGCAGGGAGGCTTTCCCCCGACGCTGTCGTTCCCCACGGTCCACGCGGGCGGCGCGCCGCTGGACGACGGCTCGACACCCTTCTGGAGGACGCGTATCACGCTCACAAATACCGCTGGCGCCGAGCGCGATCTGCGCCTCAAGTATGTTGATGTCGCTGGAAACATCATCAAGACATCGCCCCTCGCTCTTGGACGAGGGACGGTTTTCTCCCGTGAGGACGTCCTCGAGGAGCTCTTCGATCTGCCTCCGGCAACCGGCACCTTCGGACACATCGAAATCGAGAATGTGATGAACACCGACGGCACGTGCTGCAAGGAAGGCTGGTCCGACGTGGACGTACAGACCGAGGCGTACACGGTGTCGCCCGCGACCGGCGTCGGGGACTTCAAGACCGGCATGGAGGGCTACTCCTACCTCCACGGATACTCGTCTTTCCAGTCCAATCTCGGGACGATGGAGTTCGACGGCGCCGAGAGCTCGTCCGCGTACCGCACGAATCTCATCCTGAACGAGGTCACAGGCTCGTATTGCGATGTCGTCATCGCGGCGTATCTGCCCGGGTCGTTCGTTCCGATTGCCACCGCCTCGAGGCGGATTCCGCCGAACGGCTACATCTCGGAGGAGCTGTTCAAGAGCGTCCTCGGCCTCAACCTCTCGGAGCTCACCGACGTGCGCATCGTCGTGCGCCAGGTGGGCGGCGACGGCGTGTTCATGGCCTTCGCCTCGAAGATCGACGTCGTGTCGGGCGACCCGGCCAACATCTTCCTGCGTCCGGCGGCGGCCGGCACGGGACGGTGACGGGTTGGCCGCCGGCGCCGTCGAGCGCATCGCCCATTTCCGCGTCCTGAAGCGGATCGGCCGGGGCGGCATGGGGATCGTCTACCAGGCCGTGGACGAGCGTGACGGCCGCACGGTCGCTCTCAAGGTCATCCGCGAGTCCGAGGCGCCGGGAGACGAATCGGCGGCACATCTGCGCGAAGCGCGCGTGCGCTTCGACCGCGAGGCGGCAATCCTCAAGAGCCTCCTTCACGTCAACGTCGTCTCGTTCCTCGAGATCGGCGAGGAGGACGGGACGCCCTGGCTCGCGATGGAGTACCTCGACGGCGTGCCGCTGACGTCCTTCGCGGGCCGGCCGTGGACCGAGACGGCTCCGCTCCTCGTGCAGGCGGCCCACGGGCTCGCGTACCTCGCCTCGCGCGGAATCGTGCACCGCGACCTGTCGCCCGACAACATCCTCGTCATCGAGCGCGGCGACGACCGGCTCGTGAAGCTCCTCGACTTCGGCGTCGCGAAGCTCTTCGAGAAGTCGACAGGCCTGGAGTCCCTGACCGCGACGGGGTTCTTCCTCGGCAAGGTCGCCTACGGATCGCCCGAGCAGCTCGGCTCGCTCGGGCACGGCGCGGCGCTCGACTGGCGCAGCGACGTCTACAGCCTCGGCGTGATCTTCTACCAGGTGCTCGCGGGCCAACGCCCGTTCGAGGGCAAGGCTCCCGTCGAGTACATCGCCGCTCACCTCAACGCCGTGGCGCCTCCCGTCGCCGCGCCGTCCGACGCGCCATCGCTTCCGGTTCCCCTCGTGCGCCTCGTCGGGCAAATGCTCGAAAAAAGGCGCGAGGACCGGCCGTCGAGCTGGCGCGAGATCGTGGACCGCCTCGTCGCCGTGCTCCGCGAGGCGGGCGCGACGCGCCTCCCGCCCGGGATCGAGCGTTTGCCGGGCGACGGCGCGACCGAGGCGACGAGCGGAACCGAGCTCGTAGGTGTCTCGCCGGCCGGCGACACGACGCGGTTTCCCGGAACGTCGCGCCCGCTTCACGAGACGCGCCTTCTCGCGTGGCTCGCGGCGGCCGGGATTCTCCTCGTCGTCTCCGTGTCGTGGTGGGCGGCTCACATCCTGCCGCCGGCCCGTCCCGCGCCGCGCCGGGCCGCGGAGCCCGACCGGACGGCCGCCTCCACGACGGCCGCGGCTACGCCCGTGGCCTCTCTCCCCACACCGGCCGTGCTCCTCGCGGGGCGTCTTCAGATCCTCGGCCTGCCCTTCGCGCGCGTCGTCTCGCTCGTGGATGCGGGCTCCGGGAATTCGGTGCCGCTTCCGGCGAACGCGACGACCCCCCTTCTCGTCACGGACCTCGCCCCGGGCCGCTACCGTGTCGTCCTCCTCGGCCCCGGCCCGGAGGGGCGTACCGTCGAGCGGTCAGTCTCGGTGGTCAGCGGCGCGACGGTCCTTCTTTCCGAGCCATTCGCGACGCCCGGCGCGCTCGCCGACTCGCTGACGTCGCTGACGCTGGGAGACGCACGATGAATATTCGAACCACATGGCGCGCCGCGCGGTACGCTCTTTTCGGGCTTCTCGGCGCGCTCGCGCCCTTTCCCGCGAGCGCACAGACCGACTCCGCCCTCCTGGCGAAGGTCGGCTTCAATCTCACGAACCCGGGGGGCAAGTCGATCGCCATGGGAGGCGCGTTCACGGCGATTGCCGACGACGCGACCGCGGCCCTCGTCAACCCCGCCGGTCTCGGGCTCATTTCCTCGATCGAGTTCGCGGTCTCCGGCAAGCGTACGGACGAAACGCTGGGGCTCGTGACCGCGCGCTCGACGGCGACGGGCCTTCTCACGGCGGCCTATCCGGACATCGAGACGACGAACGTGGACCGCGACGCGCGCGCGATGTCGGTCGACTTCGCGGGCGTCGTCGTCCCCGTCTCGCGCCGTCTCGTCGCCGCCGTGACGTACGCGGAGAACCTCCGCTTCGAGGGGAACGCAGGAGACGGCGGGTACCAGTACCTCGAGCTCCGGGACAACCGCTCGGGGGGCGCGGCCCGCCGCGATTTCCTCTTCCAGTACCGCGAATTCGGGTCGGTGAGCCTCCGCAACAGGCTGCTCGGGTTGTCGCTCGCGTACCGCGTCTCGGAGCGCGTGCGCGTGGGCGCCGGTGTCACGCTGAACCGGCCGTCCTTCGAGCTCGAAGGCGACGCCTCGGGTCCGCACCGCATCACGAGCCGCACGTTTCTCTCTCCGACGGCGGAGGAGTTCAAGACCGTCACGATGCGCGTGGACGGCGTGTCCGGCACGAAGCTCGGGTACCTCGTGGGCCTTCACGTCGACCTTCTCGAAGGCGGGGCGCTGACGCTCGGGGCCGACTACCGTTCGTCGCCACGCAACGACGGGACGCTCGTGATCGGCGGCAACGTTCCCACGGCTCTTTTGGGACAGACGTCCCGGCCCTTCTCGTTCCGGGTGCCGCGCGACGCGGCCGTCGGCCTCGCCGCGCACCCGATGCCCGGCCTCACGATCGCCGCCGAGGTGCAGTGGGTGGCTTACGGCGACATCTTCGACCGTCCTCTGCCCGTGGTCTCGTACGCGGGGCTCGTGGGACCGTCCGGATTCCCCGTCACGGACGTGCTCGCGGACGTTTCGCCCGCCCCGGACGTCTTCATCCCGCGCGTCGGCCTCGAGTACGTGGCCAGCGCGAAGGGGGCGCGGCTCGCCTTCCGCGTCGGCTATCACCGGGAGCCCGCGCACGGGAGTACGGCGCGCCTCGCGGCGCGCGACGCTTCGGGGGCGGCGTTCCCGATCACGGATCCGCCCTATTCGGCCAGCGTGGCCTCCGTGTTCGACGGCGGACGCGCGGACGACCGGTTCTCCGGCGGTCTGGGCGTGACGATCGCGCGGTCGCTCTCGATCGACTTCGGATTCGACGTGGGACGCGCGTCGAGACAGCTCGCGGCGAGCCTCTTCTACAGGTTCTAGGCGGGAGACGCGGCAGCCGCGGCAGCCGCGGCGGCACGCTCTTCTAAGAGGATCCGGTTTCCGCCCGCGGCGCGCGCCCGGCCCAGCG
>DASVJU010000083.1:0-2531 GCA_036385755.1 Thermoanaerobaculia bacterium
CACTTCGAGCGCGTCCCGGCCGGCCGTCGCCGCGAACCGCCCCCCGAGCGCGGCCACCGCCTCGCCGAAGCGCAGGGCGTCGAGGTCGCCCGCGCCTTCGTCGAGCATCTGCGCCGTGAGGGACGCGAGGCCCGCGTCGCGGCCGTCCGCGGCCGTGAGCGCGCCGCCCGTCTGGAAGACGAGCCGGGCAGCCGTCAGCGGCAGGTCGGGCGTGCGCCAGAACTGCACGGGAATCCCGTTCGCGAGCGTGAAGCGCTCGGGCGCGGGCGGGTGGAACGCCGCCGGCGTGCCGTCCAGCGGGCGCGCGTCGCGCGGGCCTGCGGCTCTCTTCGGCTGCTCGGGCAGGACCCGGAAGATGACCCTCGCGTTCTGGGTGATCACCTTGCGGGCGTTCTCGAGGACGGCCGCGGGCGTCGCGTTCCGGTAGCGGTCGAGGTCCCGCGCAAAGCCGTTCGGCGCTCCCCAGAAGAACTCGTACTCGTTCAGGAAATCGGCGCGCGTCTCGAGCCGCTGCAGCGCCGAGAGCTTTCCGGCCTCGATCGTGGCCTTGCGCTCGTCGAGCTCCTTCGCGCTCGGGCCGTCCTTCAGGAAGCGCGCGAGCTCCTCGTCCACGATCTTCTCGACGCGGTCGAGGTCGGCGTCCGGACGCGTCTGGACGTCGATGCGGAAGGTCGAGTCGAGCAGCTCGCTCGAGTTGTTCGCGCTCACCGAGGCCGCGAGGGCCTCGTCCACGATGAGCCGCTTGAACAGCCGGCTGCTCTTGCCGTCCGCGAGGACGGCCGAAAGGAGATCCGTCTCCGCGTCGCCGGGGCCGAAGCCCTTCGGCGCGTGGTACGCGAACGTGATCCGCGGGAGCTGGACCTTGTCGAACGCGACGCCGCGCTTCACGCCGTCGAGGGTCGCGGGAGGCACGGCGCGCCTCGGCACCTCGGCGCCGCGCGGAAGGCTGCCGAAGAGCGCCTCGACGAGCGGCCGGATCGCCTTCGGGTCGAAGTCGCCCGCGACGACGAGGCTCGCGTTGGACGGCGTATAGAACGTCGCGAAGAAGTCCTTTACGTCGTTCACCTGCGCCGCCTTCAGGTCTTCCTCCGTCCCGATTCCGGGAAAATGGTACGGGTGCGAGAGGGGATAGAGGAGCTGCTCGATCAGGAGCTCGGCGCGGCCGTAGGGCTGGTTCTCGTAGCTTTGCCTCAGCTCGTTCAGGACGACGTCCCGCTGAAGGTCCAGCTTCTTCTGGTCCATGGTGCGCACGAGGTCCTCGAGCCTGTCGGCGTCGAGCCAGAGGAGCGTGGGGAGGAGCGAGGCGGGGCCGGACGAGTAGTAGTTCGTGCGGTCGGCGGACGTCGATGCGTTGTTCGACCCGCCCGCGGCCTCCATGAGACGGTCGAAGTCGCCGTTCGGGACGCGCTCGGTTCCCATGAACATCAGGTGCTCGAAGAGGTGCGCGAATCCGCTCCGGTGCGGCAGCTCGTCCTTGCTGCCCACGCGGTACCAGATGTTGACGGAGGCGATCGGAAGGACGTGGTCCGGATAGAGGATCACGGTCATCCCGTTCTTCAGCGTGAATTTTTCGACCGCCAGGCTTTGCGCCGGGGCGGCTCCCGTGTGAAGCAGGAGAATGAGAGCGAGGAGGGCGGGGGGAGCGGACGGCTTGAGTCGGCGCATGGCTGGTAGGATAGATCCATGAGCGAAAACAGCAACGACAGCCGCCGCGGTTTCGTCAAGACGGCCGTCCTCGCCGCCGCCGCCCTCGCCGCAAACGACGCGGGCTTTCCCGCAATCGCGAAAGGAGCGTCTCCCATGAATCTTCCACCGCTTCCGTGGGCCGACAACGCGCTCGAGCCCTTCATCTCGAAGAACACGATCGGTTTCCACTACGGCAAGCATCACAAGACCTACTTCGACAACCTGAACGGGCTCGTCGCGGGTAAGCCGGAAGCCGACCTGGATCTCGTCGCCATCGTGAAGGGCGCGGCGGGCAAGGCCGACAAGACGGCCATCTTCAACAACGCCGCGCAGGTCTGGAACCACACGTTCTACTGGAACAGCCTGCGCCCGAAGACCGACGCGAAGATGCCGAAGGAGATCGCCGACAAGCTCGATGCGTCCTTTGCGGGCGGTTACGAGGGCTTCAAGAAGGAGTTCACGGACGCTGCGATGGGGCAGTTCGGGAGCGGCTGGGCGTGGCTCGTGGCCGAGGGCGGGAAGCTGAAGGTCGTCAAGACGCCGAACGCCGAGAACCCTCTCACGACCGCCGCCACACCGCTCCTCACGCTCGACGTCTGGGAGCATGCGTACTACCTCGACTACCAGAACAGGCGGAAGGACTACGCGGTCGCCGTGATCGACAACCTCCTGAACTGGGAGTTCGCGGCGAAGAACCTGCCGAAAGGCTGACGTCAGCCGCGCCCGGCTTCGAGGCGGCGGACGTACCAGTCGACGCCGTCCTCGAGGCCGACGGGCTTCTTCGCGAAGCCCTGCCTCCTCAGGCGGTCCATCTTCGCCTCGGTGAAATATTGATACCTCTCGCG
>DASVJU010000084.1:0-6301 GCA_036385755.1 Thermoanaerobaculia bacterium
CACGAAGACGGCCGTCGAGGCCCTCAAGGCCGGCGCCTACGACTACATCGCCAAACCGTTCGACGTCGAGGAGCTGAAGCACGTCGTCGCGCGCGCCCTCGAGAAGAAGCGGCTCGTCGAGGAGAACGTCGCGCTCAAGGAACGCGCCGAAGGGCGTTCGGCCGCGGGAGTCGTCGGCATCTCGCGGAAGATGCGCGCGCTCTTCGACCTCATCTCGCGCATCGGCAAGACGACGTCGACGGTTCTCATCAACGGCGAGTCGGGCACGGGCAAGGAGCTCATCGCGCGGGCGATTCACCAGGCCTCGGCCCGGGCCGCGCGACCGTTCATTTCGATCAACTGCGGCGCAATGCCCGAGAACCTCCTCGAGTCGGAGTTGTTCGGTCACGAGCGTGGCGCGTTCACCGGCGCCGTCAAGGAGAAGAAGGGTCTCTTCAGCGAGGCCGAGGGGGGAACGCTCTTCCTCGACGAGATCGGAGAGACGTCGGTCACGATGCAGGTGAAGCTCCTCCGGGCTCTCCAGGAGCGCGTCATTCGCCGCGTCGGCGGAAACACCGAGGAGCCGGTCGACGTCCGGATCATCTGCGCCACGAACAAGGACCTGCAGAAGAAGATCGCCGACGGCACGTTCCGCGAGGACCTCTTCTACCGCATCAACGTCATCCCCGTCGCGCTTCCGCCGCTGCGCGAACGCCGCGACGACATCCCGCACCTCGTGCGGCACTTCCTGAAGAAGGTGTCCCTGGAGCAGGGCATCGACGAGAAGCGGATCACGACGGAGGCGCTCCGGCTCCTGGAGGCGTACGCGTGGCCCGGGAACGTGCGCGAGCTCGAGAACCTCATCGAACGCACGGTCGCCCTCGAGCCGTCGGACGTCATCACGACCGCGGCGCTGCCGGACGTCTTCCTGCATCCAGCGGGCCTGCCGCCCGCGTCCTCTCTCGAAGGCTTCGATCTCCCCGCCGACGGCCTCGACCTCGAGGCCTACCTCGAATGGCTGGGCAAGCGCCTGATGCAGCAGGCGCTCGAGAGGACCGGCGGCGTGCAGATCCGCGCAGCCGAGCTGCTCCGCATGTCCGAGCGCTCGTTCCGCTACTACGCGAAGAAATACGGCATCCGAAGGGACGGCGAGGAGACGCCGGAGGAGCACACGCTGCCGCCGTCTCCCGTGGAGGAATCGTGATCGATCGGCGCGCCGCGGGCGGCCTCTCTCTCCTCGCCCTGCTTTCCGCGTTCGCCTGCTCGAAGCCGGCGACCTCCCCGGGCGCCTCGCCGGCCTCGTTGGCGACCGCCGGGACGGCCGGAGCAGCCATGTCCTCGGGCCCGCGCGTCATCCTGCCCTCGGGCACGGCGATCATCGTGGAAGTCGCCGGGACGGATCAGGAGAAGGCGCAGGGGCTCATGTTCCGCGAGTCGATGCCGAAGGACACCGGAATGGTGTTTCCCTTCAACGGCCTCGAGATCCGCCCGTTCTGGATGAAGAACTGCCACTTCCCTCTCGATCTCGTCTATGCGACGAGGGACGGCACGATCGTCGACGTCCTGAAGAACGTGCCGCCCTGCGCCCCCGATCCCGCCCCGTGCGACAACGTCACGCCCGGAGCGAAGTCCGATACCGTCCTCGAGGTCAACGCCGGCGTCGCCGACGCGAACGGCGCGCTTCCGGGAGCGAGGATGAAATTCATCTCGATCCCCGGGCGTTGAGTCGAAGGCGGGATCGCCTGCCGATCGCGATCGTCTGATACTCTGACGACTCGATGGAACCGGGTCTTCGTGCGCGTTCGCATTACCCGGGGCTGTCGACGACTCAACTGCTGCGCTCGGCGGTGAACCTGGCCGCCGAGATCACACGCTTCCGCGACGCCGAGACGGGCCTGCACCTCGCGCGCGTCTCGCAGTACGCAAGCCTGATCGCGCGCTCGCTTCCGACGACCCAGGGCGTGGACGAGGAGTTCATCGACGATCTCTCGTCTTTCGCGTCGGCCCACGATGTCGGCAAGGTGGCCATCCCCGATCACGTCCTGCTCAAGCAGGGGGCCCTCGAGCCGGCGGAGCTCGAGATCATGAAGAGTCATGTGGCGTCCGGAGTCGCCGTCGTGGAAGGGCTGATTCGGGACTTCGATCCGGGCGGCACCGCCCGCGTCTCGATGCTGCGCAACATCGTGCGCTCCCATCACGAGTTCCTGGACGGATCCGGGTACCCGGACGGGTTGACGGCGGAACAGATCCCGCTCGAGGCGCGAATCGTCGCGGTCGCGGACGTCTTCGACGCGCTGACGAGCGACCGGCCCTACAAGGAGACCTGGAGCCTGGACGAGGCCTTCGGCTTTCTCCTGGAGGGAAAAGGCACGAAATTCGACGCGGCTTGCGTCGCGGCCTTCGAGAGCTGCGCCTCCGACGTCGCGTCGATCCGTCAACGCTTTGCGGAAACGGCCGCTGGCTGACGGGTGAACGTGTCGGCCTCGAGGGCCTGAACGATCAAGGGGGCTCCGCCTCACCCGCCCGGCACGAAGCGAAAGAGGCCGCGGCCGATCGTCGCGAGATAGAGCCCCGACGCCTTGCGCGGGTCGCCCGCCCACCCCGCGACGACGAGGCCGGTCTCCGGCATCGTGACGGCGACTCCGCCGTCGGCGTCATCCTCGGGCCGAAAGACGAGAACCGACCGCTCCGCCAAGAGCGCGACGCCGATCGGCTCGGGCACGAAGTGCGTGACCGCGCGCGGCCGCCCGAAACCGCCCGACAGGAGCCGCCCCGCGCCTGGCAGAGGCCGCCGGGCCCATTCGGCGCCGTCCCACCACAGCGTGAGACCCTCGGCGTCGGCGGACCACGTCTTGAGGCCGCGATCGGGAAGGCGCGCGCGGCGCACGTCCTCGACGCGCGACTTCAGGCTGCCGAGGCGCCGCCACGTGCCGCCGCCGTTCGCCGACTCGTAAACGCCCCCGTTCGTCGCGGCCAGGATTCGCCCGTCGCCATCCGACGCGAACGCGCGCGTCCCGAGCTCCAGGACGCGCGTGAAGACCGCGCCCGTCCGCGCGGCCCGGTAGATTCCGTCCGGCGCGCCCGCGAGAAGAGCCTCCCCGGCCGACGCGAGCGAGAGCACCGTCGCCGGCGGAGACGACGCGAGGCGTTCCACCTCGCCGGTGACCGCATCCACGGTCCAGAGTCCTCCGCTCTTCCCGTCTGCGGCGCGCGCCACGACGACGCGACCCGAAGGAAGGAGAGCTACCGCCGACACGCGCGCTTCCGAGAGGCCGCGGTTCGACTCCGTGAGCGTGACGCCGCCGTCCTCGGACCGGAGGACGCCATCGGCCTCCGTGCCCACGATGAGGCGCGAAGGATCGCGCGGATCGAAGACGATCGCGTTGACGACGACGTCCGCCGAGATGCGTCGGAACGTCTTCCCCCGGTCGCGGGTCTCGAAGAGGCCGCCCGTCGTGCCCACGAGGATGCGGTTCGGATCCCGGGGATCCATTCGAACCGCTTGCGAACGGCGGTCGACGAGGCCCTCGCGGTAGCGCATCCAGTTCGCGGCCCCGTCGGTCGTGCGGTAAACCCAGCCGCACGTCGCCGCCCAGAAGTCGTTCGGGTCGTCCTGCGAGAAGTCGATCGCGAAAACCTCGGTGTCTTCCACCATCCCGTTCGCGATGCGCAGCCAGGTCCGCCCGCCGTCCCGGGACCGGAAGGGGTGGCGGAACGAGCCGCAATAGAGGACGCCCGGGAGGACGGGATCGAAGGCGAGAAAAGAGACGCCGCTTCCCGGGTCGAGCGGCGGCGCGGAAGCGCGCCACGTCACGCCGTCGTCCTCGGAAAGCTCGATGCCCCAGTCGCCGCCGACGCCGACGGTCCTCGCGCCCCGCTGCGAGACGGCCACCACGCGCGCACCCGCGCGGTCTTCCCAGCGCCGCACGACCTCGAACGTCCTCCCGAGGTCGGTGGAACGCGCGAGGAGACCACCCTTCACGACGCCCGTCAGTCCCGCCCAGATGGCCCCCGGCCGACGGGGATCCGTGGCGAGCGAGGTGACCGCGTATCCGGGAAAAGGGGCACCACCGGACGGAGACGTCCAGGACACTCCGCCGTCCGCGGAACGGTAGATGCCGCCCTGCGCCGTGCCCGCCCAGAAGACGCCGGAGAGACCCGGGTCGGCGACGAGGGACTTCACTTCCGCACCCGGCAGCGGGTAGCGATACCAGGAGCCCGCCGCTCCGCGCGGCGGCGATCCCGAAAAGGCGGGCGCCGACGCCGAGGCGACGAGTGCCAAGGTAAGAGCGAAGGCGCGGAACCGCATGAGAGAGTTTAGCGGGAGAACACAGGGAAGGCTTGCCCTGCGCGCGCGAGATGCGTTCCCGTTACTTCCTATCGCCCTTTTTCTTCTTGAAAGGCGCGGGGGCGGACCGTCCGGCGGGGGACGACGGAGCCGCGCCTGATTCGCCGCCGCTTTCCTTCTTCCCCTTCGACGAATCCCCTTCTTTTCTTCCTTCCCTCTCCCCCACCTCGGCGCCCTTCGACTCGCTGCCGCCAGTCTCGCCGCTCTTCCCCTCTTCCCCCTTCGAGGAATCCTTCTTTTCTTCGCTCTTCTCGCCCTTCGAGTCTTCGCTCTTCGAGCCGCCCGACTTCCCGTAGTCCGTCGCGTAAAAGCCCGAGCCCTTGAACTGGAAAGCCGGAGAGGAAAGCAGCTTCTTCAGCGCGCCGCCGCACCAGGGACACGTCGTCTCGTGCGGGTCGGAGAAGTTGCGGATGAACTCCGACTTCTTGCCGCATTTCACGCACTGATATTCGTAAAGAGGCATGGGTCCTGTCTTTCCTTTCGGTGCCGGGCGTCGTCAGCCGGCAGAGCCGCCGCCCTCGACGGGAGTGCCGGAGCTCGTCTTCCACTGAATGCGCTTGATGCCGCTCGTATTGACGTCGCGGCGCGTCACGAGGTGCAGCACCCAGAAAGCATAGACCAGCTTCGCATTCGTCGAGACGTCGGCGGGCCCGGCGGTGATGAGGTCGCGCAGGGTCCGCCGTCCGTCCACGAGCGAGAGGAGCTTCAATTCGGCCACGCTCCAGGAGACCCCGCTGGCCTCGGCGGACACCTCGCCGCGCTCGAACACGGCCCACGACGGCCCGAGGCGCAGGACGACGCGGCGCGGATCGGACAGCCGGCGGATGCCGTCCGCGATCGCCTGCGGCGTCGGCACGTCGAGCTGGATGAGCTCGTCCTTCCGGAAGCGCCCGACCTCGAACGTCACGCTGCCCTTCTCCCAGGAAAAGACCGAATAGAGGATGGCCTTCACCTGCTCCGTGACGATCTGCCGAAGCCGCTCTGGCGTCAGGACGCCCATCTCGACGAGCAGCTCGCCATGGCGCTTGCCGTGCGAGGCGTCGATCCGGTCGACCGACAGGCGAAGTTCGCCGGACGAGACGAGCGCGCTCTGCTTCAGGTAGGCCCCGAGAGAGTCCCTGAGATCCGACGAGGTCGCGAAGATCACGTTTCCTCCCATGAGGTAGATCTTCTTCACGACGTCGCCGGACGTGGCCGTGACGACCCCGGGGACGCGATAATGGTGAATCGTCCGGAGGATCTCGGGAAGCGGTTCTTCCCCGAGATCGCCCGTGTACTGGAACGGGGATTCCGTCACGATCGAGGGATTCTACTCAGGGACGGCCGTCCCCGCCTTGGTACGATCCCACTCGTGCTCGCGTTCGACGAAGCCCTCGCGCTCGCCCTGGGCGCCGTCACGCCGCTCGCCGCGGTCGTCGTGCCCCTTGCCGACGCCGCGGGCCGCGTGCTCGCCGAGGACGTCGCCGCGGATCTGCCGCTCCCTGCGTTCGACACGACGGCCATGGACGGGTGGGCCGTTCGCGCCGCGGACGTCCGAAGGGCGCCGGCGCTCGTCGCGCGCGCCGGCGTCGCGGGCGCCGGCCGCGTCCCCGGAACGCTGCCCGAAGGCGCTGCCTGGAAGGTGATGACCGGCGCCCCGATGCCGCCCGGCAGCGACGCCGTCGTCCCCGTCGAGGACGCGGTCGAGATCGACGCCGGCGTCGTGAGGCTCGACGTCGCGCCGCGTCCCGGCGCACACGTCCGTCTCCGCGGCGAAGTCTTCCCGAAAGGCGCCCTGCTGCTGCCCGCGGGCCGTCGCCTCACGCCTGCCGACCTCGTCCTCGCCGCGGCCGCCGGCCGGGGCATGCTGCGCGTGGCGCGCCCGGTGCGGGCCGCGGTGCTCGTGACCGGGGACGAGATCGTCGCGTCCGGTGCGACTCCGGGCCCGGCGCAGATTCGCAACACGAACGGGCCCCTGCTGGTCGGCGCGCTCAG
>DASVJU010000085.1:0-24487 GCA_036385755.1 Thermoanaerobaculia bacterium
CCGATGCTTCCGAAGGCCGCGGCGCCACCGTCCGAACACGGGGCTGAAAATGGCTGAGTTTCTCCTCGAGATCCTTGCGGAAGAAATCCCGGCGGGAATCCTGCCCGCGGCGCGCGAGGATCTCCTCGCGAGCGTGTCGGCCGCCTTCGCCGAGGAGCGCCTCGGCGGGACGCTGTCCGTCCATTCCACGTCGCGCCGGCTCGCGCTCGTCGGTGAGGGCGTGGCCGACCACCAGCCCGACGCCGAGACCGAAGTCACCGGCCCTCCGGCCTCGATCGGCTACGACGCCGACGGCAATCCTACGAAGGCCGCGATCGGGTTCGCGAAGGCGCACGGCGTCACGGTCGAAGACCTCCGCGTCGCGACGCTCCCGAAGGGCGCTTACATCGTCGCGCGCAAGGTGACGCCCGGCCGCCCCGCGCCCGACGTGATCGGGAGGATCCTTCCCGCGCTCGTCGAGAAGATGACGTTTCCCCGCATGATGCGCTGGGGCGACGGCACGCCCCAGTGGATCCGGCCGGTGCATTCGGTCCTCGCGCTGCTCGACGGGCTCGTGATCCCGATGAACCTCTTCGGTGTCGAGAGCGGTCGAACCACGTTCGGCCATCGCACGCTCGCACCGGGACGCATCGTGACGATGGGGGTCGCCGACTGGTTCCAGAAACTGCGCGCCGCGCACGTGGAGCCCGACCTCGCCGTC
The DNA here is from genome assembly GCA_036385755.1 of Thermoanaerobaculia bacterium. Classification (GTDB taxonomy): domain Bacteria; phylum Acidobacteriota; class Thermoanaerobaculia; order UBA5066; family UBA5066; genus Fen-183. Next base: position 701 of record DASVJU010000085.1, read on the forward strand.
CGCCGCGCCCGCCTATGGGAACAGGCGCACGCCCTCGCCGCGGAAGTCGGCGGCGAGCCCGCGGACGACGCGGCCCTTTTCGACACGTGGGCGCACCTCGTCGAGGCGCCGGGAGTCGTGCGGGGATCCTTCGATCCGGCCTTTCTCGACCTGCCGGAGGAGATTCTCGTCACGTCCATGCGCGAGCACCAGAAGATGCTGCCCGTGCGCTCCTCGGGCGCGCTGACCGCCCACTTCCTCGCCGTCGCCGACCAGATCGGCGACCCGAAGGGGTTCATCGCCCGCGGCAACGAGTGGGTCACCGCCGCGCGCTTTTCGGACGCGCGCTTTTTCTGGGACGACGACGGGAAGACCCCGATCGAAGACCGCCTCCCGAGACTCGGGAGGCTTCAGTTCCAGGAGACGCTCGGCGACTACCTGAAGAAGACCGGCCGCATCCAGGACCTCGCGGAGAAGCTCGCCGCCCGTCTCGGCCTGTCCCACCTCGACGGCCTGCTCGTGCGCGCTGCGCGGCTCATGAAGGCGGACCTCGTCACCGACATGGTCCGCGAGTTCCCCGACCTGCAGGGAATCGTGGGCGGCCTCTACGCCCGGCGCGAGGGCGAGTGCGAAGAGGTCTGGCAGGCTCTTTACGACCAGTACCGGCCGGCCTCGGCCGACGACAGCGCGCCCCGGGGCGACGTCGGGAGCGCCGTGGCGCTCGCCGACCGGCTCGACACGCTCACCGGCCTCTTCGGCCTCGGCCTCGCGCCGACCGGCTCGAAGGACCCCTACGCGCTCCGGAGAGCGGCTCTGGGAGTCGTGAAGATCCTGCTCGACAAGAAGTGGCGCCTCGACCTTCCGGCGGCCTGTGCCGACGCCGCCGCGCTGCACGGCGGTCTGCCGCGCGAGAGGGACGAGATGCTGAAGGAGCTCTCGGCGTTCCTCCTCGAGCGCCTCCGGTTCCTCCTCGAGAAGAAGGGCTGCGCGCCCGACGTCGTCGAGGCCGTCCTGGCGACGGACTGCCCCGACCTCGCGGATGCCGCCGAGCGCGTGGAGGCGGTCGAGGCGATGCGCAAGGAGCAGGACTTCCTTCCGCTGGCCTCCGCGTTCAAACGGATGCAGAACATCCTGGCTCAGGCGTCCGGGGCGTCCGAAGAGGCCGGAGAGCCCGACACCGCGAAGATGACCGACGACGCCGAGAAGGCGCTCGCGCTCGACTACCTGCAGGCGAAGGGGATGCTCGACGACCTCGTGGCCCATCGCCGGTACCGCGACGCGCTGTCGATCATGGCGTCTCTGGGGCCGGCGCTGGACCGCTTTTTCACGGAAGTACTTGTCATGGCCGAGGATCCCGAGGTGAAGGCGAACCGCATCGCGCTGCTGCGCTCGATGCGCGACCAGTTCGTCCGCGTCGCGCGGTTCTCCGAGATCCGCGGGTAACCCTCAGGCGGCCTGGGACATAATGCCCGGAGTAAGATGCCGGTCGTGAAGAGGAATCCCGGAGCCATCGTGTGGAGCGCGCTTGCGGCAGGCCTCCTGTGTTCGTTCTTCGCCGGGTGCAACTCATCGCCCACGGAGCCGAACGGCAACGGGCGGTTCTCACCAACGCCGACACCGTCGTACACGCCCATGGGCTCGACGCCGTTCCCGACTCCGACGCTGCCGAACCCGCTCACGCCGACGCCAACGCAGGCCGTCACCGGTACTCCTCCCACACCAACGCCGACTTCCGGGATCGGATCGACGCCCATCACGGCGACGCCGACCTCCGCGCCGGCGACCCCCACGCCGACCGCGCCGGCTACGGCAACGCCTCTCACGCCCGTACCGACGGGCACGCCGTTCGCGGGCACGCCGACTCCGACGCACCCCTGAACGGGCTCAGTCCGGCAGCGCGAGTGTGAGCGTGAGGTGGAGGAGGGCCGTGAGGTCTCCCTCCGTCGCGACGACGCCCTTCTTGTACCCCTCGGGACTCCCCGGCGGGGCGTAGAGGCCGGGGATCGTCCGCGGCGCCACGAGCGCGAGCGTGACGGGATGCGTTCCCCCGAACGATGCGTCCACCGGCACAATCGCGGTGGCGCGCGCGAGCTCGGTCGAGATGACCTTCCCGATCTGGATGTGGAGCACGTCCCTCGCCGGCGCGGCGAGGAGCGGGATCCGGCCGACGAACTGCCCGATGACCGTGTTGAGGGCCGCGCCGAGGATCGGCCCGAGAGCGTTCGTGCGGTCGACGAAGAGGCGCGCGTGGAGGTTCGCGTGGCTCGGCAGTTTCACGGGCCCGCCGAAGAACGGAACGCCGTTCAGGTCCGGCGGAAGCTCCGACGCGGAAACGGCCTGTCCGGACGCCGCCGCAAAAGGAAGCCGCGAGGATGCGAGGGCGGCGTTCCCCGCGGCCGCCGCGGGGTCCTCGAGCTGCAGGATGAGCGACATGTCCGTCGCCTTCACGCCCTCGCCCGGCCAGCCGTTGTGCTTCACCTCGACGGAGACGAAGGAAACGGTGAGTGTCGGAGTGCCGGGAGTCGGGGATTTCTTTGCTTTCGGAGAAGAGGGAGAAGAAGAAGACTTCTTAGAAGGGGAAGAGGGGGAGGGAGAAGTAGATTTCTTCGAAAGTGAACGGGGCTTCGGCTTGCGCATCGGCTCACCTCTGCTGGGCGGTTTTCGGGTGATCTAGAACCGGTACGAGAGGCCGAGGTTCACGACCGGATAGAACTTGTATTTCGAGGCGTCGTCCTCGACCTTCTGGCGCTCCTTCTCGAGATCCGTGAAAAATGCGGGAGGCACGAGCGCGGGGTTCACGGGATGGGCGGTGAGCGAGATCTTGGGCGCCCCCTGGTACATGACTCCGACGTCGAACGCGAAACGCAACGCGCTTCCGGACCGGACGGCGTTCCCCCAGCCCAGGCCGACGTAGGGGCACAGGTCGTTGGCCGTGGCCTCTCCGTCGATCGTGCCTACGTTCGCGACCGAGTACGTCACCCCGTTGACGGTCACCGTGCCCGAGGCCGGAGACGTTCCCGTGACCTTGTTCCGGCTGTACACGCCGCCGACCGACAGGCGAGTGCCCTTTCCGCCGGGATGGACGTCGAGGAGCAGCCAGGCGCTCCTGAGATCGGCCTTCCCGTCGTACGTGAGGTCCCGCTCCGTGAACTCTCTCGAGAGGGAGAAGCCCTGGACTCCCGCACGGAGGTTTAGGCTCGGCGCGAGGCCGACCGTGAGATCGAGGCCGGCGCCGAGGGTACCTGCCTTGAGGCCGAGGGCGATGCTCTGGGCCTGCGACGGCCCCGCGGAGCCCATCAAAGCGAAGGCGACCGCGAGAAGGGTCGAGGCGTTCGACCGCGGGACGAGACGCATGAGGCGGCCTCCTTTTCGTCGAAGGACTTCTCCCGACGCATACAGTATGGCGCCTCCACGCGCCCTCCTCCGCGGATTCACCGTAGAATCCGCCGGTCGTTCGAGGAGGACCTCATGAACCGTCGTACGTCACTCATCGTCGCCGCCGGGGCGCTCGCGCTGGGATTCGTGGCCGCGCTCCCGATCGCCGCACGCGATCTGGCGGGCGTCAACCTGCCGGATACGATGTCGGCCGGCGAAAAGACGCTCAAGCTGAACGGTCTCGGCCTCCGCAAGAAGGCCATCTTCAAGGTGTACGTCGGAGGCCTCTATCTCGAGGCTCCCTCGAAGGACGCCGCGGCCATCGTCGCCGCCGACGCCGCCAAAGCCGTTCGGATGCACTTTTTGCGCGATCTCAAGAAGACGCAGCTCACCGACGGGTTCACCGAGGGTTTCGAGGCGAACGCGAAAGAGAAAGCCGCGTCGCAGAAGGCCTCCATCGACAGGATGCTCGCCCTCGTGCCGGACGTGAAGGAAGGCGGGACGTTGTCCTTCGTCTACGTGCCCGGAAAGGGGACCACGCTCTACGCCGGCGACAAGGCGCTCGGAACGTTCGAAGGCAAGGACTTCGCCGACGCGGTCTTTTCCATCTGGCTCGGCCCGAAGCCGCCGTCCGAGGACCTGAAGAAGGGAATGTTGGGTTGACGAACGGCGCCCCTCTCCAGAGCCTCCTCTCCGAAAAACGCTTCGATCTCGTCGAGTCCGCCTTCCAGGACGCGCTCTCGGACCCTTCGGGGAAGGCCGAGACGTTGCTCGCCGCCGTGCGCGGCCTCGCGCGCGCGGGCCAGAAGGCCCGCGTCCAGTCCCTCGCCGCCGCCGCCGAGGCCGCGCTGAAGAAGAAGTCCTCCGACCCCGCGGTGGCACGCCTGCGCTGGACGATCCTCAAGGAGGCGGTGCGCGCGGGCGCCACGCCTTCGACGCCGGACGGTTTTCACAAGCTGTTCGAGGAGGCTCTCGCCGCCGCGTGGCCGAAGCGCCCGTCGCTCACCGCCCTCCTCGGCCGTTTCAGGTTTCGCGAGGCGAAAGACCCGGCGGACGGCCTCGCGCGCGCGGAGAAGGCCGAGAAGTGGCTTCCGTTCGAGGTCGGCCACGTGTTCTCGATGGCGGGACGCGGGGCCGGCAAGGTCGTCGAGACGAATTTCGCTCTCGACTCGGTCCGGGTGGACTTCGAAGCCGCGAAGGGCATCGCGATCCCGATCGGCGTCGCGTCGAAGAGTCTCGTGCCGCTCGGCGAGGGCCACTTCCTCTTCGAGAAGTTCACGGCTCCCGAGGCGCTGAGAATCCGTGTGGTCGACGATCCCGGCGCAGCGATGAAGCGCCTCATCGAGTCCTTCGGCCGCACGATGACGATGACCGAAGTGAAGGAGGCCGTGAAGGGACTCATCGACGAGGATGCGTGGACGTCGTGGTGGGCCGCCGCCCGGAAGAATCCGCAGGTCGTCGTGCACGGCAGCGGCAAGACCGCGACGGTCGAGTGGTCCGGCTCGGCGGATGCCGCGGACGCGAACCTCCTCGCGCGCTTCGAGAAAGCGCCGCTGAAGGAACGCCTCGATCTGTTTCGCAAGAACCAGAAGCGTTCGGCACCGCTTGCAGCCGCGATGGCGAAGGCGCTCGCGAAGGACGCGGAGGCGCTCGAGGACCGCGACCCCGCGCTGGCTTTCGAGATCGCCGTCCTCGTCGAAAAGTTCCCGGGCGTCGCGCTCGCGGGAGCCATCGAGAGGCACGTTCTCGCGCAGCCGCTCGCTCTCCTTCCGCGGCTCCAGGACCGTGCGATCCGGGAGCGCGCCCTGGAAGTCATCGTGAAGGAGAAGCCGGAGGAGGCGCCCGCGATCCTCGCCGAGTGGTTCTTCAGGGAAGAAGACTCCCGCACGATCGAGGCGATCGACCGGAACCTCTCCGAGATCGACCCCGACACGCGCGAGCGCACGCTCGAGAAGCTCACGAAGTCGCCCCGCTCCGGCCCGCGCGCGTTCGTCTGGTTCGCCCAGCGCTCCGAGAAGGACGAGGCCTTCCGCGCCCGCCTCAATCCGCCGGTCCTGACGCGCCTCCTCGACGCCCTCACGTGGGACGAGCTGGGCGCGGCCCGCTCCAAGGTCCGCGAGATGTTCGACCGGACCGGGCTCGTGGCGGGCTGGCTCGTGAAGCAGGCCACCGTCGAGGAGGCGCGCGTCTTCCTCGAGGCGCTCACGCGCCACCAGGAGCTCGAGCCCCACCGGCGCGACGGCCTCCTCGCCGCGGCCGAGATGCGGTTCCCGGGACTCCGGAAAACGGACGACGACACGTTCTTCGTCACCGCGGGAGCCATCGAGGGCAAGCGCAAGGAGCTGGAGAACATCCTGAAAGTGGAGATTCCCGAGAACACGAAGGGCATCGCGCTCGCAGCCGCCGAGGGCGACCTCTCGGAGAATTTCGAGTACAAGGCGCGGCGCGACAAGCAGCAGCTTCTGTCCGCGCGCGCGGGAAAGATCCAGGCAGAGCTAGGCAAGGCGCGGGCCCTCGACCCGGCCACGGTCGACACGACCGAAGTGCGCCCGGGCGCGCGCGTCACGATCAAAGGTGCGGCGGGCACGCGAATCGTCACCCTTCTCGGCCCCTGGGACAGCAAGCCCGAGCAGGGGGTCTATTCGTATCTCTCCGACCTCGGCCGCGCCCTGCTCGGAAAGACGGTCGGCGAGAAGGCGACGGTGCTGGGCGAGGACGTCGAGATCGTTGCGATTGGAGTCTTTTCGTAGGGAGAAAGACGGGAAGAATATTTTGCTTCGGAATCGGATCGGATTTCGGATGAAGATTCGGAATTCGGATTTTCTTAGAAAGGTGAAGAGAAAGGTGAAGATGCGATGCGCGAGAACAATGGCAACGGCGGCGGGCGGGCGGAGACCCCTCTTCAGCTTCTAAGCAGAATCTTCTTCTTCCTTTTCATCTTTCTCCTCGTCCCTCTTCCTCTGGTTGCCGCCGACGACGCCGTTCTCCCGAACGAGAACCTCGTGGCCGACGGGCTGCCCGCGATCCCTCGTGCGCTCGCCGAGCGCGCCCTCGGCTACAGCGATTCGCGCAGCGCGACCTTCGAGGCGTGGCACCCCGTGCGGCGCGAGATGCTCATCGGCACGCGCTTCGCGGACGTCGCCGAGATTCACCGGGTGAAGTTTCCGGGCGGGGCGCGCGCGCAGCTGACGTTCTACCCCGAGCGCACGGGAGGGGCGCGCTTCCGGCCGCACACGGGCGACGGGTTCGTCTTCAACAAGGACGTCGGCGGCGGCGAGTGGTACCAGCTCTTCTGGCGCGACGAGAAGACCGGCAGGGTCACGATGTTCACGGACGGAAAGTCCCGGAACACGGGCGGCGACTTCTCGCATTCCGGCAAGTGGCTCGCGTACCAGTCCACGAAACGGAACGGGAAAGACAACGACATCTACGTCGTGGACCCTGCGGACGCGAAGACCGAGCGAAAGGTCCTCGAGGTCTCGGGCGGCGGATGGGGCGTTTCCGACTGGTCGCCCGACGACAAGATGCTTCTCGCGGGCGAGTACCTCTCCGCGAACGAGAGCCGGTACTGGCTCGTGGACGCGGCGACGGGCGCGAAGAGCCTCGCGACGCCGGAGTCGAAGGGGAAGGTCGCCTGGGGCAGCGCCGTCTTTGCGAAGGACGGAAAGTCGGTGTACACGACGACGGACTCCGGAGGCGAGTTTCACCGCCTCGTCTCGCTCGACCTCGCGACGAAGAAAATCACCGTGCTGTCTCCGGGAGTCGAGTGGGACGTGAGCTCGCTCAGCCTCTCGGAAGACGGCGGCAGGCTCGCCTACGTCGTCAACGAGGGCGGAGCCGAGACCCTGCACGTCCTCGACACGGCGACGAAGAAGGAGATCGCGCTCCCGAGGATCCCGCTCGGGACCATCGGCGCCGTGCGCTTCCACGAGAACGGGAAAGACCTGGCGTACACGCTGTCCTCGGCGCGGTCGGCATCGGACGTGTACTCGATCGACGTGACGGCCGGGCCTTCCGGAAAGATCGAGCGTTGGACGGAGAGCGAGATGGGCGGCCTCGACGCCGCGTCGCTCGCGGAACCCGAGAAAATCTCGTGGAAGAGCTTCGACGGGCGCGCGATCACCGGCTTTCTCTACCGCCCGCCCGCGTCCTTCAGCGGCCCGCGCCCGGTGATCATCAACATCCACGGCGGGCCCGAAAGTCAGTACCAGCCCGGTTTCCTCGGCCGCAGCAACTTCTACATGAACGAGCTCGGCGCCGTGTTGATCTTCCCGAACGTGCGGGGCTCGTCGGGCTTCGGCAAGACGTTCCTCGCGCTCGACAACGCCGAGAAGCGCGAGGATTCGGTGAAGGACATCGGCGCCCTCCTCGAGTGGATCGCGGCCCAGCCCTCTCTCGACAAGAGCCGCGTCATGGTGACGGGCGGCTCGTACGGCGGCTACATGACGCTCGCGTCGATGACGACCTACAACGACCGTCTCCGCTGCGCCGTCGACGTCGTCGGCATCTCGAACTGGGTGACGTTCCTGGAGCACACCGAGGCCTACCGGCGGGACCTGCGGCGCGCGGAGTACGGCGACGAGCGCGATCCGAAGATGCGCGCGCTGCTCCTCGCGTTCTCGCCGCTCACGAACGCGGGCAGGATCACGAAACCCATGTTCGTCATCCAGGGGCGCAACGATCCTCGTGTGCCCTACACCGAGGCCGAGCAGATGGTGGCCGCGATCAAGAAGAACGGCGGTCCCGTCTGGTACCTGCTCGCGAAGGACGAAGGCCACGGCTTCAGCAAGAAGAAGAACCAGGACTTCCAGTTCCTCGCGACGCTTGAGTTCGTCGAGGACCACCTGCTCAAGTAGGCGCCCTAACGCGTGATGCGCTCCGGGTGCGTGTAGACGTTGAAGCGCTCGTCGCGCAGGAAGCCGACGAGCGTGAGGCCGGTCTCTTCGGCGAGATCCACCGCGAGACTCGTTGGCGCCGAAACCGCGGCCACGATGCGCACCCCGGCGAGCGCGGCCTTCTGGGCGATCTCGAAGCCGAGACGGCCCGAAACGAGCAGGACGGGCGGGCAGGGCCGACGGGCTCTGAGGACGGCGCCGACGGCCTTGTCCGTCGCGTTGTGCCGTCCGACGTCCTCGCGCGCGAGAACGAGAGACCCGTCCGCCTCGAAGAGCCCGGCCGCGTGAAGGCCTCCGGTCGCGGAAAAAACCGACTGCCGCGCGCGCAGCGCGCCGGGCAGCGACGTGAGAAGGGCGGCGGGGATCGAGACGTCGGGCTCATCAGGTTCTCCGTTGGGCCGCGGTTCGGCTTTCCCCCGCCGCGCGGCTGCTGCGAGACGGGCCAGGGCGGTGACGTCGTCGACCGACGTGCGGCCGCAGACGCCGCAGGCCGAGCCCATCACGGTCGCGCGGCGCGCGCGCGGACGGTCCGCGCGGGGAGCGAGCGTGACGACGCGGACGTTCTTCGCGAGCTCCGGCGCGACGCGGGGATCGTCGGGCGGCGCGAGGGCCAGGATTTCGTCGATGTTCTCGACGACACCTTCGCCGAAAAGCAGGCCGACCACGAGGTCGTCGTCGTCGCCCGGAGTCCGCATCGTCACGACGAACCGCTCCGGTTCGGCCTCGCCTTCACGCAGCCGGATCTCGAGCGGCTCCTCCGCGACGAGGGAGTCCTTCTCCCAGCGTGTCCCGCCGGCGTCCCGTCTCTGCACGAGCGTGGCCACCGAGGCTTCGCGGGGCTCGTCCGTCACGCGTCTAGCCTACACTCGGCGCCTTGACGCCCGGACACGTTCTCGTTCCGCTTCTCGCGGTCGCCGCCCTCCTGCCCTTCGTGCCGCCAGCGGCGGCTCTCGTGGCGGGCGTGGCCGTGGCGCTTGCCTTGGGAAACCCGTGGCTCCCCCGCACGCGGAAGCTCGCGCCTGTTCTCCTCGGCGTCGCCGTCATGGGTCTCGGGGCGGCCGCCGACCTCGGCGTCGTCGGACGCGTGGGACTCAGGGGAATCGGCTACACGGCCGTGGGGATCTCCCTGACGTTCCTCGCCGGCCGTCTTCTCGCGCGCGTCTTCGGCGTCGAGGAGGACACGGCGCTCCTCGTGACGGTCGGGACCGCGATCTGCGGGGGCAGCGCGATCGCGGCCGTGGCCCCCGCCATCAAGGCGAAATCGGAGTCCATCTCCGTGGCGCTCGCGACGGTGTTCCTTCTCAACGCCGTGGCGCTCGTCGCCTTCCCGCCCCTCGGCCACGTCGCGGGCCTGGACGAACCGCGGTTCGGCCTCTTCGCGGCGCTCGCGATTCACGACACGAGCTCGGTCGTCGGCGCGGCGACCGCGTACGGGCCGAAGGCCGTCGAGATCGCCACGACCGTGAAGCTCGCGCGCGCCCTCTGGATCGTGCCGGTGGCGCTCGTCATCGGATGGGCGCGCGCGCGCCGCACGGGAGAGCGCGGCGCGTCGGCCGCGAAGCTGCCTTGGTTCCTCGTCGGGTTCGTGGTCATGGCCGCGTTCGTGACGTGGTTTCCCGCGCTTCGGCCGGCCGGGCTCGCGATTGCCGCCGGCGCGAAGCGCGTCCTCGTCGTCACGCTCTTCCTGATCGGCGCGTCCCTGACGCGCGACGCGCTCGGGCGCGTGGGCCTGCGGCCCGTCGCCCTCGGCGTGGCGCTCTGGATCCTCGCGGGCGGCGTCACGCTCGCGGCGCTGAAGGCCGGCTGGATCGGCTGAACGTTCCGGGCGGACGCTTCGCTAGACTCCGGGCGTGGACATTCTGGGCGCCCTGCGCGCCGCGAGAGAACGCATGGCGCCCTTCGCGCGCGCGGTCCGGGACGAACACGCCCGTCTCACGCGCGCGACCTGGGACCGTCTGCGCGGCAATTCGCGCCCGGTTCTTTTTTTCGTCGGAGCGGCCGCCGCTCTTTTCCTCATCGCGGCAATCGTCATCGTCCTCTATTTCTCGCGCGTCGTCTCGCGCACGATGGATGGGCGGCGGTGGTCCCTTCCGACGCGCCTCTACTCCGACGTTTGGGCGGTGCGCGCCGGAGACACGCTCTCCGCCGACGACATCGTGAGGCGCCTCGGGCGCCTCCGCTACGCCGAGGTGCCGAAGGCTCCGGTTGGCGCGGGGCAGTACGCGCGCGTCAAGGGGCGGATCCTCGTCACCGCGAATCCGCGCGAGACCGCGTGGGGACGGTCGCTCGGGGTCGCGGCCGAGATCGAGTTCTCGGGCCGCCGCGTGGCGGCGCTGAAACGTGCCGACGACGGGACGCCTCTGCCCTACGTCGTTTTCGAGCCGGAGATCGTCGGGTCCGTCTACGACGAGAAGATGCAGGACCGCACGCTCGTCACGATCGACCAGATTCCGCCGGTGGTGCTCGACGCGATCCTGACGACCGAGGACCGGGACTTCTTCACGCACGGTGGCATCTCGTTTCGCCGCCTCGCGGGAGCCGTCCTCCAGGGCGCGACGCGCGGCGCGGCAGTGCGCGGCACCTCCACGCTCACCCAGCAGCTCGTGAAGAACATGTTCCTCACGCCGGAGCGGAAGCTGAAGCGCAAGGTCGTCGAGGCGCTGATGGCCGTGATCCTCGAGGCCAAGTACAGCAAGAAGGAGATCCTCGAGGCCTACCTGAACGAGATCTACCTCGGCCAGCGCGGCTCGATCTCCGTGACGGGCGTCGAAGAGGCCGCGCGGTTCTACTTCGGCAAGAGCGTTTCGCAGCTCGACCTTCCGGAGGCCGCGATGCTCGCGGGGCTCATCTCCTCTCCGGGAAAGTACTCGCCCTACCGCAATCCCGAGAACGCCCGGGCGCGCCGCGCCGTCGTCCTCAAGGGAATGCTGGAGCAGAAGAAGGTCGACAAGGCGGCCTACGAGGCGGCGCTCGCCGCTCCTCTCACGAAGTCGAAGGGTCCGCCGTCGGGCATCGTCGCGCCGCACTTCGTCGACTTCGTGCTCAAGCAGGTGAAGGAGGCTCCCGGATTCGTGAAGGAGGACGGGCTCTCCGTGTACACGACGCTGGACCCCGACATGCAGCAGGCGGCGCAGGCGGCGGTCCTGAAGGGTCTCGAAGAGCTCGAGAAGCGCTTCAAGCGGCTCCGGCCGCGGGGAGAGGAGGATGCGCTCCAGGCCGCCGTCATCGCGCTCGACCCGGCGACGGGATCGGTGCGTGCGCTCGTGGGCGGGCGCGACTACCAGGTCAGCCAGTTCAATCGCGTCGTGCAGGCCCGGCGCCAGCCCGGCTCGCTGTTCAAGCCGTTCGTCTACCTGACGGCCTTCGGAAAGCGCGATCTGCCGAAACCCATCACTCCCGCGTCGATCTTCGTCGACTCGCCGATCGCGCTCGTCTGGGGCAAGGGCGAGGACGAGACGTGGTCTCCGAAGAACTACGACGGCGAGTTTCGCGGACCCATGACGGCGCGCCAGGCGCTGGAGCAGTCCATCAACATCCCGACGGTGCGCATCGCCGTCACGGAGACCGCGCCCGGGCGCACGCTGCTTCCTGACATCGTGGACACGGCGCGGCGCGCGGGCATCTCCTCCGCGCTCAGGCCGTATCCGTCGCTCGCGCTGGGATCCTTCGAAACGAGCCCCATGGAGATCGCGGCGGCCTACTGCACGTTCGCAAACGGAGGATTCCACGTGCGCCCGAATGCGCTTCTCGGAATCGTGGGCGCGAATTCCAGGCGCATCGAGACGAAGAACGAGCCCGTCGTCCGGGGCGTCGACGCCGACGCGATCTCGATCCTCGACTCGGTTCTCCGGGGCGTCGTGGACCGCGGGACCGGAGGTTCGGCGCGCCGCCTCGGGGCGCAGGGCATCTTTGCGGGCAAGACCGGCACGACGAACGACGGGCGCGACGCCTGGTTCGTCGGTTTCTCGCCGCGCCTCCTCGTCGCGGTCTGGGTCGGCTTCGACGACAACCGCGGCCTGAACCTGTCCGGCTCCTCGGCGGCGCTCCCGATCTTCGCCGACTTCGTGCGCCGTCTGCCTTCGCAGTACTTCGAGACACCTTTCCCGTCGACGCCGGGCGTCGTCACGGCGTCGATCGACCCGACGACCGGGATGCTCGTGACCGAGGAGTGCCCGACGTCGTTCGACGAGGTCTTCCTCGTGGGTACGCAGCCGAAGGAGCGCTGCAACGTTCACGGCGGAGCGGCGGCCGGCCCCGGCGTCGCCGTCGGAGCGCCTTGAGGCTCACGCTGCCCGCGATGGACCTCGGGCTCGTCGTCAGGAGCCACGGGTGGTACGACCTGCCGCCCTTCGAATGGGATTCGGAGAAGAGAAGATTGGGATTTTGTTTTTTAGAAGGAGAAGAACCCGTGCGCGTCGTCGTCGAAGGGCGCGCGAGCGGACTAGTCGTGACGGCAAAGGCGCTTTCTTCGAATGCTGCATTGCGCCTCGGCGAGGCCGGTAGCGCTCCGGCGGCGGGCGCGCGGCATTTACCATTCAAAGAAAATCTCTCTTCGAACATTTCCTCTCGCGCCGTTCGCCTCGTTTCGGAGAGGGTCCTGAATCTGAAAGCAAATCTCTCTTCTTTTCATTCTCTTTGCGCCGGCGATCCGCGCTTCGCGTGGATCGCGCGGCGCGGCGCCGGACGCATCCTGCGCGCGCCGACACTGTTCGAGGACGCCGTCAAGGTGCTTGCGACGACGAACTGCACCTGGGGCCTGACGAAGCTCATGGTGCGGAGCCTCATCGAGCGCTTCGATCGCGGCGGGGCATTTCCGGACGCGCGATTCGTCGCGGGTCTTCCGGCGCGGGCGCTCGTCGCGGCGAAGTTCGGATACCGGGCACCCTATCTCGCGGCTTTCGCCGGGCGCGTCGCGTTGGGGAAGCTGGATCTCTCGCGGTGGGAGGACGCCTCCCGCTCGAACGAGGACGTTGAACGAGACATCCGTACCGAGAAAGGCTTCGGACCCTACGCGGCCGACACGCTCGGGAGGCTCCTCGGCCGGCATGGGAAGCTGGGCCTCGACGCGTGGTCGCGAAAGAAAGTGGCCCTCCTGAGGTTTCGCGGCCGCGCCGTGAAGGACGCGCGCGTGGAGCGGCTCTATGCGCCGTTCGGCCGGCACGCGGGACTGGCGTTCTGGCTCGACGTGACCCGCGACTGGCACGAGGAGAAGGAGGGCCTGTGGCCCTGAGAGCCGCGTCTCTTAAGATTCCAACCCTGGAGGGAGCGGCGTGAAGCGAGTGATCCTCGTCGGAGCGACGGACGGTCTCGGGAAGGCGCTCGCCGAGGTCTACGCCGCTCGTGGTTTCTGGGTGACGATCCTCGGGCGCTCGCGGCCAAAGCTCGACGCCCTGGTGGCCGACCTCGGAAGACGTTTCCCGGTCGCGACCGTGAACGGCGTCGCGTGCGACGTCTCGGACGCCGCGCGGCTCGAGCCTGCATTCCAGGAGGCGCTCGCCGTGACCGGACATTGCGATCTCTTCGTCTACAACGCCGGTGTCATGCATCACGGCGACGGCCTGACGAGCGACCCCGAACGCGACGCCGAGATGATGGACGTGAACGCCGTGGCCGCCGTGCGGCTTCTCGGCCTCGCCGCGAACTGGTTTCGCCTGGCGGGCCGCGGCCAGATCGCGGGCATCTCGTCCATCGCGGGCGACCGCGGCCGGAAGGGAAACCCCGCGTACAACGCCTCGAAGGCGGCGCTCACGACGTTTCTCGAGGGGCTTCGGAACCGCCTCGCGCCGTTCGGAGTGACCGTCTCGACCGTCAAGCCCGGCTACGTCGGCACGCGAATGACGGCAGGTAAGTCCGGGTTGTTCTGGGTCGTCTCGGCCGCCGACGCCGCCCGCATCATCGCGGACCGTCTCGAGAAGGGGCACGAGGTCTTCTACGTCACGCGCCGCTGGGCGCTTTTCGGTCTCGCGCTGCATCACGTCCCGCGGTTCATCTTCAAGAGGCTCGGCCCGCCGTGAGCGCGCTTCCCGCTCCGGAACGGGTGGAAGGCTACGGCCTTTACAACGTCTCCGTGTCGCCGGTTTTCCGTCCGGCCTCGCTCGAGGCCCTGCGGGACGCTCTCGCCCTCTGCGCGGCCTGCGGCGAGGTGCCGGTGTTTCGCGGCGCGGGCCGCTCGTACGGCGACGCGTCGCTCAATGCCGCGGGGCCGGTGATCGAGATGACCGGCCTCAACGCGATCACCGGTTTCGACGAGACGTCTGGCATCGTGCGGGCGGGCGCGGGGCTCGCCCTCGGCGAACTGTGGCAATTCGCCATCCCGCGCGGGTACTGGCCGCCCGTGGTGACGGGGACGATGCATGTGACGCTCGGCGGGGCCGTCGCGATGAACGTACACGGCAAAAACGGATGGAAGAAGGGCACGATCGGCGACCACGTCGAGAGCGTGTCGGTCCTGAGGAGCGACGGCCGCGTCGAGGAGCTCCCGCGCGGGGCGCCGGCCTTCGACGACGCCCTCGGCAACTGGCGTTGCGCCGACCCGATCGTGGAAGTCGCGCTGCGGCTGAAAAAGGTCGGGAGCGGCTATCTCGACGTCGAAGCGTTTGCGACGCAAGACCTGTCGGCGACCCTCGCGGCGCTCGACGCCGCGAAGGACGACTGGGACTACGTCGTCGGATGGATGGACTGCTGGGCGGCGGGGAAGGGCCTCGGCCGGAGCGTCGTCCACGTCGCGAGCGAACACGCCCTGAAAGAAGGCGAACCGCGCGGATGCAGCGTCGCGGAGCAGATCGCGGACATCCACATGGGGCCGCTGCCCGTACCGATCCTCCTCCTCGGACTCCGGCTCACCGCGATCGGCCCTCAGATGCGGCTCGTGAACCTCGCGAAATACGCCTTGGCGGCCGTCCACGGTCGGCACCGCTATCGGCAGTCGCTCGTCGCGTACTCGTTTCTCCTCGACTACCTGCCCGGCTGGAACGAGGCTTACCGGCCCGGCGGCTTCATCCAATACCAGCTCTTCGTGCCGAAGGAGGCCGCGGTGGCGGCGCTTGGGAAGGCGCTTCGGCTGCAGCACGAGAGAGGCATCGTCTCGTCGCTCGCCGTGATCAAACGCCATCGCGCCGACCCGTCTCCACGCGGCTACGTCCTGGACGGCTTCTCGCTCGCCCTGGACTTTCCGGTCACCCGCCGCAATGCGAGCCGGCTCATCGGATTGTGCCGCGCCTTCGACGCGCTGCTTCTCGAATGCGGGGGGCGCGCCTACAAGGCGAAGGACTGCGTCGGCAGCGTCGAGCGCCTCGCCGGAGCCCGGAGAGGCCGCGCGTGAGAGCGCTTCTTCGGTGTGCGGCGCTGGCCAGCCTCCTCGCCCTCGGGAGCTGCACGTCGGAGACGTCGCCGACGTCGCCGTTCTTCTGCATCCCTTTGACGGGTCAGTACACGGGCGTCTTCACGGACTCGTGCGGGCTCTCGAAAACAGAAGACGTCACGATCTTCCAGACGGGCTGCACGGTCGTTGCGGAGTTCCCGGGCGTGGGCAGCCTGCAGGGTAACGTCGAGGGCCAGACCCTGATTTTTGCGATCGGCTTTGCCGGTTTCTCGCCGTGCGGCGGCTCGGCCAGCGGGAGCGCGACGGTCA
Source organism: Thermoanaerobaculia bacterium (assembly GCA_036385755.1). GTDB lineage: Bacteria > Acidobacteriota > Thermoanaerobaculia > UBA5066 > UBA5066 > Fen-183. Next base: position 16,580 of record DASVJU010000085.1, read on the forward strand.
CGCCTTCCGGAGGCGTGAGCGGAACTTACCGGGGGCAGGCGACGGGCACCGGCACGACGTGCTGCGGGAGCGTGTCGGGCACGTTCACGCTCACCCGGCGCTGATCCCGGACGTCTCCCGTCAGGCCCCGGCTAGGCTTCCACGTTCACGAACTCGTCGGCGTCGGACGACACGATGATCGCGAGGCCGCCTTCCGTGCTGAACGCCGCAGTTTCCGTCGTGCCCGCTTCCGAGCGGCAATAGTCGCCCGCGCGAAGCGTGACTCCGTTCAGGACGACGGAGCCGGAGACGATGAAGACCTCCTCGGTGGCGCCGTGCCGATGCGAGGGATACGTGGACCCGGGCGCGAAGCGCAAGAGACGCGTCGTGTAGCCACGCGCGTCGTCGCGGTGCAGGACCTTGAAGTCGAGGCCAGGCAACGCTGCGGGGGTCCACGGGGCGTCGGCGACGAGGACGGCGGAGACGCCCGGCAGGATCCGGCGGCCGCCCGGGGGAAGCGATGCGGCGCGCGCCGCACCCTCGGGGCCCGAGGCAATGCGGCCCAGGATGCGGTCTTTCAGTTGCGGCGGGGGTGTCACCGCAGCCGAGAGCGCGAGCGCGTCGACGACCGCGTCGCCGAATTCACGTCTCAATTCACTCCACTCGTCACTCCACTCGCCGCGCCTCTCGCTGTCGTTCGTGTCGTCGTTCACGTCGTCCATCCTTCGGCCTGAGACCCGAGAGCATGACGCAGGTGCGCGAGGCCGAGCCGGATTCTCGATTTGGCGGTTCCGAGGGGCTGCGCGAGCTTCTCGGCGATTTCGGTGTGCGTGAGGCCCTCGAAATAGGCGAGCTCGATGACTTCCCGCTGCTCGGCGGGCAGGCCGAGGAGCGCGGCGCGCACGAGGGAAGCGCGCTCGGAGAGCGACGAGGACGTCTCGGGATCGGCGCCAAGCGACGCGAGACCGCGCGCCTGCTCCAGATCCTCTTCGTGGCGACGCGCCCCTCCGCGGGAGCGGAGCCGGTCGATCGCGCGCGAGCGCGCGAGCATGAGGAGCCAGGCGAGGGGCTCGCCGCGGCCCGCGTCGAATCGGGCCGCCTGGCGCCACACCTGGCTGTAGACGTCCAGCGTGACCTCCTCGGCATCCGCGTGATTGCGCAGCACCTTGAGGCAGATGCCGTAGACGAAGCGGCTCGACTGGTCGTAGAGCTCCGACAGCGCCGCCGGGTCGCCGGAAGAGATGCGACGCATGAGGCCCGCGTGGTCGGAACGATCCGCGCGGGCCTCGGCCGTACGGGGCACCAGAGTCATGAGCGGCCTCGCACTGTGGGCGCGATTATGCCCGCCCGGGCGCTCGAGGGTGCCTGGAAGAACGCCGGCCATACGGGAAGTACGGGGATCCGGCCACGTTTGGATCAGGCCCGCGGCGGGCACCTTCCGATCAGAACGAGGCCCTGAGAATGACGGCATCCCTTCTCATTCGAGATCCCTGGCCTTGATGCGGGCGGACGCATCGTGCCCGCCGCCCGCCGAAACCGTGATCGTGAGCTCGGTCCTCGCGGGCGGAGCGAAGTCGAAGACGCCCTTCGCGTTCGTCTGACCCGTCAGGAGAACCTTGCCCTCGCCGTTCGTCACCTTGACGGGCGAATCGCCCACGGGAGAACCGTCGCTGAAATAGGCCTCCACGTGCACCATTCCCTTGACGACCTCCGCCCATACCGCCACATCGTGGGCGAGCGCGGTCCCGGAGAGTGCGAGAAGCAGGGTGACGGCGAGGAAACGTCTCATCGTGAAGCCTCCCGGCGCCTCGGCGAGAGCGCCAGCGTGAGATAGAAGAGGGCGGTCGAGACGAGGGCGATGGCGCCGCCGGTCGGAACGGGCAGGTAGCCCGAGACGAGGAGGCCGCCGACGGCGGCGAGCGTCGAGAGGGCGATGCTCGCGAAGAAGAACTGCCGGAGGTTCCGCGCCGCGTTCTGCGCCGCGGCGGCGGGGACGACGATCATCACGAGGACGAGGAGCGCGCCAACGAGCTTGAGCCCCGCGACGACGACGGCCGTCGCGAGCGTGACGAAGACGTACTCGAGGACGATGGGCCGCTTTCCGCGCGCGGCGGCGAGCTCGGGGCTCAGGCTGGCGATGAAGAAGTCGTTGTAGAGGAAGGCGGCGATCGCGCCCGCGGCGAGAGTGGTGACGAGAAGGATCGCGAGATCGGCGTCGCGGAGCGTGAGCAGGCTGCCGAAGAGCGCCCCTTCCACCTGATGGATGTCGAAACGCTTCGAGACGAGCGCGACCATGAGGACGCCGAGGCCGAGCGTCTGCGCGAGGAAGATCCCGGTGACCGTGTCGGGAGGGATCCGGCCCCTGTGCTTCACGAACGTGACGACGAGAGCGGACACGAGACAGAACCCGTAGACGCCGGCCCACGTGGACCCGGGCGGTTCGCCGAGGAGGAGTCCGAGCGCCGTTCCCGTCATCGCCGCGTTGCCGATCGCCTGCACGAAGAACGAGAGCCGGCGCGCGACGACGATGGTCCCGATCCCGCCGAAGAGCGGCCCGAGGAGGAGCGCGCCGAGGAGGCCGCGCACCATGAACGGATGGACGAAGACGGCCGGCAGGAACCCGGCGCGCGCCCACCCCGCGAAGGCGTCGTAGAGCGTCTCCATCAGGAAACCGCCTTCTCCTCGTGAACGCCGTCCCCCGCCGCGACGCGCCGGTTCAGGACCGTGACGCGCGTGCACACGCGCTCGAGGAGAGCCAGGTCATGTTCGACGAGGAGCACGGTCACGCCCCGTTCGCGGGAAAGCCGCAGAAGAAGGGCCTCGATCGTGCGTGAGCCGTCCTCGTCCAGGTGGCTCGCGGGCTCGTCGAGGACGAGGAGCCTGGGCTCGGGCAAGAGCGCCTGGGCGAGAAGCACGCGGCGCAGCTCGCCGCCCGACAGCTCGGAGAGCCGCCGGCCGAGGAGAGAGGACGCTCCGGTTTCCGCGAGCGCCGCTTCGATGCGCGCCAAGAGCGCCTTCGCCTGCCGCGCGAAGACAGGCGTCCGCGTGAGCGATAGCGCGAAGAAGTCCGCGACCGAGATCGGGAGGGAGGCGTCGAACGCAAGCGCCTGCGGCACGTAGCCGATCGCGTCGCGCGGAGAAAGGCCGAGGCGAATCGTGCCCGTGAACGGCAGCGTGCCGAGGAGGCAACGCAGCAGCGTCGTCTTCCCGGCGCCATTCGGGCCCGCGAGGCCGTGGATCTCGCCTTCCAGGACGTCGAGGTCCACGTTCTCGAGCGCGAGCTCGCGGCCGCGCCACGCGGTCAGGCCGCGAATCGAGACGACGGCGGTCACGATCCCCCCAGCGCGGCGGACACGCCGTCCACGATCGCGTCGAGGTTCGCCTTCATGTCCTCCTCGAAGCGCTCGGGCGTGTACGGCCCGCCGGCGATGTGCGTCAGCCTCCGGAGCCGGCACCCGGATTCTCTTTCGATCGTGTCGACGTACGAGCGATCGAGCCCGAGCTCGGTGAAGAGGAGATTCACGCGGGCCGCCTTGATGCGCTCGATCGTGTCCGCGAGCTGCCGCGCGGACGGCTCGACGCCGTGGCGTGCCTGCACGACGGCGTCGACGTGGAGCCCGAGCTCCGAGAAGAGGTACCCGTACCCGTCGTGGACCGTGGCGATGCGGATGCGCGAAAGGTCCTTTCCTTCGAGGCGCCTGAGCGCCTCGGCGAGGAGTCCGCGCAGCCGCCTCACGTAGACGCGCGCGTTGTCCGCGTAGAGATCCGCGTGCGCGGGGTCGAGGCGGCCCAGCTCTTTCGCGAGGCTCTGGATCTGCTGCGACGCGGCCGTGATCGAGAGAAACGAGTGGCTGTTCGCCCCTCCGGACGCGCCCGGAAGCAGCGGGACGTTCCTGTTCGGCGAGAGCCGCGGCAGGCCTTCCTTGCCGACCGCCCTGAGCATCGGCCCGAGGAACGCGTCGTGTCCGAGGCCGTTCTCGACGACGGCGTCGAGCGAATCGACCACGGCGAGATCCTCCGGTCGCGGCTGGAACGTATGTGGATCGGCGGCCGCCGGCACGATCGGAATCACGGCGACGGCGCTGCCGCCGACGTTCGAGACCCACGAGTAGTACGGGTGGAGCGTGACCCCGACGCGAAGGACGGCGGCGAGGAGGACGGGGAAGGCGCTCACGGTCTGGGTCCCGTGTCCCCGTCGAGCGCGACGAGCTCGAACCAGCCCTCGCGCACGGGGAACGCGCCGGCGGCTCTGGCGGTTCCGCCCTTTCGGAACCAGACCTCGGCGCTCGCTCCCTTCTCGCGCTCCTTCACCCGGAGAAGAAAAGCGGTCCTCCGGCCCGACGGATCGACGCCCGCGTAGTCCGCGGCGCCTCCGGTCGCGCTGAGGCTCCAGACGAGCCCGCGCGCCGCCGCCGGCAGGAGGGCCGGCGCGAAGGGCGGGACCTCTTCACCGGCGAGGGCCGGCACGTCCGGCCAGGCCCCCGTCTTCTTTCGGAGAGCCGCGACGGAATCGACCGCCACGAGAAGCGCCTGATAGACGACCTGATCGTTCGCGGTCAGCACGAGGGGCGCCGCCCCCGTCTTCGTTCCGCCGGAGCCCGCGCGGGGCAGCGTCGCGACGCGCACGGCGCCGAGAAGGAGTACGGCGGCGACGGCGGCTGCGACCCCGAGGGCCTCTCGCGTGGCGCTGGGTTGGCGCACGTCGCGCGACGCGGATTCCATCGCCGAAAGGCTAGCAGGTGCGGGGCCCAGGCCGTGGACGTCCATTCAGCGCCCGAACCGGACGCGCAGGATTGCGGTCGTGACCTCGGACGGCGGCTCCGCCGGGTCCGAGGGATATTCCGTGAGGCGCCTGCTTCGGTCCGTGGCGGGAACGTTCGAAGCAAGAAGCGACGCGCCCCTCGCGGCCGCCGCGGTGATCTCCTTCCAGCCGGCCCGGCCTTCGAAGTTCGTGTCGGAAAACGCGACCGTCGCCTCGCCGGTCTTCGGGACATCGGCCGAGAGCTCGAGCGTGAGGCGCGCCGTGGGGAGGTCGGCGACGCCCGCCGCGAATTCCAGCGCGCTCCTCACGGCCCGGAGCGGCACGCGCGTGCCGTCGACCGTGAGGACGAGGCCCGGTGCGAAGCGGGCCGTGAACGCGTCCCGGAGCTTCGCGAGCGCGTCTCCCCGGGGCGCGCTCGTCAGTCCGGACTCCGAGAGCGCCTTCTGCGTCGGGATTTCCGCGAGGTCGATGACGTGAATGACGTCGATTCCCCCGGCGCGCGGCGACAGCCGCGTCCAGCGGTTCACGGAGAAATTGCCCATGGGATGGGCGAAGGATTCTGCTGAAGCGACAAGGAAAAAGAGAGAGAAGACAAAGAGGGATTTTCTTTGAAGGGAAGAGGGACGGGCGGCCGTCGCTCGACGCGGGCCTGCGCTTCTACTCATTCGAAGAAATCCTGATCTCAGCGAGCATTTGTTTCGCTTCGGCCGCGTGGAGCACGTGGAACCTGGGGTCGATTTCCAGCGCGCATGCGAGGTGCCGTGCGGCCGCCTTGCGATCGCCCACGGTGCGGGCGATCGCGCCCGCGTGGAATTCGAAGAGAGGGTCGATCGTTCCCATCGCGAGCGCCTTTGCCATCGGCTCGGCCGCTTCTTTCGCGCGGCCCGACTCGTAGAGGGCCCAGGCGGAGGCGTCGTAGCCGGCGACGTCCTTGCGCGTCTCGAGCTCCTTCGCGGTCATCAGGGCTGCGCGTTCCGGGTCTCCGTGTTCGGCGAGGTAGAGGGCGAGAAGCCGGTGGATCTTTCTTTCCGGCTCCGGAAGCAGCGTCTCGAGCGTCTTCACCGTGGCGGCCGCGCGATCCTCTCCTTCGCGATCGCCCATGGCGTGTCGATAGTCGACGAGTGCCGCGGCGACGGAGAACTCGGGCACGAGCGCAAACGACCGCTCGGCGAGGCGCGTGGCGGGCTCCCAGAGGCCCTTGCGCGCCGCGATCTCCGCTGCGACGGCGAGCGCGGGAGCGTGATTCGGGACGCGGAGGAGGGCTTCGACGAGACGCCCCTCGGCTTCTTCGTAGCGGTTCATCTTCAGGAGGATCCGGGCGGAGCGCGCTCGGCACCACGCATAGCCCTCGAGGTCGGCGGGGAGAGCGGCGTTCGCGGCGAGATCCATCGCGGCGAGCGCTCCGCTCAGGTCGCCGACGGTGTCCTTCGCGAGAGCGAGGCGGCTGTACGAGGCGGTCGACCGGCTGGCGACCGCGAACCGGTCGTATGCGGCGAAGGCCTCGGGATAGCGTCCGACTTCGAGGAAGGCGTCGCCGAGCGCCCCGTCCAGCTCCGCGTCGTCGGGACGCTCGGCCTTCAGCGCGGACGCGTCACGCGCGAGCTCTTCGAAACGGTGGTGGGGAAGGAGGAGCCTCAGGCGGAACTTGCGAAGCGCGAAGTCCCTCGGCGAGGCGGTCAGCCCCTTTTCGACGGCGGCCTCGGAGGCCGCGAGATCCGAGGGATCGAGCGTGCGGCGGTAGCGCGCGTAACGCTCCTCGGCCGTTTTCAGCCACGGCTGCGGCCCGGCGGCGGCCGTGCCGGAGAGGACGAGGGAAAAAGCGGCGGCGGCCGCCGCTCTCGCGGGAAGGGAGAGCAGAGACCGCCACCGCCGGAAACTCACGAGCGAAGACTACTGGACCGTGGGCTGGATCCGGGCGAGGTCGTCGCGGTCGCGGGCGACCCGCACGCGCTCGGCGAACTCCTCGTCGGAAATGCCCTCGGGGAAGCCCTTGACCGACGAATTCCGGATCGTGCGGACCGAAGGAACCGTCTTGAGGGCCGCCGGAGCGCCCGCGTGGAAGGCCGCGAAGCCGCTCGTGGGCGACCACATGAACGGGAAACCGTAGCGGCAGCCGCGCTGGGGGAAGTCGACGCCGTCGCCGAGGTCCTTGTTGGGCGAAGCGGCGTAGATCGGATTGCCGCCGGCGGACGGCGGAAGCAGGCCTACGATGACTCCCGCCACCGCGCGCAACTCGATGTCCACGACGTCGTCGCAGGGCCGGCGGCCGTTCGGGAATCCGGCGCCGTCGCCGCCGAGATAGCCGAGGCGGCTTGCCGACGCGAAGGGAGTCGGGGCGACGGCCGTGTTCAGGCGGAGCTGGTCGGAGTAGACCTCGTTCGGGCGTTGCGTGGGCGCAACTCCGAGAAGGCTGGAAACCGACGAGGGAAGCCCCTGAAAGAGCGCGAGCTGGAGGTCGCCGCGCGGGCCCGGGGGCACAGGAATGCCGAAAAGGACGTTCATGTACGTGGCGAGGATCGGGAACAGCTCGCCGGGAGTCGTCGCATCGCCCTTGAATTGGGCTTCGGCGGCGGGCCCCTGCGAGTTCCAGGAGTCCTTGCGGCCGACGCCGACGAGAACTTCGTTCACGAGAGGATTCCCGAGGCGCGAGACCTGCTGGTACGCGGAGCCGTTCGAGACCGTGCCGTCCCCGTTGATCGTGCGCGTGGACGGAATGCTGACCGAGGCCCAGGCGCCCACGATCGCGACCGGGTTATTCGCGTCGTTCACCTGAAATCCGGCGGAGGTGAGCATCGCGATCGGCACCTGGAGCGCGGTCGCGAGGACGGTGTAGCCGTAGAGCGTGTCGCGGCCGCCGCCGGTGTTCCCGACGCCGACGCCCGGCCGGCCGTTGCCGGCGCCGACCTCGAGGTTGACGGCGTCGAAGATCATGCCGAGATCCACGAAGAAGGGGTCCTGCCGGGGTCCGACGAAGACCGAGATCTTGCCGTCGGTGCTCTTCTGGATTCCGTTCGGAAGGCTCACGTAGTGCGGGAACGTCTTGGGGCCGATGTTCGGCGGGAACACGGGCTGATCCACCAATATGTGCGTGATCTGGCCGGCGGCCGGATTCCCTGCGGGCCCCGTGATCTTGTCGAGGCTGTAGGTCTGCGTAACGTACAGGTTGG
>DASVJU010000086.1:0-9747 GCA_036385755.1 Thermoanaerobaculia bacterium
GCCTCCGAGCTCGTGCGGCTCAAGAAGTCCGAGCTTCTGGAGGCTCCGGGCCGGGCGTATTTCACGTGGGATCACCTCGCCATGCAGACCTGCGGCATCACGAGCGGTTATCTGGCCGCCATCGTCCTCGCGCTCTACCTCCAGAGCGACACCGTGAGGCGTTTGTATGCGAGCCCGGCGTGGCTGTGGCTGATCGTGCCCGTCTTCCTGTACTGGATCAGCCGGATCTGGGTTCTCGTCAACCGAGGCGAGATGGATGAAGATCCCGTCCTCTTCGCGACGAAGGACCGCGTCACGTACCTGACCGCGGTCGTCAGCGCGGCCATCCTCCTCCTCGCCACCTACGGTCCGTTCCATCTACCCGGCGTGCAGCCTTGACCCGGGAGGCCGCCGCGGACTCCCCAGCGGCGTGATGTCCGAATGAGGCCTCTCTTCTTCTTCGACCTCGACGACACCCTCGTCGACCATCACGCGGCCGAGGAGAGCGCGCTTCGCGAGACGCATGCCGCGCACCAGGCGCTCTTCGGAGGGATCGCGTTCGAAAGATGGCTCGCGGCCTATCGCCGGAACAACCTGCGCCTCTGGCACGAGTACGGGACGGGGGCGATCGACCGCCCGACGCTCACGGCGCGCCGCTACGCGCTGCCGCTCGCCGATCTCGGCCTCGACGCCGCGCTCGGCGCCACGATCGGGACGTCATACCTTGAGGCGTACCGTCGCAACTGGCGGCTCATCGAGGGCGCCGAGGACGCGCTGGAGCACGCGTCTTTGGTGGGAGTCGTCGGGATCCTGTCGAACGGATTCCGGGAGACGCAGCGTGCCAAGATCGCCCGGTTCGGCCTCGAGCGGTGGGCGCGACACGTGGTTCTCTCGGAGGACATCGGCGCGATGAAGCCGTCACGCGTCATCTTCGACGCGGCGGCGAAGGCAGCCGGCGGCGGAGAGCGCCGCCGCCTCTACGTCGGGGACTCCTTTGCGACGGACGTCGTGGGCGCGAAGGCGGCGGGCTGGTTTCCGATCCTGTTCGACCGCCACGGAACGGGCGCGCCGGAGCCCGTCGTGTTCGTGACGCGGCTCTCCGACCTCAAGCCGCTCTTTTGATCAGCGGATGATCCCGCTCTTCCCGGGCGCAGAAGGCGGCGTCATGGCCGAGGGAAGCGTCTTTTTCATCGCGGCGAGCACGGGCTCGTTTCCCGCCGGCGGCTGGAAGCCGTGGTGCGTGAAGATGTGCCACAGCCGGCCGACGACGGCCTCGGAATTGAGAGGCTTGGCGAGGACGTCGGTCGCGCCCGTCTGGATCGCGAACGCGAAATGACTTCGGTCCAGGCGAGCGGAGGTGAGGACGACCGGCAAGGCGGTCGACGAGGCCTGGGCCTTGATGACGCGCGTGACGTCGAAGCCGTCCATGCCCGGAAGCGCCACGTCCATGAGGACGAGGTCGACGGTGTCCTTCAGCAGCCGCTCGAGAGCCTCGGGCCCGTCCTTGGCCTCGAGCGCCCGGCAGCCGTGCCGCCCGAGAACGTCGGCAAGGCGCTTGCGCTCCTTCGCGTCGCCCTCGACGACGAGGACGACGGGCGGGCGGTTCTTGATCTCGACGGCGGGTACCGCGCTCGAGCCGACGGGGAGCGCCGGAGTCGGCATGACGGGCGTCGCCATCGATCCGAGCTCGGGGTGCGTCCCGCGCCCCGCGAGCGATTGGAGCGGCGCACCCGGCGCGCTCGGAGGCATGGCGATCTGCGCCTGAATGCTCACGTGTGGCCCGGAAACCGCGGGCACCTGCCCGGACTCGAAGGGCCGGAGCATGGCGAGCTCGGCCTCGAGATCCGCCGCCGTCGCGAAGCGCTGCGCCGGCTCTTTCGCGAGCGCCTTGTAGACGATCGCGATGAGCTCGGGTGAGACGGTCGTCACGTGGCGCAGGTCTTCGGGCGGCGGCTCCGAAACGTGTTTCATCGCGATCACGAGCGGCGACTCGCCGTCGTAGGGCACTTTGCCGGTCAGGAGCTCGTACGCCATCACACCGATCGAGTAGACGTCGCTGCGCGCGTCGGTCGGCCTGCCGAGCGCCTGCTCCGGCGACATGTAATGCGGCGTTCCCACCATGACGCTGTCGAGCGTCAGCTGCTCGTTCGTCTTTCCGCGCGCGAGGCCGAAATCCAGAATCGCCACGGCCCCGTTCTCCTCGAGCATCACGTTCTGCGACTTGAGATCGCGATGAATGATGCCGAGCTTGTGCGCCGCTTCGGTTCCGAGGGCGATCTGCCGGAGAATCGAGACCGCGCGGGCCTGCGGGAGCTTTCCCTCGAGCTGGATGATCGTGCGCAGGTCGTGGCCCGGCACGTACTCCATCGTGATGTAGGGAAAGTCGTTGCTCATCCCGAAGTCGTGGATGCGCGCGACGTTCGGGTGCTTGATCTTCCGGTTGAGGTTGATCTCGCGCTTGAAGCGCTGCAGAAGCTGCTGGTCGTCGGTCTCCCAGTCGGGCGAGAGAACCTTGATGGCGACGACGTCGTCGAGATCGAGGTCCTGCGCCTTGAAAACGATCCCCATCCCGCCGCGCCCGACGGTCTCCTGCCACCGGTAGCGCGTTAGTCCCTCGAAGAAGCGTTGGCGGAGGCGTTCCAAATTCATGTGTTCATGCCGGCCGGGCGGGCTGCTGCGTAGGGTAGCAACTTCGGGGCCGATCCGCGTGCCCCCCGGGGCCCCCCTGGGGAAGGACCCGTCCGGGAAGGACGTAACCCTTTCAGCGTGGACTGCGTCAGAATCTCATCTCCGGAGGATTCGAACATGAGCCCGCGCCGCAGCCGATCCGCCGTCGTCCTCGCGCTCCTCGCGGCCGTGCTGCCCGGGAGGTCCCTCGCGGTCGAGACGGGGGGCGACGCGGCTAACGCTCAGCGTGAAAACGACTTGGCGGACGCGACGGAGACCATCGGGCCGGTTTCCGATTGCCTGCTGGCGGCCTCGCACGCCGATCCGGACGGGCTCGAGCGGCGCGCGTCCGTGTCGCGCGTCACACGGGCGTTTGCCGCTGCCCACGCGGCCACGGCCGGTTCCGCAGGGCTCACCGGGGTCGTCAGCCACGTCCGGCGCGTCCTCGTGAATTACGTCGACGAGGAGATCTTCGGGGCGATGGACGCCGCGAAGGTGGCGCCCGCGCCGCCGTCTTCGGACGCGGAATTCCTGCGCCGCGTAACCCTGGACCTGACGGGCCGCATTCCCGACGCGTCCACCATGACAGCGTTTCTCGCGGATCCATCGACCGACAAGCGCAGCCGGATGGTCGACACGCTCCTCGCTTCGGACGCGTTCGTCGACCGGTGGGCGCAGTTTTTCGACGATGTCTTTCGCAACACGTCGAACGCGGGGAGCGGCCAGCTCTACGTCGCGGGCCGGAACGCCCTGCATGCGTATTTCGTCGACGCGCTCCGGGCGAAGAAACCCTACGACCTCGTCGCCCGCGAACTGATCGCGGGAGCCGGGCTGAACACGGCGAACGGACAGGCGAACTTCGCCGTCCGGAACATCCAGCAGAACGGCCCGGCCCAGGACTCGTACGACAACCTCGGCGCGAGCATGGGTTCGGCCTTTCTCGGCACGAACGCGATTTTCTGCACCTCCTGTCACAACGGCGGCGGACATCTCGACTCCATCAACCTCTGGGGTTCGACCGTCCGGAGGCAGGACTTCTGGGGCATGGCGGCGTTCTTCGCGAAGGTGAGGATGCCGCGATCGGGAGCGCAGTTCTCCGGCTACACGTACACGGTCTCCGACGACGAGACGCTTCCCGACTACCGGCTCAACACGACGACCGGAAACAAGACGGACCGGACGAGCGCCTATTACACGACGATTCCCGCGGGCCTGACGCAGATCGCGCCCTCCTACCTCAGGACGCCGACGAATCCCTCGGGCGGACAGCCGCAGCCCGGCGAAAGCTATCGGGCCGCCATGGGCCGCATCCTGACGGCCGATCCCCAGTTCGCGCGCGCGACGGTGAACACACTCTGGAAAGAGATGTTCACGCTCGGGATCGTCGAGCCGGCGGACGGCTTCGACTTCTTCAGGCAGGACCCGGCGACGCCGCCTCCCGGCGCCTGGACGATTCAGCCGACGCACCCGAATCTCCTGACCCGCCTCGCGAACGACTTTGCCGGGCATGGCTTCGACCTTCGCTACATCCTCGGCGTCATGGCGAAGTCGAGCGCCTACCAGCTCTCTTCCTTCTATCCGGGCACGTGGAACGACGCGTCGACGGCACTGTTCGCGCGCCACTTTCCGCGGCGCCTGAGGGCGGAGGAGCTGTTCGACGCGATCACGAGGGCCACGAACGTTCCGGCGAGCCTCGCCGTCTCCGGCTACACGGGCCCGGTCGCGTGGGCGGGCCAGCTGCCCGACATCAACGAGCCGGGATCCGCTTCCATCCGCAACTTCCTCAACACGTTCATGCGCGGCGACCGCGACACGGAGCCGCGCTCGGGCCAGTTCTCGATTTCGCAGGCGCTCTCGCTGATGAACGACTCCGCCGTCGTCATCCCCCGGACGAAAAACAGCGCGGCCGGCTCGGCCGTGAACAAGCTGATCGCGGCGAACGCGACACCGACGGCGGTCGTCCAGACGCTCTACGTGAATACGCTCTCACGAAATCCGTCCGCCGACGAGCTCGCGAAGGCCATCGCGCTGTTCTCGAACCTCCGGGCCGGCCAGACGAAGACGACCGTGGCCGAAGACCTGCAGTTCACGCTCCTCAACAAGATCGACTTCGTCTTCAATTATTGAGGCGGGCCATGAAATCCACGCTTCCTCAGGTCCTGCCGGCGTCGTCGCCGTACGACGGGCCCGGCCTTTCCCGCCGGGGATTTCTGGAGCTCGGCGCCGGAGGCCTCGTGGCTTCCTGGTTCCTCAGGCCGCGCGCGGCGTGGGCCGAATCGGCCTCTCTCGCGGTGACGCCGAAGGACTCGGCGAAAAACGTGGTCTTCGTCTTCCTTCCGGGCGCCCCGAGCCAGGTCGACATGTGGGATCTGAAGGAAGGCGCGTGGTTGCCGTCCGATTTCGCGCCCACGAGCATCGGCGCCGGGATGAGGTGGCCCGCCGGCCTCCTGCCCAGGCTCGGCGGTGCGCTGGCGGACTTCTCGATCGTCCGTTCCGTGAGGGCCTCGGCTCTCGTCCATGGACTCTCACAGACATGGGTCCAGATCGCCCGAAACCCCACGGGCGCCACGGGCTCGATCGCGCCTCATATCGGAGCCATCGCGGCGCTCGAGCTCGCGCCCCAGAAGACCGCGGCGGACGTCCTGCCCGCGTTCGTGGCGCTGAACACGGGCGGTCTCTCGGGGTCGGGCTACCTTCCCTCGACCTATTCGCCGTTCTCGGTGCAGCCGACGGCGACGGGGCTGCCGTCGCTGACGCACCCCGACGGGTCGGCACGGTTCGCATTGCGTTGGAACGATCTGCAGAACCTCGACGGCGCGTTGCGCAACGGAGGGCCGATCGGAAAGGACGCCTCGGATGCCGCGGGGTTCTACGACCAGGCGAAGGTCCTCATGGACGCCCCGGACGTGAATGCCCTGTTCTCGTACTCGACGGCGGACAGCGCGCGCTACGGCAGCACGGCGTTCGGAAACTCCTGTCTCGTCGCGAAGCAGCTCCTGGCGGGGAACCGGGGAGCGCGGTTCGTGCAGGTGACGCTCGGCAACTGGGACATGCACAGCGGCATCTACACGAAGGGCGCGAACAGCAGCCTCTACGGCGTCTGCCCGCAGCTCGACAACGGTCTTGCGGCGCTTCTCGCGGACCTCAAGGCCGCTCCCGGCTCCGTGTCCGGCAAGTCCCTTCTCGACGAGACGTTCGTCGTCGTCGCCGGCGAGTTCGGGCGCACGGTCGGGTCGCTCAACGGTCAGGCGGGGCGCGACCACTTCGCGATCAACAGCGCGCTCTTCGCGGGGGGCGGCGTGAAGGGCGGGCAGGTCATCGGCGCGACGGATGCCGCCGGCGCGACCATCACGGACTCCGGCGTGTCCGGCCGCACGGAGCTGCGCGCCGAGGACATCGCCTGCACGGTCTACTCGGCGCTCGGGATCGACTGGACGATCGAGCGCCACGACGACCCGCTCGGCCGCGGCTTCGAGTACGTCCCGTACGCGAAGGAAGGTGTTTACGCGCCGATCGACCGGCTTTTCGGGTGATCGCCGGCGCTCTAAGCTGCGCGACATGACGACCAGGAGGCCGATGCTCGCGACGCGCGTGGAGGCGCCCTTCACGCGCGCGGGCTGGGTCTTCGAGCCGAAGTACGACGGCTGGCGCGTTCTCGCACGGCGCGCCGCGGGCCGCGTGACCCTCTCGTCGCGAAACGGCATGGACCTGACCGACGGCGAGCCCGGGATCGCCGCAGCCCTCGCGTCTCTTCCGGGCGGTGATTTCGTCGTGGACGGCGAGCTCGTCGTCTTCGGGAAGGGCGGCGTACCGGAGTTCTCCCTTCTTCAGAAGCGGGGGGAGGCGGGCGCCCGGCCCGCGAGCCTCGTCCTCTTCGACTGCCTCGAGAGAGACGGCGCGAGCCTCGTGTCGCAGCCGCTCGCCGCGAGGCGCGCCGCCCTCGAGGCGCTCGTCGGCCGGCGTCCGAAAAAGCCGCTCGCCCTCTCCGCGCGCCTCGGACAGGACGGGGAGGCCGCGTTCCGGCGCGCGGTGACGGAGGGCTGGGAGGGCGTCGTGGGAAAGGACCTTTCCTCGCGCTACGAGGAGGGGCGAAGGTCGCTGCGCTGGCTGAAGGTGAAGGCGCGCCGCGAGGCCGAGTTTGTGATCGGCGGCTTCACGCTGCCGAAGAGCTCGCGCGTCCACTTCGGGGCACTCCTCGTCGGGCTCTGGAGCGGGAAGGCGTTGCGCTACTGCGGCGCCGTCGGGACGGGCTTTTCGGAAGAGACGCTCCTCCGGCTTCTCGAAGAGCTCCAGCCGCTCACGCGCGAGGCGTGTCCCTTCGAGGAGCGTCCGAAGGAGGCGAACGTCGCGAAGGACGCGGTGTGGGTGGAACCGCGCCTCGTGGCGCAGATCGTCTACGCGGAATGGACGGCGGACGAGAGGCTCAGACAGCCGGCTTTTCTGGGACTGAGGCGCGACAAGAAAACGAAGGAATGCCGGTGGGAGGAAAGAGAGATCAGGGAACGATCGTGATCGTGGCCGTCATGCTGTCGTGCACGGCCTGTGTGGGCGCGCAGAGCGTCTGCGAGCAGAAATACGTGTACGTCGGGCCGCCGAAAGTCGTTCCGAGCATGGACGCGGTCGGCGTAAACGTCACGACGCACGGACGAGACGCCGTGATGAGGTCCTGACCGTCGTCGCAATGGCTGATGCCCAAGAGACCGATCGGGACGACCCCGTGGGTCTTTGCCTCCGACTGCGGCGTGGTCCAGGTCAGCTTGTAGACCTGACCCACCCTCAGCTGGACGTCATTAGGAATGAACGTCCACTTCGTGTCGCCCGTCGTCGTCGCCGAGATCGTGACCGTGATCGGCGCGGCCGTGACGACGACGACGTCCTTCACGGCCGCCGACGTGCCGCCGGCGTTCGAGACGAAGTGCGCCGTCCCGTACGTCCCCGCAGCGGCGTACGTGTGCTGCACGACCGCGCCGGACGTCGCCGTCGTGCCGTCGCCGAACGCCCATAGCTGGGTGGTCGGTGAGTTCGATGAGGTGTCGGTGAACGTGACCGCCTGGCCGGGGGTCGGCGTGGCCGAGACGCTGTACGAAGCGACCGGTGCGGTCGCCGAGACGTTCGGCTCTGCCGTCATGACGATCGCGAAAGGGTCGCCCGAACCGTTGTTGATGACGGACGCGAACGCAAGGACGGCCTGGTCGCTCGTGAACTCCATCCAGAGGTTCGTGTCCGTGATCGTGTTCGGGGTCGGGAGCCACGCCGAAAGGGCGCCGATCTGCTTGAAGCCGTTCGCCGGGAGCGGATCGAGCGTGAACCTGGCGACGAGCGTGCCGTCTCCGTTACGCAGGCTCGTCGTCACGTTCGCGGTCGCCGTGCCGGGATTCATGAAGACGACGTTCGAGCGGTAGCCGGAGCCCCCGTTCGCGCTCGCGGCGAGCTGCACGAGCGTTCCCGCCCTGAGGGCCTGCCCGACGTCGATCCCCGGCAGCCATTGGCCCGACGTGGCCCCGTTGCCGCACGCGTTCACGTTGTTGACGCTCGAGGACACGATGATCGGTGCGGTCGTCCCGAAGCGAATCGGCCCGAAGGCACCCTTGGCCTGCAGAAACAGCGTCGCGAGGACGTTGTCGAAGGCGACCTGACCGCGCGCGGGCACGGTCACCGTGCCCGGAGCGGGCGCCGCGACGGCCTGCCCGTTCGCCTGGTTGTAGAAGATCGGCGTCACGTTCACCGGCGCGTTCGTCGGATTGAAGACGCGCACATCGGAGTGGAACTCGGCGAAGTTCTGGCCGTTCGCGAACGCCGAAGACGGGATGACGACGTCGGCGGAGCCGGCGCCGGCGGCGAGGGCGAACACGACGGCGACGAGCGGCGATCGAGCGGCGAGAGCAAAGGGACGAAGTGTCATCAAAACCTCTCTGAA
Source organism: Thermoanaerobaculia bacterium (assembly GCA_036385755.1). GTDB lineage: Bacteria > Acidobacteriota > Thermoanaerobaculia > UBA5066 > UBA5066 > Fen-183. The sequence goes on from DASVJU010000086.1 coordinate 8,564, forward strand.
GATGGAATGAACGCAACCTCCGGGCCGTCGCCGGCGTCCCCCCGGAGTGGCGGCGCCGAGAGGTTTCCCACGGGTTGGACGCGGTGGAAATCCGTAAGATGACGTTGCCGTTACACTTCCGGCGTGAATTTCTGGAGCGGTCGCCGCGTTCTCGTGACGGGGGGCGGCGGCTTTCTCGGACGGGCCCTCGTGACGGACCTCGCGCGCCGCGCGCCGGCGAAGATCCTCGCTCCGCGCTCCTCGGAGCTCGACCTGAGGGAACGCGACCGCGTGCGGGCGTATCTCGCGAAGGAGAAGCCCGACCTGATTCTTCACGGCGCGGCGGTCGTCGGAGGTATCGGTGCGAACCGCGCGCATCCGGGCCTTTTCTTCTACGAGAACGCGATCATGGGGATCCAGCTCATCGAAGAGGCGCGGCGCCTTGGAGTCGGGAAGTTCGTCTGCCTCGGGACGATCTGCGCGTATCCGAAGTTCACGCCGGTGCCGTTTCGTGAAGACGATCTCTGGAACGGGTACCCCGAGGAGACGAACGCGCCGTACGGCCTCGCGAAGAAGATGCTCCTCGTCCAGCTTCAGGCGTATCGCGAGGAGTACGGGTTTCCGGGCATCTATCTCCTGCCCGTAAACCTGTACGGCCCCGGGGACCATTTCGACCTCGAGAAGTCGCACGTCATTCCGGCGATGATCCGCAAGTTCGAACAGGCGCACGCGAGCGGCGCGCGCGAGGTCGTCCTCTGGGGCGACGGCTCGCCGACGCGGGAGTTCCTCTACGTGTCCGACGCCGCCGAGGGGATCCTCGCCGCCGCGGAGCGCTACGACGGCGTAGCGCCCGTGAACCTCGGATCGGGCGAGGAGATCTCCATCCAGGATCTCGCGACGCTCGTCGCCCGGGAGACCGGCTATGGCGGCGGCATCCGGTGGGACGCCTCGAGGCCGAACGGCCAGATGCGGCGGAAGCTGGACGTGACGCGGGCGGAGCAGCAGTTCGGCTGGCATTCGAAGATCTCCCTCCTGGAAGGCCTCCGCAGGACGATCGACTGGTACAAAGGCCACGCCGGGACCACCTGACAGGCTGCCTCCTCACCACCGACTTTCGTCGGTTTCTTGACCACTGAAGCGACACAATTTAGTTGAAGATGGCCTGTTAGAGCGGTACGCATGACCCGGGCCAAGAGGCATATGAT
>DASVJU010000087.1:0-3308 GCA_036385755.1 Thermoanaerobaculia bacterium
ACGTTCGCGACGATCGGGGGGAGCCCGAGCTCCTCGACCGTGAGGACCTTCGGCGGGATCATGCGCAGCACGGCGCCGGACCCGTGCTCCTGCCGGAACAGGTTCACGCGAAAGCGGGCGATCTTTCCCATCGAGTATCCGAAGTCGGCGTCGCCCGTCTCCTTCCAGTCCCGGAGAGGCTTCTCGGGCGCGATCGGCGCGACGAGGCTCTCGTACTCGTCCTCGGTCAGCGTGCGCCACTTCAACCTCTGCAGATCGCCGTCCACGCGGATCAGCGGCGGCGAGCCCACGGAGAGATGAAGGTCCGAGGCCTTCTTGTCGACGACGATCCGGAGGAGCGTGTCGATCCGGTTCGCGCCCAGGTCGGCCGTGGAGGCGGGAGGCTTCGCGCTCACTCGAGCGCCTGCCTTTCGTCGGCGAGGAGCTTCTCGAAGGGCTCCTTCTTGAGCGCCTTCTCGATGGCCCTTTCGGGATCGATCTTGCCTTCCTCGCAGAGCTTCATGAGCGACTGGTCCATGGTGATCATGCCGGCGTTCTGGCCCGTCTGGAGCTGGGACGGAAGCTGGTGCGTCTTGCCTTCGCGGATGAGTGCGGACACGGCCGAGGTCGTCCGCAGGATCTCGAACGCGGCCACGCGGCCCGCGAAGCCGCGGCGCGGCAGGAGGGCCTGGGAGATGACGGCCTTCAGGGAGTCCGCGAGCATGACGCGGATCTGGCCCTGCTGGCCGGGGGGGAAAGAGCTGATGATGCGGTCGATCGTCGCCGGCGCGTTCGTCGTGTGCAGGGTGCCGAGCACGAGGTGGCCCGTCTCCGAGGCCGTGATCGCGAGCGAGATCGTGTCGAGGTCGCGCATCTCGCCGACGAGGATCACGTCCGGGTCCTCGCGGAGGGCGGCCTTGAGCGCCCGCGCGAACGAGGCCGTGTGGTGCGGTACTTGCCGCTGGTTCACGAGCGCTTCCTTGTTCTGGTGGACGAACTCGACCGGGTCCTCGACGGTGATGATGTGGCACGGGCGCGTTTCGTTGATGCGGTCGATGAGCGCCGCGAGCGTCGTGGACTTTCCGCATCCCGACGGGCCGGTCACGAGGACGAGCCCCTGCGTGAACTTCAGGACGTCGGAGAGGGAGGGCGGGAGTCCGATCTCCTCGATCGTCGGAATCGACTTCGGGACGACGCGGAAGCACGCGTCGAAGCCGCCGCGCTGGGAATAGAAATTCGCGCGGAAGCGCCCGAGTCCGGGCAGCTTCAGACAAACGTCGATCTGCCGCTCGCGTTCGAGGCGCTTCCACTCCGTCTCGTCGAGCACTTCGCGGATGAGCTGCGTCGCGCGCGCGCGGGTCATGGGAGGCGCGTCCACGGGCTCGAGAACGCCCTGCACCCGCCGGTGGGGGACGAATCCGGTGGCGAGGTGGAGGTCGGAGGCTCCGCGTCTGACCGTGTCCGCGAGGAACTCGACGAGCCGCGCGCCGATGTTGCCTGCCAGATGGACGGCCTCGATCTCGGGCTCGATGTCGGGGAGCGCGTCGCGAGCCTCGTCGCCCGAGAGCCTGCCGACGAGACGACGTGCGCGTTCGCGCACCGCGGCATCCAGCTGCGCCATCTGCGAGACGCGCGAACAGATCGTCGCGATCTGCGGCTGGACGCCGGGCTCGGCGAGCGCGAGCTTTCCCATCGCGTCGAGGATCTCCATCTGGACGTCGGGACGCGTCGCGGCGCCCTTGAACGCGTCGAGCAGCGGCTGCGCGGCTCGTTTGTCGCCGAGATCCCCGACGGCCGAGGCGGCGGCAATGACGAGCTCGGGGTCCTTCAGAGCCGCGAGGAGGCGCGCGAGGACATCGTCACTTCCCTTGCCCTCGCGCCCGAGCGTTTCGACGGCCCGCGTCCGCACCCAGAGGTCGCGGTCGTCCACGAGCTTGATCCACACGGGCAGCGCCTTGACGTCGGAGAGCGCGAGCGTCATCTCCGACGCGGCCTTCGCGAACGCCGGATCGGGGTCCTTCGTGAGCGCGAGGAGAGCGTTCACGAATCCCGGGAGGCCGTCGCGGGCGGTCTCGACCGCGCGGTCGCGAACCCAGACGAACGAGCCGCGGAAATGCTCGAGAAGCCGGCGCGCGAGGAGGTCCGGCGGGAAGGGCATGAGGAGATTCACGGCGCCCTGGCGCACGGCCGCGTTCCCGTCGGCGAGGAGCGGCACGATCTCCGGCGTGTGATCCTGCTTGGCCGTCGCGAGCAGGCGCTTGATGGCCGCGAACGATGCTTCCGCGACGCGCCCGCCGCCGGTGCGGGCCATCTGGAGAACATCGGGGAAGTAGCCCTCGTTCGGGTTCTTCTCGAGAACGGCGAGGGCCGAGTACCGGATCTCCTCGCTTTCGTCCTGGAGGAGCGGCACCGCGAGGCTCGCGGCCACCGCCGCGCTTCCCTCGAAGCTCATCTCGCTCACGGCCTTCAGGGCGCGGGCGCGGACGGCGGGATTCGCCGCGGTGAGGACGCGGCGCGCGATGTCGAACGCGGCCTCGGCAGGCAGCTCACGCGCGAGATCGAGGGCCGCGAGCCGCGCGAAGTCGTCGCCGCGGGACGCCACCTCCTGGAGGAAGGGCCCGAGCTGCGAACCGGCGAGTTCTTTCAGGAACCGCATGACCGCGCGCCGCACGGCCTCCGAGCGGGTCTTGAGGAGCGGGACGAGCGCCTCGAGGCCGGCCCGGTCGTGACGCCGTTTCAGGATTGCGAGGCCCGCCGCCCGTATCTCCGGGGTCTGGTCCAGCGCGGTCCAGGCGACCCATTCGACGTCGGGCTTCGAGACGCTCTGGAATTTTTCGAGGAGCTCTCTCTTCTGCTGCTCGTTCGTCCACTTGTGCTCGCGGAGCGCGGCGACAAAGGCCGGCTCGGAACGGAGACCGCGCAGCTTCTCGAAGACCATCAGCGAGGCTCCATGCTCTCTCTATCGTAGCCGAGCGCGCCGGTTCGCGCCTCGCGCGAAAAGCGTCGGCCGCCGGGCAGCGAGTGTTACCAAAAGTGTCAGTTCGGACGCATGAGCAGGTTGAGGATTCTGCGCGACCACGGGTGTAACATGCCTGCCACGAATCGTTTGGCTTTAAAGTACGGGGTCGGGCACGAACCTCGCTTTTAAAGGACGGACTTTCTCGATGAAGAACCAGAAGAACGTTTCGCCTTTGCTCGTCCCGTCGCTCTCGTGCGCGCCCCGTCCGCACGGCCGGAGTGGCAGAGGATTCAGCCTCGTCGAGATGCTCGTGGTTCTGCTGATCCTCGGCATCATCTTCACCGTCGGCGGAGGTGAGATCGCGAGGGCC
>DASVJU010000088.1:0-16813 GCA_036385755.1 Thermoanaerobaculia bacterium
CGGATGGACCCGACGGCGCTCGGCTTCGGGCCGGTCGACGGCGACGTCGCCTCGCTCCCGCCCGAGCGCCGCGCGAAGATCCGCGCCCTGCCGACTGCGCTCGACGAGTCGCTCGACGCGCTCGAAAACGACCACGACTTCCTGACGAAGGATGGCGTCTTTCCCGCCGACCTGATCCCGCGCTGGATCCAGAAGAAGCGGGAGGAGGACCGCGAGGTCCGCAACCGTCCCCACCCTTACGAGATCGAGCTCTACTACGACCTCTGAGCGACAGGCGCTCCTACGACTTGTCGACCTGGATGGTCTCCTTACGGCCGCTATTGGCCACGGCGACCATGAGCCCGACACCCGCGGCGATGACGGCCGCGATGGCGATCCACACTCCGCTTACGTTCGCGAGGACCCCGAGCTTCCAGAGCGCGGCGAAGATCCCGCCGAGCAAAAGGACGTACCCGAGGAAGAATGTGCCCATCCATTTCATTGACTTGCCTCCGAGACACCGCGGCGTTGACAGCACGAGCCGTGCCAGGACTGAAAGCGCGAAATGCACATTTCTCGCGCTGAATGCGCGGGGCACAGTCGGCCGGAGGAACTTCCTCGTAGACCTTGGGAACGTCTTACATCGCCGGGGCCGGGGAAGCGGGTCGCGGACTACTCCGTTTCGAGGTACGCCGCGAGCCCGTGGCGTCCGGCTCTCCGGGGGCTTACCTGCGGGCGCCCCCGGACCCCCACGCTCTAGTCAGCCTCAAGGTACGCGCTCAAACCGTGCCGTCCGCCTTCTCTGCCGAAGCCGGACTCCTTGTAGCCGCCGAAGGGCGAGGTCGGGTCGAACTTGTTGTACGTGTTCGCCCAGACGACGCCGGCCCGCAGCTTCTGCGAGATCTTGAAGATCTTCGAGCCCTTGTCCGTCCAGACGCCGGCCGAGAGGCCGTACATCGTGTTGTTCGCCTTCTCGACGGCCTCGTCCGGCGTGCGGAAGGTCTGCACGGCGAGGACCGGACCGAAGATCTCCTCATTCGCGATCCTGAAGCTCTGCGCGACGTTCGTGAAGAACGACGGCGGGAACCAGTAGCCCTTCGCGGGCAGGGTGCAGCCCGACTGCGTGAGGAGCGCGCCCTCGTCGACGCCGGACTGCACGAGCTCCCGGATTTTCTCGAGCTGCATCTTCGAGTTGATCGCGCCGACGTCGGTGTTCTTGTCGAGCGGGTCGCCGAGGCGGAGCGTCCGGATGCGCAGCGCGAGCTTCCTCACGAGGACGTCGTGGACGGATTCCTCGACGAGAAGGCGCGAGCCCGCACAGCAGACGTGGCCCTGGTTGAAGTAGATCCCGTTGACGATCCCCTCGACAGCCTGGTCGAGCGGCGCGTCGGCGAAGACGATGTTCGCGGCCTTGCCGCCGAGCTCGAGCGTGAGGCGTTTGCCGGTTCCCGCGGCGGACCGCTGGATTTTCTTGCCGACCTCGGTCGAGCCCGTGAAGGCGACCTTTCGCACCCCCGGGTGCGTGACCAGCGCCGCGCCCGTCGCGCCCGCGCCCGTGATCACGTTCACGACGCCGGGCGGAAAGTCCGCCTCCTCGAAGAGGCGCGCGAGGTGGAGCGCCGTGAGCGGCGTCGTCTCGGCGGGCTTGAGGACGCTCGTGTTGCCGCACGCGAGCGCCGGCGCGAGCTTCCACGCGGCCATCAGAAGCGGGAAGTTCCACGGGATGACCTGCCCGCAGACGCCGATGGGCCGAGCCTTGCGGCCCGGGATCGCGTAGTCGAGCTTGTCGGCCCAGCCCGCGTAGTAGAAGAAATGCGCGGCCGCGAGCGGGACGTCGACGTCGCGCGACTCCTTGATCGGCTTGCCGCCGTCCATCGTCTCGAGGACGGCGAACTCGCGCGCCTTTTCCTGGAGCATCCGCGCGATGCGGTAGAGGTATTTGCCGCGCTCTCTGCCCGGCATTCGCCGCCAGTACCGCTCGTAAGCGCGCTCCGCGGCGCGGACGGCCGCGTCCACGTCCGCCGCTCCGGCCTCGGCGACGGAGGAGAGCGTCTCTTCGGTCGCGGGGTTGATCGTGGAGAAGCGCTTGCGGGACCGAGCGGCGACCCACTTGCCGCCGACGAAGAGGTCGTAGGTCGGACGAATGGAGAAATGAGAGGTCGATTCCGGAGCGGGCGCGTACTCCCACTTGCTCAGGAAATCGGGTTCGCGGACCGCGAGGGCGCGCGCGCGCCGCACGATTTGACGCCGACCTTCCCCTCTTCCCTTTCTAAGCAAAATGTTCTTCCCTCTTAGTCTTTCGTGAATTCTTCTTCCGAGCGATAGCGTCCGGTCTCTTCCTTCCGAAGCTGCATGAGGCAGTCGTTGACGAGGCTCGACGCCCCGAACCGAAAGAGGTCCGGCGTGAGCCAGTCGGCGCCGAGCGTCTCCTTGACGAGGACGAGGTAGTGGAGCGCCTGTTTGCTCGTGCGAATGCCGCCCGCCGGCTTCATGCCGATCTTCACGCCCGTCGCGAGCCAGTGGTCCCTGATCGCTTCGAGCATGCAGAGCGTCACCGGAGGCGTCGCGGCGGGCTGGACCTTTCCCGTGGACGTCTTGATGAAGTCGGCCCCGGCCGCGATCGCGAGGTCGGACGCGCGGCGGACGTTGTCGTACGTCTCCAGCTCGCCCGTCTCGAGGATCACCTTGAGGCGGGACTCGCCGCAAACCTCCTTGACGGCCGCGATCTCGTCGAAAACCTTCCGGAGGTCGCCCGCGAGGAACGCGCCGCGGTCGATGACCATGTCGATCTCGTCCGCGCCGGCCGACACCGCGCGCCTGACGTCGGTCAGCTTCAGGGAGAGCGGCGAGCGGCCGGACGGGAATGCCGTTGCGACGCTCGCGACCTTCACGCTCGAGCCCGCGAGCGCCCGCTTCGCGATCGCGACGAGGTCCGGGTAGACGCAGACGGCGGCCACGGACGGCACCGACGGGTCGTTCGGCTCCGGCCGCACGGCCTTCGCGCACATCTGCCGGATCTTGCCCGGCGAGTCCTTGCCCTCGAGCGTCGTGAGATCGCACATCGAGATCGCGAGGCGGATTCCCTCGACCTTCGTGGCCTTCTTGATCGAGCGTTTTCCGAGCGCGGCCGAGCGCTCCTCGAGCGCGACCTGGTCGACGGTCACGCTGCGCCCCGGAAACGGAAAGACGAGCGGCAGGGGCCGCTCGGCGAGGTCGCGCACGTCGGATTTCACCGGCGGCAGTTTACGCCCCGGCTCGGCTCTTACCGGATCACATGAGGCGAATTCGGCCCGGCCGCGGGGCGGCGCCTGACGCGCGCGCGGAGCCCCTCCTTCGGCTCGGGCGGAACGCGCCGCCAGTCGTAGCCCAGATCCTGCGGCTGCGAGAGCGTCACGTCGTAACCGCGCGCGTGCTCGCGTCGGGCCCGGTGATCACGGCCGTCGGCCGGCCGAAGAGCCGCGTCCGGAAGACCGGCCCGTGTTTCCGGGTGCCCTCGTCCACGAACGCGAAGCCGTTCTTCAGCAGCTTCAGCGTGCCGCCGAGCCCGGGCAACTCGGGGTCACATGGGGGGAGGGGGGCTTCGCTCACGCTCCGATCCTAAAAGACTCCGTTCGCGGCGGGAGTTTGGATCACTCTCCCGGGGCTACTCGTACCGCAGCGCCTCGGACGGGTTCATCCGCGCGGCCCGGCGCGCGGGAAGCAGCGACGCGCCGAGGACGAGGAGAAGGCCGACGCCGAGGATCCCGAGCACATGGAGGGGCTCGGGCCGGAACGGCATCCACGTGAGGTAGTAGACCTTCGCGATCTCGGGCGGAAAGCGGACGACACGGAAAACCGTCAGGAGATAGCAAACGACGAGCCCGAAGAGCACTCCGAGGACGAGGCCGCTCCCGCCGAGCAGCATCCCCGACAGGCGGAACGTACGGGCGACGAGCGCGGGCGAGGCGCCGAGCGCGGCGAGGACGCCCACGTCCCGCGTCTTCTCGGCGAGAAGGACGACGAGGGACGAAACGACCGTGCCTGCGGCCACGGCCACGATGAGCGTCAGGACGACGAAGAGGAGCGTCTGCTGGACGGCCAGCGCCTCGAAGAGGTCGCGGTTCAGGACCTTCCAGTCGAGCACGGTCGCGCCTTCGCCGAGGAGCTTGCGCGCCGCACCGACGGTCTCCGCCGAGGCGGACGCCTTCACGAGCTTCATCTCCCAGATGCCCTGTCGCGCACCCGGGGGCGCAAGCCTCTCGAAAACGGCCAGTGGAACGACCGCCCACCCGTCGTCCACCTCGGAGAAACCCGTCTCCACGACCGCGGCGACCGTCACCGGCGTGCGCGCCGCCACGGAGAGCCCGGCCGCGAGCGCCGCGGAAGAGGTCTCGAGGACGATCGTTCCTCCCTTTGAAGCGCCGAGCCGCTTCGCGAGGCCGGCGCCGAGAAGGACGGGCGTCGCGCCCGTCGCTTCCAGGTCGCCGAACGACCGGGCGAGACCGGGAACGGCGCCCAGGAGACGCGTGGTCGTGAGGCCGTCGGGCAGCTCGAGCGCCTTCACGAGGGCGTCGACGCCCTCGGGGGCGCGCGGCGACAGGAGGAGAGCCGGGGCGAACGCGGTGCGGGCGACCGCGGCCACGTTCGGAAGGGCGCGCAACGCCGAGCGCTGCTCCTCGACGTTCGCACCGGCCTCGGGCATGGCGATCACCTCGGCGCTCGTCCCGGCGAGCTTCTCGGCGAGGTCGTGCCGATAGCCCGACATGAGCCCCATCGCGACGACGAGCGACGCGGCCCCGAGCGCCACGCCGAAGAGCGCAAGGAGCGAAACGGTCTTCGGCAGCCCGCGCCGGCTGCCGAGCAGAAACCGCTTCGCGAGGAAGGCGGGGACGTTCACCGGCGCCGGATCTTATGCGTCAGTTCTTCCACTCTTCCTGCTGCACTTTCCATGCGCCGTCTTCCCTGGCCATGTGGACGACGCCGTTCACGGCGTTGCCGTCCTGCTTGCCGCTCACGGTCAGATCCGCCGTGTCGCCCTTTTCGACGATCTTCAGGACCTTGACGTCCGTCGCCGACATCATCTTGACGAAGCCGATCATCTTCTTCGCGTCCGGATCGTCGAGGTGCTTGGCCTGTTCCTTCGTGAAGAGCTTCCGGAGCGCCCCGAGGTCCTCCTTCTGGACGGCCTTGAGGAAATCCCCGTAGACCTTCGCCTGCGGGCTCTTCTGGGCGGCGGCCGTCTCGGCCGCGGTCGGCGGCACGATCTTCGCGGCGTGCGCGATCTCGGCCTTGAAAGAGACGTCGAAGGAATACGTCTCGCCGAAGAACTCGTGCGTCTTGGCGGCCTTGTACCGTCCCTCGACCGTCTTGCCGTCGAACGTCTTCTTCGTGAAGACGTCTTCGGAAGAGATGCCGCTCGGGCTCGCCTTCTTGAAGCCATTGTCCCGGAACGCCGTCGAGATCACCTGGCCCTCGGCGTCGATCGTGATCTCGAACGCGTGGAGCTTCCCGGCGTCGGCCATGTGCATGCGCTCGAACTGGTCATCGAGCGCCTTGGCCTCGAGTGGGGCGTCGCTCAGGATCACCTCGACGTCTTCTTTCGTCTTGTCGAAGAAGGCCTTGACCGCGCGCGCGTACGCGTGAGTCAGTTTCGTCGTCTTTCCGTTGACCGTGATGGTGCCCTCGGCCTCGCCGTCGGCGGCAAGGGCGCGCGGCGCCACGGCGGCGGCGACGACCGCGAGGGCGAAACCTGCGAGAAACACCCGAATTCCTGTCTTCATGGGAGCCTCCTCTTGAATTCAGAATCCCGTTCGTTGAGAGAGTTCAAAGAGACGTAACAGAGCCGCGGTCGGCTCAGACGCGGGAGGTCGCAAGGCTCACGAACTCGTCGAAGAGCGCGTCCGAGTCGTGCGGGCCCGGGGCGGACTCCGGGTGATACTGGACCGCGAAGACGGGGCGATCCGTCATCCGGAAGCCCTCGCACGTGCCGTCGTTCAGGTTCACGTGCGTGAGCTCGACGTTTTCCGGCAGCGAGTCGGCCGCCACCGAGAACCCGTGGTTCTGCGAGGTGATCGCGACGCGGCCCGTCTTGAGGTTCTTGACCGGGTGGTTCGCGCCGCGATGGCCGAACTTGAGCTTGTAGGTCGTGCCCGAGAGCGCGAGACCGATGAGCTGCTGCCCGAGGCAGATTCCGAAGACGGGTTTCCCGGAGGCCACGAACGCCTTCACGTCCGCGACCGGCCCCGGCAGCGCGTCCGGGTCGCCAGGCCCATTCGAGAGGAAGACGCCGTCGAATTCCTGCGCGAGGATCTCCGCCGCGGGAGTCGTCGCCGGAAAGACGGTCGGCTCGAGGCCTCGGGCCGCGAGCATCCGCAGGATGTTCGTCTTGATCCCGTAATCGATCGCCGCCACCCGCGCCTTCGTCTCGATGCCCGGCGGCATCGGGAAACCGTACGGCTTCGGCGTCGACACCGCGAGGGCGAGCGCCGCACCTGCCATCTCGGGCTGCTCCTTGACCCTCTCGACGAGGGCGGCCACATCGGCCTCGGACGCCGCCTCCGTGGAGATCGCTCCCCGCATCACACCGCGGCTCCTGAGGTGCCGCACGAGGGCGCGCGCGTCGAAGCCGTCGATTCCCACGACGCCTCCCGCTCGAAGACCGTCTCCGATCGCCTCGAGGCCCCGCTGGTTCGAGAAGCGGTCCGGAAAGTGGCGCGCGGCGAAGCCCGCGACCTGGATCCGCGTGGACTCGACGTCCGTGTCGTTGAGGCCGTAGTTGCCGACGTGCGCGGCCGTCATCACGACGATCTGTCCGCGGTAGGACGGATCGGTCAGCGTTTCCTGATAGCCCGTGAGACCCGTGTTGAAGACGACCTCGCCGAAGGTCGTCCCTCTCGCTCCAACCGCCCGCCCGGAGAAGCGCCGGCCGTCTTCGAGGACGAGGACGGCGCCGGGGCCCGCGCCGCTCATATCGATCTCCCGACCGCCGCCGCGATGGGGCGGATCTGAGCCATCAGTTCGCCGAACATCTCGGGCGTGAGCGCCTGGGGGCCGTCCGAGAGCGCTTCGGCAGGCTTGTGGTGGACCTCGACCGCGATGCCGTCGGCGCCGGCGGCGATGGACGCGCGCGACATGGGCAGGACTTTCTCGCGGCGGCCCGTGCCGTGCGACGGATCGACGACGATCGGCAGGTGGGAGAGGCGCTCGACGGCGGGCACGACCGAAAGGTCCAGCGTGTTGCGCGTGAAGTCGGTGAAGGTGCGGATGCCGCGTTCGCAGAGAATCACGTTCGGGTTGTTTTCGGCAAGCACGTACTCGGCCGCGAGCAGGAACTCTTCCAGCGTGGCCGACATGCCCCGCTTCAGGAGAACGGGCTTCCCCGTCTTCCCGGCCTTCTTCAGGAGTTCGAAGTTCTGCATGTTGCGGGCGCCGATCTGGAGGCAGTCCGCGTAATGCGCCACGATCTCGACGTGCGCCGTGTCGAGCACCTCCGTGACGACCGGGAGCCCCGTGGCCCCTCGCGCCGCCGCAAGAATCTTCAGGCCTTCCTCTCCGAGACCTTGAAAGGCGTAAGGCGAGGTGCGCGGCTTGTAGGCGCCGCCGCGCAGCAGGTCCGCGCCGCGCGCCTTCACTTCCTTCGCGATCGTGAGCGTCTGCTCGAGCGACTCGACCGCGCAGGGACCGGCAATGACGACGACGCGCGTGCCGCCCACCAGAACCCCCCCCACCGACACGATCGTGTCTTCGGGATGGAATTCGCGCGAGACGAGTTTGTAGGGATGCGAGACGCGGAGGACCTCGAGGACGCCCGGAAGCGTCTCGAACGCCGCCGGCCCGACTGCCCCCTTGTTTCCCGTGATGCCGACGGCCGTGCGCTGGGCGCCCGGAATCGGGTGCGCCTTGAGGCCGAGGCGCTCGGCCGCCGCGACGACCCCTTCGACGTCCGCGCTCGTGGCGCTCCTGTCCATGACGATCAGCACGATTCGACCTGCACTTTCCGCGACGTTTATACTTCATTCCGCCGCCACCTCCTCACCGACGGCTTCCGGAGGTCCGCATGTCCCAATTCGCTCGTTCATTCCTGCTGCCGGCGGCCGCCCTCGCCCTCGCCGTGTTCTCGGCCCTGCCGGCGGCCGCCACGTACGTCATTTACACGCGGGACGGCGCGCGCATCGAGGCGCGCGACAAGCCCGTCGTCCAGGGCCGGCGCCTCGTCTATCTGACACCGCTCGGGACGTCCCAGACGATCGCGCTCGACGAGTGGGATCAGGTGCGCAGCGAAAAAGCGAATCGGGAAGGGCTCGGCGGCGCCTATGTGCTCGACGATCCGAACGGAAGCGCCAATACCTCGGCGCTGCCGAACCCCGAGGCGAAAAAGGCATCCCTTTCGGAGTACATCAAGAAGCACGGCCGGCAGCCGGACCCCAACCGCCCAGAGCCGCGGGTCGGAGAGCTCGTGACCGAACGGGAGACCCGCCCCGCCCGCGCGTCGGCGAGGGCCGTGGACGCGGCGCCGGTCGTCCTCGACCCGGTCGTCAGCGATGCCTTCATGCGCGCGCTCGACGGGAGCAACGTGAAGGGCGTCAAGCTCGGAAGCCTTCCCTCCGCCCTGCGCGTCGCGGCCGTGACGGACAGCGAGCAACAGGTTTTCCTCGCGCTCATGGCGTCGGCGCGCGGCCTGAAGGAGTCCCGCGCGGCGGGCAAACCGCTCGAGAAGGTGGAGGTGGTCCTCGCGACGGCCAGCGGCGAGTCGGCGGCGCACTTCGACGTCACGCCCGACGACGCGGACGCGCTCCTCAACGGGCGCGTCTCTCCGGCGAAGTATTTCGTGACACGCGTGATCTTCTGACGGGTCGATGGACGCCGGCACTCTCGTCCTCGTCCATCTCGTCCAGCCCAAGGAGAAGTACTGGGGCGTCCTTCTCGCGCTCGGACCCGCCGGGGTGACGTTGCGCGGCCTGGAGCTCGACCTCTTCGACGACTGGGCCCGGCAGCAGAGGCCGGGAGCCGAGGCGGAGCTGGGCGTCTCCACGCTCTTCGTGCCGCTGCACCGCATCGAGAAGCTCTTCGAAGACGCGCGGGTGGGCAGCGTCGCGAGCTACGCCGAGCGCTTCTACGAGATCGTGGGATGCGACGCCCGCGCTTTCCTCGGGCCCCGGCCGCCGGCCGGCGACTCCGGCAGCCCGAACTGAGGAGCCGGGTCAGCCCGTCTTCGTCTTCCTCTCCGACAGTTCGAGGAGAATGCCGCCCGTCGCGGACGGGTGGACGAATGCGACGAGGCAATCGTGCGCGCCGTCGAACGGTTCCTCGTTCACGAGCCTGACGCCCGCGGCCTTGAGCCGCGCGAGGGCCGCGCGGACGTCCGTCACCTCGAGGCACAGGTGATGGACCCCCGGGCCGCGCGCGGCGATCGACTTTGCGATCGGGCCGTCGGGCGACGTCGACTCGAGGAGCTCGAGGTGAGACTCCCCGACCGCCCGGAACGACGTCACGACCTTCTGCGACGGGACTTCCTCGCGGTGTTCCTCGAGGAGGCCGAGCAGGTTCCAGAACGCGCCGGCCTTTTCGAGGGACGAGACGGAAATGCCGAGATGGGAGATTCGGGAGACAAGAGAATTCTTTGGTTTCGGAGAAGACGAAGATTTCTTAGAAGGTGAAGAGGGAGAGGAGGACTCGGCCGCGCGCGCGGCGCCATGCTCGATGCGGCCCACGAGGCCGCGGGCGGCGAATAAAGGGTCTTCCGTCCGCGCTTCCACCCGGGCCGCCGCCTCTTCGAGCGCTCCTTGCGGGCCGCCGCGCAGGGTCTCCACCCTTCTCAGAAAATCTTCTCTTATCAGCCCCTCGATCCGCCGCTTCGTCCGTTCGCGCTTCCTCCGCGCCCCGTCTGGTCCCAGCAGGAATTCCCGGTGCTCTTCCAGCTTTCCGACCAGCTCGTCCACGCCCGCGCCCGTCGTGGCGATCGTCTTCAGGATCGGTGGGACCCACGCGCCGTGCTCTCCGAGCTCGAGCATCTGGAGGATCTCCGATACGACGCGATCGGCGCCGTCGCGATCCGCCTTGTTCACGACAAAGAGGTCCGCGACTTCCATGAGGCCCGCCTTGATGGCCTGGATGTCGTCGCCCATCCCCGGCGTCAGGACGACGACGCACGACTCGGCGAGGCGGAAAACTTCCACCTCATCCTGGCCCACGCCGACCGTCTCCACGAGAATGTCGTCGTAGCCCGCGGCGTCGAGCACGTCCACGGCGTCGGCCGTTGCGCGCGCGAGGCCCCCGAGATGCCCGCGCGTCGCCATCGACCGGATGAGCACTCCGGGATCCGTATAGAGATCCTGCATGCGGATCCGGTCGCCGAGAATCGCGCCTCCCGAGAATGGCGAAGAAGGATCCACGGCGACGATGCCGACCTTTCGCCCGGCCGCACGGGCCTTCCGCGCGAGCGCGGCCGTGAGCGTCGACTTGCCCGCTCCCGGCGACCCGGTGAGACCCGTGACGCGGGCACGGCCCGTGTGCGGAAAGAGCCGGGCGAGGAGCCCGGGAAAACGCGAATCCGCGGACTCGGCCCACGTGATCGCCCGCGCCACGCGCGGGATCGTGCCCGCCAGGACGCCCGCGGCGAGCTCCTCGAGGATCCGGGAATCCGGCATCTCTCGAAGTGTAGACGACCCGCGGGCCTAGAATGCCCGCCCATGGAGTCGGGTACGGCCGCCCTCGTCCCGGTCCTCTCGGAGATCGCCCGCGTCGCGAGCGAGAGTCTCGACCTCGACGTCGTGTTCCAGCGCATCGCGGCCGCGGCCGCCCGCGTCCTCGCTTTCGACGCGATGACCGTGACGTACAACCACGAGGGCACGGGCATTTCCCTGTACACGATCGCCGGCCCGACCCTGAATGACGAGGACCGCCGCTCCTATGCGCGCCACGTCCCGCGAAACGAGTACTCGCCCGGCCTCTGGGCGCTCCTGACGCGCCCGGGCCCGACCGCGGATCTCTTCCTGGTCCTCGACCCGTCCTTTCCCCGCGACCGCAATCTCAAGGAGTTGAAGATCCGCTCGATGCTCCGCGTGCCGCTCGCGGGCAGCTCGCGTGGCGGGTACCTTTCCCTCCTGAGCCTGAAAGCGGGCGCTTACACCGCCGAGGACGAATTGCTCTTCCAGCCGATCGCCGACGTCGTTGCGATGGCCTTCGAGCACGAGCGCCTCGCGGCAGACGAGAGGGGGCGGCGCCGGAAGTACGAAAGCCTGCAGGCCCTCGCTCCCGCACTCGCGAAGGCCCTCGACGTACGCGACGTCTTCGAGCGCATCTCGGAGATCGCCCGGCCGGTCGTCCCGCATGACCGCATGGCGCTCGGCCTCCTCACCGAGGATCGCGCGGCGGTGCGTGTCTACGCCGTCTCGGGGGGCGATTTTCCGGAGATGAAAGAGCCGATCCGTCTGTCGCCCGCCGAACAGGCGAAGGAGAACTGGACGACGGAGATCATCCGGGACGTCTCCGCCGAAATCGACAACGGTTCCGACAAGTGCCGGCATCTCTCCGCGGACGGCGTGCGTTCTCTCCTGCGCGTCCCCATCTTCTTCGAGGGCCACTGGCAGTTTGCGGGCGGCCTTCTTTTTCTCTCGCGCACGCCGAACACGTACAGCGAAGACGACGTTCCGTTCGCCCAGCACGTCGCGGACCAGGTTGCTCTCGCGCTCTCGCACCAGCGCCTCGCCGAAGAGGCGCGCCGCGCCGCGGAGGCGCGGGCAGAGGCCGAGAAGCTCGGGAGGCGCGTGGCGGCACTCTCCGAGGAGCTCGCGTCGCGGGGCGGTTTCGGACGGATCGTGGGGACCTCGAGGGGTTGGCGCGACGTCCTCGTCCAGGCCGCGAAGGTCGCGCCCATGGAGACGACCGTGCTCCTCACGGGCGAATCGGGGACCGGGAAGGAAGTCGTCGCGCGGGCGGTTCACCGGAGCTCGACGCGCGCGTCGGGGGCGTTCGTCGCGCTCAACTGCGCGGCCCTGCCTGATCAGCTTCTCGAATCCGAGCTGTTCGGTTACGAGAAGGGCGCCTTCACGGGCGCCACGGCCGCAAAGCCGGGCCGCATCGAGCAAGCCGCGGGAGGCACGCTCTTCCTGGACGAAGCGGGCGAGATGAGCCCGGCCGTGCAGGCGAAGCTCCTCAGGGTCCTGGAAGAGCGCGAGTTTCAGAGGCTGGGCGGGACGAAGGTGCTCAAGACCGACGCGCGCATCGTGGCGGCCACGAACCGCGACCTCGCGCGCGCCATCGAGAAGGGCGAGTTCCGCGAGGACCTCTTCTACCGCCTCTCGGTTTTCGGGATCCACATCCCGCCGCTGCGCGAACGCCCCGAGGACATCCTGCCGCTGACCGAGATGTTTCTCGCCGAGCTCGGCCCGGCGGTCGGCCGGTCCGTGCCGGGGGTCTCGCGCGAGGCGAAGGATCTTCTCCTCTCCTATCCGTGGCCCGGCAACGTTCGCGAGCTCCGCAATGCGCTCGAGCGCGCCGCCATCCTTTCCGACGGCGGCCTCATCACGGCCGCCGATCTCCCCATCGGTGTCGCCCGTCAGGATTCACCGGCGACCCGCACCGCCCTCGCGACGACCGCGACGAATCCGTTCCTCCCGCCCGAAGGCGTGGACCTCGAATCGCTCGAGCGCGACTACGTGAAGGAGGCGCTCAAGAAGGCCCGCTTCAACAAGAGCAAGGCCGCGAAGCTCCTGGGTCTGACGCGCGCCCAACTCTACTCGCGCATCGAGAAGTACGGGCTGGAAGGGGGGTCGGCGGGAGATTAGGAATCTCCCCCGGCGGTCGACCTACCCGCGCGCCTCGGACGCCGCCCGTTTCATCACGGTGCTGATCCGGTCGAACGCGGCGCGCCAGGCTTCGGCCATCTCGGGCGTGAAGTCCGGGCCGAGACGTTGCGCGAACATGCAGAGGAGAGCCTCGCGGAACGTGTCGAAGTGAATGTCCTTGGCGCCGTAGAGCACGTGGCGGCGCCCCAGCTCCTGGAGCGACGAGTCCACGTCGGCGTCGTCATCCAGGCCCTTCAGCGCGAGGCCGAGCGCGACCACGAACATCGCTCCCTGGTTCTCGACGTCCGTGGAGAAGAGCGGCCTGAGCGAGGGATCCAGCGCGAACAGAGTTTCGTAGAAATCCTGGCCCGCTCCGCGCGGGAGGGGCCTCAGCCGATCGAAGCTTTTTCTGACGAGGGCGATCTGCTCCTTGGTCATCTCAGGAAGATACCCCCGGAATCCGCGCCGCGCCCCGATTAATCCGCACTAGTGCGCACTCGTGAAGGAGCGGTGGCCCATGCGCCCCTCGTGATGCGTTTAGATCACTTGACGTTCTCACCCGCGCGGCCCTATTCGTAGGGTGGGAAGAGGTGAACCGACCATCCTTGGGGGTCCGGCTCGCCCAATTCCTTCGGGGGCCGAAGCACCGCCCGAAGGTTCCCGAGTCCGCGCTTCGGCGCCAGGCCGAAGCGATGAATCCGGGCGGCGCGCAACGCGCCGCCCGCCGCTTTTCCGGGGTCTGGTGAGGCCGATCAGCGCCTTTCGAGTCGCACGAGGGCTGTTCTGGGCGATCAACGCCTGGAACCGTCTCGCGATCCCTTTCCGCGTCCCGCCCGGCGATTACCGGCCCGGGAACCTTTAGACTGCCCGCTCACTCAGTACGAGCATGCAGGTCGACCCGAAGCCCCTCGCGCTCGCCCTCCTCGACGACGAGACTGTCGTCAGCCGCGTGAAGCAGGGGGAGAGCGCCCTTTTCGAGATCGTGATGCGCAGGTACAACCAGAGGCTCTACCGGATCATCCGGTCCATCCTCGGAACCGACTCCGACGTAGAAGACGTGCTCCAGGAGGCTTACCTCAAGGCGTATGGCCACCTCGACCAGTTCGAGGGCCGGTCGAGCTTCGCCACCTGGCTGACGAAGATCGCCGTCTACGAGGCAATGGCCCGCGCCCGGAAGGGCAGACGGTTCCAGCCGTTGGAGGTCACCATGGGAGACGACGAGAGCCCTGTCGTGGAGCTCCGCAGCACGCTTCCCGATCCGGAACAGAACGCCTCCCAGCACGAGCTGAAGCGCCTGATCGAGGAAGCGGTCGACCACCTTCCCGATACCTTCCGCGAAGTCTTCGTCATGAGAGAGATCGAGCAGATGAACCAGGCCGAGACCGCCGAGTGCCTGGGCTTGAAGGAAGAGACCGTGAAGACGCGCCTTCATCGGGCACGCCGCCAGATCGAGAGCCACCTGCTGGCACGGGCCGGGCAGGGCATCCGCACCGCCTACTCGTTCGGCGACTCCCGATGCACCCGGACCGTCACGACCGTCATGCAACGCATCGCGGAGGGACGAAGCCAAGGCACCTGAAGCCAGGCCCGGCACTGTCCTCGACACGGACAGATCCGTGCGCCTGACTGTTCCCATCACCGACAGACTGATCGACTCCTGATCCGAAAGAACACTCCTGGAGGAGGCGCCATGACCAAGAGAATCGCTCTCTCCGCGCTGCTTTCACTCGCCATCGTCCTAACGGTCCTCGTCGCGCTGCGCAGCGACACGGCCGCGAATGCGCAATCGGCGGATTCGCCGAATGACGTCGTCGCCGGCTCGCGGGGATCGGGCGGTGAATTCGATCGCACGATCACCGTGAGCAGCCACAGGATGCTGGACGAGGGGAGACGGATCTTCCGCTACGACACCTTCGGCGACGAGGCGTTCTGGGGCGACACGCTCAGGCTTCACGAAGCGATCGCGGGCTCGGCGAACGGAGGAGTCGGTCCGGGCGTGAGCCCGAAGACCGCGCTCGCCGTGGGCCTGAAGGTGGACGCCGACGCCCTGCCGCCCGCGGTCGTTTCGGGAATCAAGTCCGGCGCGATCAGTCTGGACGATCCGGCGACGACGCTCGCGCTGCTGCAGCTCGACGCGGTCGTCGGCGTGACGGGCCGCTTCTCCCCGAGCAAGAAGATCGTCTCGCTCGGAATTCAGTGCTCGTTCTGTCATTCCACCGTCGACGATTCGTTCGCGCCCGGTATCGGTCATCGTCTCGACGGGTGGCCGAACCGCGACCTCAACGTCGGCGCGATCGTGGCCCTGTCGCCGGACCTCTCGGCCGTCAACAGGCTCCTCGGCGTCAGCGACGCGACGACCCGCACGGTGCTCGCGAGCTGGGGCCCGGGGAAGTTCGACGCGGAGCTCTTCCTCGACGGGAAGGCGTTCCGGCCGGACGGCAAGTCGGCGGCGACGCTCATCCCCGCCGCGTTCGGCCTCGCGGGCGTAAACCTTCACACCTACACCGGATGGGGCTCGATTCCTTACTGGAACGCCTTCGTCGCCGTTCTCGAAATGCACGGCAAGGGCAACTTCTTCGACCCGCGCCTCGACGACGCCACGCAGTTCCCCGTCGCCGCCCGCGCCCGTTCCGGCCACACGCAGGTCGCCGAGGGCGAGGACCAGGTCACCTCGAAGCTCGGGGCCCTGCACTACTACCAGCTCTCCATTTCGGCGCCGACGCCTCGCGCCGGCAGCTTCGACGCCGCCGGCGCCGGGCGCGGAGGCGTGCTCTTCGCGGGGAAGGCGGCGTGCGCGACCTGTCACACGGAGCCGCTCACGACCGAGCCGGGATGGAACATGCATACGCCGGATGAGATCGGCATCGACGACTTCCAGTCCAGCCGCGCTCCAGACAATCGCTATCGCACCACGCCTCTCCACGGCCTCTTCACGCGGACGAAGGGCGGCTTCTACCACGACGGCCGCTTCCCGACCCTGCTCGACGTCGTGAACCACTACGACTGCTTCAAGAGCCTCTCTCTCACCCCGGCCGAGAAGAGCGACCTCGTCGAATACCTGAAGTCCCTCTGAGGTGAAGCCATGAAGCTCCGGCTGTCCTTCCTCTGCCTCGGTCTCGCGACCGCGGGTCCGCTTTTCGCCCGCGCTCCGCAGGCGGTCCCGCTCTCGCGGCCCTTCGCAATTCGGGTCTTGAGCGCGGGCGGGGGCTTCTCGGTCGACTTGCCGGTTGTCGCAAGGACGCGCGGCTTTTCGACCACGTTCTTCACGTCGCTCGACATCACGAACAACACCGCCCAGCCCACCGACGTCGACTTCTCCTACACGCCGGCGGACGGGTCCGCGACGCGCAGCGGCTCCTTCGGGACGCTGCTCGGATTCGACAACATCCATACCGAGGACGTCCTCCTGTCGCTCGCGTCCGCAGGGATCGTGCCCCCCGGCCAGGCCGACAACACGTTCGGCACGATGCTCCTGACCTTCGACAACCCGGCGTTCCGCACGGGCAACGAGGCGACCGCCGTGGCGCGCGTCTGGAGCTTCGCCAGCGGGAGCGCCGGACCGACGAACGGAACCGCGTATCGCGCCCAGCCGCTCCACACCGGAGGCGCGCACGTCCTGGCCGGCCTCGTTCGCAACGATGACGGCCTTCTGACGAACGTCGGCATCGAGAACGTCGGCATCGACGACGCCGGCAATCCGGTCGAGGCGCCTCTCACAGTGCGCCTCACGTTTTTCGATCCGAGCACCGGAACGCCCGTCGGAACGCAGCCGACCTTCGTCCTCGCGCCCGGGCAGATGACCCAGATCAGCGACATCCTCGACGTCGGCGGGGCTAACGCGTATCAGCTTCCGGCCGGGGCCCCTTCTCTGATCGTCTTCGCCGAGGCGGTAGCCGGCACCTCGCAGATCGCCGGATACGTCGTCTGGAAGGACCGGGCAACCAACGACGGCTCTTTCGTGCTCATGCAGGAATCGGTCACGCCGTTCTGATCCGAGGCTGCGGCAATGCTTGCGAGTCCTTCAGGGCTTTCTCTCCAACACGCGCCACCACGACGCACCAACCGAATCG
>DASVJU010000089.1:0-10680 GCA_036385755.1 Thermoanaerobaculia bacterium
CGGCCTGCACGCGGCGGCCGGGAGCCGGAACATCCTCGAGCTCCACGGCACGCTGCTTGCCGCACGCTGCACCGAATGCGACCGCCGCGTCCCCGCGCCCGAGAGCGCGATCCCGCCGCTCCCGCGCTGTGGCGCCTGTGGTGCGCTTCTTCGGCCGGACGTCGTCTGGTTCGGCGAGGCCTTGTCTCCCGTCACGTGGAGCGCGGCCTCGCGCGCGGCCGAAGAGTGCGCGGTCTTTTTCGTCGTCGGCACGTCCTCGGTCGTGGCGCCCGCCTCGTCTCTCGCGCTCATCGCCGCACGGGGCGGCGCGCACGTTTTCGAGATCAATCCCGAGGAGACGCCGCTCGCGCCTCTCGCCGCGGGGATCTTTCGCGCGCGCGCCGCGGAGATCCTGCCTGCGATCGCGGACGCGCTCGAACGGGGGGCGGCGTGACGGACGCGAAGCGGCGGAAGCCGGGGCCGAAAGTCGGGCGGCTCGCAGAGACGCCGGTCGAAGAGAGACCCAGGGAGAAGATGCTTAGAAAGGGTCCCGAGCATCTGGACGACGAGGAGCTGCTCGCCATCGTCCTCGGCACGGGGACCGCCGGGAAGCCCGTCATGGAGACCGCGCGCGAGCTCCTCAAGGAGGGCGGCCTGACCGGCCTTTTCACGAAGAGCGCCGATCACCTGCGCGCCATGACGAAGGGATTCGGCCCCGCGAAGGCCACCCGCGTCCAGGCCGTCCTCGAGATCGCGGCGCGCGTCACGCACGATTCACTTTCCAAGAAATCCCTTTTCGGAGATCCCGACGCAGTCGGCCGCTATCTCGTCGAGAAGCTCCTGAACCGCAAGGAGGAGGTCATGGGCGGCCTCCTCCTCGACGCGAAAAACCGCCTCGTGAAGGATGCAGAGGTGTTCGCCGGCACCGTCACCCACGCGGCAGTCGCGCCAGCCCCGCTCTTCCGCCAGGCGATCCTCGCGGGCGCGGCCGGCCTCATCCTGTACCACAACCACCCCTCGGGAGACCCCGAGCCCTCACCCGAGGACCTCGCGACGACGAAGCGTTTCGTCGCGGCGGGCCGCGAGATCGGCATCGAGGTGAAGGACCACGTGATCGTCGGGCGGGGCCGCTGGGTCTCGTTCCACGAGAGGAGGCTCATGACATGAAGAGCTACGACGTGGCGGTCGTGGGGGGCGGCATCGTGGGCCTCGCGACGGCGTGGCGCCTGCTCGAGAAGGACCCGCGGCTCTCCGTCGTCCTCCTCGAGAAGGAGGGCGAGGTCGGCGCCCACCAGACCGGCCACAACAGCGGGGTCATCCACTCGGGCCTCTACTACAAACCAGGCTCCGAGAAGGCGAAGACGTGCGTCGAAGGCGCGCGCCTGCTCATCGAGTTCTGCCGCGCGCACGAGGTCCCGCACGAGATCTGCGGCAAGCTCGTCGTCGCGACGTCGGAGGAGGAGCTCCCGCGCCTCGCCGAGCTCGCGCGCCGCGGCCGCGAGAACGGCGTCGCGGGCGTCCGGGAGATGGACCCGGCCGAGTTTCGGAAGATCGAACCGCACGCCGCCGGCCTGAAGGCGCTCCACGTGCCGCCCACCGGCATCACGAACTACAGCCTCGTCGCGCGGACGCTCGCGGCCCTCCTCGCGCGCAAGGGTGCCGAGGTACGTATGAACGCGCGCGCGACGGCCCTCGCGTCGTCCGCCTCGGAGGTGAGCCTCGTTGCGGGCGGGCAGGAGGTCATCGCGAAGCACGCCGTGAACTGCAGCGGCCTTTACGCCGACCGCGTCGCGCGCCTCGACGGCGTGGACGCGGGCGTGAAGCTCGTCCCGTTCCGCGGCGAGTACTACAAGCTCGCGCCGGGGCGCGAGGGGCTCGTGAAAGGGCTCCTTTATCCCGTGCCCGACCCGCGTTTTCCGTTCCTCGGCGTGCATTTCACGCGGCTCGTGGGTGGCGGGGCGGAGGCCGGCCCAAACGCCGTCCCCGCGCTCGCCCGCGAGGGCTACACGAAGACGTCTTTCAACCTCCGCGACATGTGGGAGGAGGTGACGTACCCCGGCGTCTGGCGCCTTGCGGCGAAGCACGGCGGGATGGCGCTCGGCGAGCTCCACCGCTCCTTCAGCAAGCGCGCGTTCGTCAAGGCCCTGCAGAAGCTCATGTCCGACATTCGCGCCGAGGACCTCGCGCCGGGCGGCACGGGCGTGCGCGCGCAGGCGCTCCGGCCCGACGGCTCGCTCGGGGACGACTTCATCCTCGTGCCCCACGGCCGGATCGTCCACGTCCTGAACGCGCCCTCGCCTGCGGCGACCGCGTCCCTCGCAATCGGCGGGCGGATCGCGGAGGCCGTGGCCGCGATGCGCGGCTGACGCGGACCGCGGGTTATCCTCGTCGGTTCATGGCGTCCCGCTACTTCACGACCCCGATCTACTACGTCAACGACCGGCCCCACATCGGGCATCTCTATACGACGGTCGTAACGGACGCGCTCGCGCGCTACTGGCGCCTGCGCGGCGAGGACGTGCGGATGCTGACGGGGACGGACGAGCACGGCCAGAACATCGAGAAGGTCGCGAGGAAAGAAGGCGTCGCCCCGATCGTCATCGCCGACCGGCACGCCCCCACGTTCCGGAACCTCTGGCAGGAGTTCGGGATCGCGAACGACGACTTCATCCGGACGACCGAGCCCCGTCACCGGAAGGGCGTCGAGGAGATCATCCGGCGGCTGGACGCAGCGGGCGACCTTTACACGGCCTCTCACGAGGGCTGGTACTGCCCGCCCTGTGAGGCGTTTTACCCGGAGAAAGACGTCGTGGACGGCACGTGCCCCGTCCATGGCACGACGCTCGAGTGGCAGAAGGAAGAAAACGTCTTCTTCCGCCTCTCGAAGTACGGCGACCGGCTCCTGAAGCTCTACGCGGAGGGGGTGGACGGCAAGCCGTTCGTCTTCCCCGAGTCGCGCCTCAACGAAGTGCGTTCCTTCGTCGCGGCGGGCCTCAAGGACCTCTCGGTCTCGCGCACGTCCATCTCGTGGGGCCTCCCGTTCCCGGGGCGGCCGGGCCACGTCGTCTACGTGTGGCTCGATGCGCTCGTGAACTACGTCACCGCGCTCGGTTTCGGCTCCGGCGATCTGTCCCTCTACGAGCGCTACTGGCCGGGCGTCCACGTCATCGGCAAGGACATCCTCCGCTTCCACGCCGTCTACTGGCCCGCGTTCCTCATGTCGGCCGGAATGCCGGTGCCGCGCCAGGTCGTCGGCCACGGCTGGTGGCTCAGGGACGCGCGGAAGATGTCGAAGTCGGTGGGCAACGTCGTGCGCCCGGACGAGCTCGTGAAGTCCTTCGGCGTCGACGCGCTGCGCTGGCACTTTCTCGCCGCGATGTCGTTCGGGCAGGACGCGAACTTCTCCGACGAGGACTTCCTGTCCGTCTACAACGCCGACCTCGCGAACGGCCTCGGGAACACGCTCTCGCGCGCCGTGAAGATGACGAGAGATTTCTTCGAAGGTAAGACGCCGCCGAAGAGGAACACGAAGAAGAATTCCTTCGAATGGCCAGAAACAGCCGCAGCCTCGGTTTCGCGCTGGCGGGCGGCGTTCGAGGGCTACCGGCTGCAGGACGCGGCGGGCGAGATTCGCGCGCTCCTCGGAGCCATCGACAGCTACATCACGACGAACGAGCCCTGGCGTTCCCGGCCGGATTACTCATTTGAAGAACTCTTCGACTTCCGGTCCGGAATCCTGAGCGACTGCCTCGAGGCATTGCGTATCGCGGCATGCATGCTCGCGCCCATGGCGCCCCGCACGGCGACGGAAATCTTCCGGCGGCTCGGCGTCGAGAAGAAGGCCGAGGATGTCCGCGACTCCGACCTCGCGTGGAGCGGTCTCCCGCTGAACGCCCCGCTCCCGCAGGCTCCGCCGCTGTTTCCGCGGGCGGACGCGAAAGAGTATTTTGCTTCCAGAAGCGAATCCAAGGGCGGCGCTTCGAAGGAGAATTCCGTGGAAGAAGAGAAAGAGAAGATTTCTTCGAATGGTGTGTTGCCGGCGGGCGCCGCGGGGGGTGCCTCGACGAGTGCTGCCGGCTCGCCCGCACCGTCGCCGGCGGCCTGCGGCAGCATGGGCGCGCTGACAGTGCCCGAGGCGGCAGTCTCTTCCTCTTCACCTTCTAAGAATCTTTCTCCCGTCCCCTCTTCGTCCGAAGCCAAAATCCCGATCGACGACTTCCTGAAGCTCGACCTGCGTGTCGGCGAAGTCATCGCCGCCGAGAAGGTCGAGAAATCGAAGAAGCTCATGAAGATGACCGTGAAGATCGGCGAGGAGACGCGCTCGATCGTCGGCGGTATCGCGCTGGCCTACACGGCCGAGCAGCTCGTCGGCAGGAAGTTCGTCTTCGTCGCGAACCTTGCGCCCGCGAAGCTCATGGGCGTCGAGTCGAACGGCATGATCCTCGCCGCGACGCTCCCCGGGACGGGCGAACCGTCACTCCTCATGGTCGACCCGTCCGTTCCCTCGGGGGCGAAGGTCAAGTAATGGCCGACACGAACGGCGGCGGCGCGGGCGACGGCGGGAACGGCAACAACCACCGCCCGCTGCCGCCGTCGCCGCCGGTGCCGTCCGATCCGGCCGCGAAAGCGAACCTGGAAGCGTGCCTCGCGTCGCCGACCTACGTGCTCGCGCAACAGGACCTCGTGTTTCTCGCCCGCCGCGAGCTGCGCGGCGTGCGGCTCATGCTCGAGCTCGAGAAGGCCGATACCCAGATGGACCAGGAGGGCATCCGGACCACGGTCGTCGTGTTCGGCGGCGCGCGCCTCAAGGAAGGCGACCGCTGGTACGAGGAGGCGCGGGAGTTCGGGCGCATCGTCTCGGCGTGCCAGGCCAGCGGGATGTGCGACTTCGTCATCACGACGGGCGGCGGTCCGGGCGCGATGGAGGCCGCGAACCGCGGCGCCTGGGACTCCGGGGCCAAGTCGGTCGGCTTCAACATCCAGCTTCCGCACGAGCAGTGGCCGAACGCGTACATCACGCCATCCCTGTGCTTCAAGTTTCACTACTTCGGCATCCGCAAGATGCACCTTCTCATGCGCGCCCGCGCCCTCGTCGCCTTCCCCGGCGGCTACGGCACGCTCGACGAGCTCTTCGAGACGCTCACGCTCGTCCAGACCGGGAAGATGAAGCGCGTCCCGATCGTCCTCGTGGGCCGCGCCTACTGGGAGAAGCTCATCAACTGGCAGATGCTCGTCGACGAGGGCGGGATCGCCCCCGAAGACCTCGGCCTCATCTCCTGGGCCGAGAATGCGGCCGAGGCCTGGGACGCGATCGTGGCCTTCTACGCGCGGCATCCGTCCCCGTCCGGTTCGGTTCTGCGCTGAAGATGCTCGAGCTCGCGGACTCGCACGGCCATCTCACGATGGTCTTCGAAGGAGGCGAGATGAAGGGCGCGCCGCGTGCGCCGAGCGCGGCCGAGGTGAGGGATCTCATCTCGCGTGCGCGGGACGCGGGGGTCACGCGCATCCTCGTGCCCGCCACCGAACCGGGCGACCAGAGACGCGCGGTCGAGACCGCCGAAGCGCACGACGGCGTTTATGCGGCCGTGGGGTTCCATCCGCACGAGGCGAAGGACTTCGACGAAGACCGGGATCTCAGGGTCTTCGAAGAATTGTGCGCGTCCAAGAAAGTCGTCGCGGTCGGGGAGATCGGCCTCGACTACCACTACGACCACTCGCCGCGCGACGTCCAGAAGCGCGTCGTCGCCGCGCAGCTGCGCTTCGCGAAGGAGCACGGCCTCCCGGTCCTCCTGCACAACCGGCTCAGCGAGGCCGACCTCCTGCCCATCCTCGAAAAGGAATACCCCGGGTCGCCGCAGACGCCGCGCGGCGTGTTCCACTCCTTCTGCGCGGACGTCGCGACGGGGGAGCGCGCTCTCGCCCTCGGCTACCTCGTGAGCTTCTCGGGGATGCTCACGTTCAAGTCGGCCGAAAACGTGCGCGAGGCCGCGGCCGCCCTCCCGCTCGCCTCGACGCTCCTCGAGACGGACGCGCCGTACCTCGCGCCCGCGCCGTTCCGCGGCAAGCCGAACGAGTCGAGCTACCTCCCGCGCACCGCCGCGCGCCTCGCCGAGGCCAAGGGCGTCGCCGTCGAAGAAATCGCGCGCGTCACGACCGAGAACTTCCGGCGGTTGTTCCGGGTCTGACGAGGAGCGCCCTGTGGCCCGCCCTCCCCGTCTCTCCCGCGCCGAGTTCGAGAAGCTCGTCGCCAGGGCGATCGCCGAGCTGCCGGAGGAGTTCAGGACGCGAATCGAGAACGTCGCCATCGCGGTCGAGGACGAGCCGACGGACGAGGACTACGAGCTGACGGACACGCCCGACGACGAGGATCTCTTCGGCATCTACCGCGGCCCGATGCGCACGGAGATGACGTGGGACATGATCCCCGGACTTCCCCCGCAGGTCGTCGTCTTCCGCGGCCCCATCCTCCGCAACACCGGCAGCAGCCGGGAGGCCGTGAAGGAGATCAAGGACACGATCGTCCACGAGCTCGGGCATTACTTCGGGCTCGAGGACGACGAGATGCCCTACTAGGCTGTTTCGGCCACTCCCGGAACGCGTCGGCCCGGCCCTCAGCGGATCTCGTCGAGGAGGCGCTGCGCGTCTGCGCTCCTGGGATCCCGCTTGAGGGCTTTCTTCGCGGCCTTGCGCGCGGCGTCGGGGCGCCCGCGGGAGATCTCGGCACGCCCGATCCCGATCCACGGCTCCGCGAGCTTGCCGTCCAGGCTC
Organism: Thermoanaerobaculia bacterium; assembly: GCA_036385755.1. GTDB lineage: Bacteria > Acidobacteriota > Thermoanaerobaculia > UBA5066 > UBA5066 > Fen-183. The sequence continues at coordinate 6,748 of DASVJU010000089.1, forward strand.
GCGGCCTCCCGGTAGTTCCGGAGCGCGCCCTTGACGTTGCCCCCGCGCATCTCGAGGTCCCCGCGCACGATGAAAACGTACGGGGAGGCGTGCTGGACGTCGAGCGCGGCCAGCGCGGCGCGCGCCTCGGCGGGCCTTTGCTGGTCGAGGTAGAGAGCCGAGAGGTTCTGAAGGAGGGGAGGGCTGTGGGGCTCGGCCTCGAGCCCCTTCCGGAGCGCCGCGAAAGCCCCCGCGACGTCCCCGTTCCGCCACTTCGCGAGGCCGAGGTTCGCGTAGAGAGAACCGAGTCGCGGGCCGAGCTTCACGGCGATCTCGAGGTCGTGCTCGGCCTCCGCGGGCTCGCCGCGGGCGAGGTGCGCGACGCCGTCGTTGCTCGCGCGGATGGCCGCCACGGAGAGGTCGTCGAGAAGAGAGACCCTCTCGCCCGGCCCCTCGCCCGTCCGGTAGAAGTCGTACAACTTCGTTTTGCCCGGCGCGATCGAGTAGACGGCGACCATGTGGTTGTAGGTCACGATGAGGTCGCCCGCGCGCTCCGAGACGCCGCGGGCCGAGACGAGCGCGGCCTGCAGGCGGATGCCGAGGGAACGCCCGAGCGCGATGAAGAGATTCGTGAAGGAAACGCAGTTCCCCCGGCGGTTCGCGAAGGCGTCGGCCGCCGAGAACGTGGAGCTCTTCTCGTACTCGAACGTGAAGGCGCGCCCGTCGAGAAGCGCGGCATGCAGGCGATTGAGCCTCATCTCGTCGGCGCCACCCACGCCGCCGAGCTCCTTTGCGGCCACCATCATGGGCGGCGTCGCGTCCATCGGGTTCGGGGCTTCGGCGGGCGTGACGCCGCGGCGCGCGACCAGGGCATTCCAGCGGTTGGTGGAGAGCCTGTGGCCCGGAGCCGGCTCGAGAGCCGAGCACCCGGACAGCGCGCCGAGCGCCGCGAGCGCCAGGGACCCGAGTCTCGCGGTCGACCTCACGGATGAAGTACGGGTCCAGCGTCCACTGGGTTGCGCCCTTCGCGCTTTTCGCGGGCCGCCTTGAGGAATGTCCGGCGGGCATTCGTCATGGCGGGAATTGTCGCCGATGGGAGCGGAAGGGCCCCGCCCCGCCCTTGATCTCCGCGCCTTTCTCGCCCAAACTTCCCCCAGCGTGACGGACAAACCTGAACCGTTCGACGAGACCGTCGTGCCGCGCCGGCGGCGGCGGTGCTTTTTCTGCGACGCGGACCAGTCCGATGAGTGGAATTTCGTCGCCTCGCTGAACAGCTTCATCTGCAAGTCGTGTCACGACCGGATCAACGAAGCGGCCCCCCCGAAGAAGAAGGAAGGCAACGGCGCGTCCTAGTCATCCGGCCGTCGTCGGCGATAATGGCCGTTCGGAGGTCTCTCCCGTGCTCGATCCTGCTGCGTACCATGAACTGCGTCGGAGTCCGCGCGTCGCGCTCCGGATTCCGATCGGACTGCGCTGGGAAGGGCAAAGGTTCATCGGATCGACACTGATCGTGAACAGTCACGGAGCGCTCCTGTACGCGCAGCGGAACATAACGGTGGAGGACATCTTCGAGCTCGAGAACGTGCGCACGCGCGTGCACTGCCACTGCCGGGTCGTGTGGCAGGCGGGGCTCGATCACACCGGCTTCTTCAAACTCGGGGTCGAGATGCTGGAGTCGAATCTGCAGGTGTGGGGCTCGGACTACTCGATGGCACTGGCTCGTCAGCCAGGCTCTTCAGGCTGAAGCCGCCAGCCACGAGGAACACGAGGCCGACGAGCGTGATCGGTACGAACGAGAGCGCGTGCGAGACGAGTGCGAACGCCGCCGCCGTGTTCTTGGAAACGCCATAGAACCCGATCAGGGAATACGCGACCGCCGCGTGGTAGCCGCCCACGCCGCCCGGCGTCGGGATGGCGAGGCCGAGGACTGCCCACGTGAGCACGAAGAACGCGACGGGGAACGGGAACACGAGGTCGAACGCGCGCAGAGTGGACCAGATCTGGAAGGAGATGAGCAACCAGAGGAGAAAGGATGCCCCCGCCACGACGAGGACGTCGCGCACGGTGCCGAGCGCGCCGAGGCCGTCGAGGAACGAGTGGAGGATCGACTCGATTTTCGCGCCGATGCGGTCCGGCAGGGGCCGGAGGAACGGCCTCACGAGGCGGTCGACGCGCGCGGGCTTCGCCGCCAGAAATCCGAGGAAGGCGAGGCCGAGGAGCGTGCCGGTTCCGAGCAGAAACGCCGAGCGGCGCAGGAGCTCGAATCGCCCCGTTTCTTCGCCGCCCATTCCCGCCGGCGCCCAGCCCACCGCGTACGCGACGAAGAGCACGATGACCGTCACGAGGTCGATGAGGCGCTCGAGGGCGATGGAGGCGAGGCACGGCGCGATGGGAAGCCCGCCGTTCTTCGCGAGGGCGACGGGACGCACGATCTCGCCGGCGCGCGCCGGAAGCAGCGTCGAGGCGGCGAAGCCGATGGACGTCGCCGAGTTGAGCTCGAGGAAGGAGGGGCGCCCGGCCTTCCTCAGGAGGAGCCCCCACCGCCACGACCTGAGGAGCGGCGTGCCGAGGAGGCCGGCGGACGTGGCGACGACGAGCCACGGGACGTGTGCGGCGGCGATGGCCCGGCCCACGGCCGCGAAATCGAGGGTCCTGAAGAACAGGACGAGGAGGAGCGCCGCGAGCCCGAGCGAGATCGCGACACGAAGAGCTCGGTTCTTCCGGGTCATGCGTCGATGGTAGCCCACGGTTGGAGTAGATTCGGAACGTGCGGTCCGTCCCGGTGTATTTCGATCCCGTCACGCTCCGGCACGACACGGGTCCGTATCACCCCGAGACGGCGCACCGGGTCGAGGTCGTCGTCGACGCGCTGCGGCAGGACGGGCGGCGCATCGAGGCGCCCGACGCTCCCGAGAGGACACGGGCAGCGGTCGAGCGCGTGCACGACGCCGGTTACGTGAAGCGGCTCGCGGACCTGTGCCGGAGCGCGCCGGAGGGAGCCCCGGGGCCGTTCTCTCTCTTCGACTGTCCCGACAACCCGATCTCGGCCGCCACTTTCGAGGCTGCGCTGCGCGCCGTATCGCTGACGCTCGCGGCGACCGACACGGTCGTCGCGGGGCGCGCGGCCTCGGTCTTCGTGGCGGCGCGGCCGCCGGGCCATCACGCGCTCCAAGCGCGCGCCATGGGCTTCTGCTTCCTGAACACGATCGCGATCGCCGCGAAGGATCTCATCGAACATCATGGCCTCTCGCGCGTCCTCGTGGCCGATTTCGACGTGCACCACGGCAACGGCACGCAGGAACTGTTCTGGGAGGACGGGCGCGTCGCCTACCTCTCGGTGCACCGGTATCCGTTCTACCCGGGCACCGGCGCGGCCGACGAAGAGGGGGCCGGCCGCGGCCGAGGCACGACGAAAAACGTGCCGCTGCCTCAGGGAGCGGGAGACGCGGCGTACGCGGGTGGCTTCGCGTCGGCGCTCGAGAGGCTCTCCGGACGATTCCGCCCCGAAGCCGTGCTCGTGAGCGCGGGCTTCGACGCCCACGGCTTCGATCCGATCGGCGGTATGCGGGTCTCGAGGGAGGGCTTCTCGTGGATGACGCGCGCGCTCGAGGACGTGGCGGAGACATTCGCGGGAGGCCGGATCGTGTCGCTCCTCGAGGGCGGCTATGACCCCGGGGCGACGGCGGCGGCAGCAGTGGAACACGTCCGCGTCCTCGCGCGCACCGGTGGGCTCATCTGAATCGTTTCGCGCCCTCGCGCGTTTTTCGCCGGCGACGCAACCTCACTTCTCGGCCATAACCCCCTATTTGACAGAGCCTTTCGTGGGGAATAAACTCCATTTGCGTCAATCTCTCTATTCGTCGGTCCAATCCTCGGCGTATCTCTGGAATCTCTCGATGCACGGAGGCTCGTGATGAAGCGGAAGGCCCTCATCCTCCCAGTGATCGCCGCGGG
>DASVJU010000090.1:0-3089 GCA_036385755.1 Thermoanaerobaculia bacterium
CAGGAGCTCCTCGTCGCCCGCGGCACGTCGTTCCCGAACAACATGGTCCCGCTCTCGCTCTGCTGCCCGTCGCGCACGACGATCCTGCGCGGCCAGTACCCGCACAACACCGGGGTTCTCGGAAACTCGCTGCCGAGCGGCGGATTCGAGAAGGCCTACAACGAGAACGTCGAGGCATCGACCGTCGCGACCCTCCTGCACGGCGCCGGGTACAGGACCGCGCTGTTCGGCAAGTACCTCAACGGATATCCGGACACGGCTGCCGGTCTGTACGTCCCGCCCGGCTGGGACGAGTGGTACAGCCCTGTCTCGGGCGACCCATACAGCGAGTACAGCTACACGCTCAACGAGAACGGCCAGAAGTTCCCGTACGGCAGCACGCCCGCCGACTACGGCACGGACGTCTATCTCGGCAAGGCCGTGGACTTCATCCGGCGGGCTCCGGGCACGCCGCCGATCTTCATGTACTTCGCGACGTACGCGCCGCACATGCCGTACACGCCGGCGCCCCGGCACGCGGGCCTGTTCCCCGGCGTCACGGCGCCGCACTTCCCGTCGTTCAACGAGTCGGACGTCAGCGAGAAGCCCGCCTACATCAGCAGCAAGCCGCTTCTCACCCAGGCGGACATCGCGGGAATCGACTCGGACTACCGGATGCGGCTCCAGGCGCTCCAGGCCGTCGACGAGGCGATCGCGACGCTCATCGACACGCTGTCGTCGGCCGGCCGCCTCGCGAACACGTACCTCGTCTTCGCCTCGGACAACGGCTACCACATGGGCGAGCACCGTCTCCTGCCCGGGAAGTACACGCCGTACGAGACCGACATCCACGTGCCGCTCGTCGTCCGTGGCCCCGGCGTCCCGGCCGGCGTCGTGAGGAGCGAGTACACCGCGGACCTGGACCTCGCGGAGACGTTCGCCGAGCTGGCCGGCGTGCCGCCGCTCTCGTTCTCCGACGGGCGCTCCCTCGCACCGCTTCTCCGCGGCGCGCCGGCGAGCAACTGGCGTCAGGCCTTTTTCCTCGAGGAGTTCGGGACCGGCGAGTTCGACCCGCCCGATGTGCTCGCCGGCACGCCTCGCGAGCCGCTCGACAAGCAGGACCTCGCCACGACCGTCCCGATCCCGAGCTACTACGGATTCCAGGCGCCCGGCTACAAGTACGTGGAGTACAAATCCGGCGAGAAAGAGCTCTACGTCTCGTCGGACCCATACGAGCTGACGAACGTCGCCGCGAAGGTCGATCCTGCGATCGCCGCCTCCCTCGTGGCGTACCTGAACCGTTTCGACGCGTGCGTCGGCGACGCCTGCCGGGCAGCGGAGGCCGTGCCTCCCCCCCAGCTCCTGTCGGCGGATTTCACCGTCACGCCCATGTCTCCGCCGAGCGGAGCCTCGATCACGCTGACCGCGACGGCGGCGGGAACTCCTCCCTACACCTACTCCTGGACGGTGGACGGCTCGGCTCAGTCCGGCGCGAGCATCCAGAGCAGACCGTCGGACGGGAATCACACCGTCGTCCTCGACGCCCGCGACGCGATCGGCGCCGAGGCGGTCGTCACGAAGACGGTCACCGTGGGGACTCCGCCCTCGGTCCAGATCCAGGCGCCCGCCGCCGATCTCACGGTCGAGGCGGGCGTTCCCGTCCCGTTCCAGGGCACAGGCGCACCCTCCGTCGCCGGAGGCACGATCGCGTTTTCCTGGGACTTCGGCGACGCGTCGTCCGGCGCCGCGGGAGCGGCGGCGAGCCACGCCTTCGGGGCGACGGGCGCGTTCACCGTGACGCTGACCGGAGTCGACTCCCGAGGCTCCGTCGCGAAGGCGACGCGGAATGTCGTCGTGACGCGCCCGGCTCTCACCGGGGCATCGCTCGTCCTGCCGGTCGTCCTCGAGACGGCGGGCGCCGGAGGGAGCTACTACACCTCGGAGGTCACGGTCGCGTCCCGCCTCGCGGCTCCCGTCGACGTCCTCCTGACGTACAACGCGTCTCTCGGCGGCGGCTCGGGCTTCGCGCGGCTCACGCTCGGGCCCGGCGAGCAGCGGATCCTGCCCGGGATCCTCGCGTGGCTGCGCGGGCAGGGGCTCCCGATCCCATCGGGGACCTCCGCGCGCGTCGGGACGCTTTCGGCGACGTTCTCGGGAACGCCCTCGACGAGCGGGCTCTTCCTCGGCGCGCGGACGTTCACGGCCGATCCGTCGGGCGGCCGCGGGACGTTCGGACTCTTCTACCTCTCCTCTCCGGTCGTGACGGACACCCTCACCGTCTTCGGCCTCCAGCAGAGCGCATCGCAGCGCTCGAACCTCGCGCTCGTGAACACGGGTGGCGGACCGGTCACGCTCCACACCGTCCTTCTCGGCCCGACGGGCCAGCAGTTGAACGCGTTCGACACGGGCCTCGGTCCGTACGGCTGGACGCAGGTCAACACACCGCTCTCCGGCACGGGCGCGGCGTCGGGCGTCGCGATCGTCACGCGCACGTCCGGGACGAGCACGTTCTCGGCGTACGGAGTCCTGAACGACGCGATCACGTCGGACGGTTCGTTCATTCCGCCCCTCGTGCCGGACTCCTCTCCGGCCGACCGGCTCGTCCCGATCGTCCTTTCCGTCGCGGGGTACGCCTCCGAGCTGACGCTCACGAACCTGACCTCGTCGCCTCTGACCCTCACGATGACGTACAAAGCCTCGCCGCAGCTGGGATCGGGCGCCGGATCCGGGACGGGTGCCGTGACGCTGGCGCCGAACGAGCAGCGGATCGCCCCGGATGCGCTCGCGTTCCTGCGGCAGGCCGGCATCGCCGTGCCGTCTGCCGGCGACGCGGGAGGGCCCCTCGACCTCAAGGCGTCGACGGGGACCGCGTCGTCCTTCGCGGCGGGCGCGCGCACATTCATCGGGGCGCACGGCGGCGGGACGTTCGGGCTCTTCTACACCGGGCTCACGCTCGGCGAGTCGGCGACCTCGTCCGCGACGATCCAGGGGCTCCAGCAGAACGCCGAACAGAGGTCCAACCTCGCGGTCGTGAATCGCGGCGACGCGGGCGACACGATCGTCCTGCGCGTCACGTACTACGGGCCGGACGGTTCGCAGGCCGGCGCGCC
>DASVJU010000091.1:0-2476 GCA_036385755.1 Thermoanaerobaculia bacterium
GGAATTTCTCCGGCACGCTGCCCGCGGGAGTCCGGACTTTCCTCCCCTCCTTCCGCCGAAGCGTCGAGAGCGGCGACCGCCTGTCCGGCCCGAGTCGGGGCGAGGATATCAGTTGATGACGACCATCGGGATGTACGAGCCATCCGACGTCCGCGAGCCCGCGGTCGGCCCGTCGTTCACGACGCCGTAGACGACGAAGTCGGATGTGCCGGAGGAGGGGCGCACGCGCACGTACCCGTGCGCGATTCCGGCCCCGCCGAGGATGCCGTTCACCTGGTTCCACTGGCCACCCTCGAGCGGGATCGTCATCGTCTGGACCGGAGTCGAGGCGCCGGTGTCGGCGTCGAAGACATCGACGACATACGACACGGAGGCGCCGCCGATCCGGGCGTCGGCGATCGCGAGATTGCTGCGCACGTTCGCATCCTGCCTGAGCCCGTAGACCCACGCTTCACTCTTCGCCCGCGCGGTGGCCGCGAGCGCCGGATAAGACAGCCCGTACGACCCGCCCACCGTCGTGTCGGGGTTCGGGTTCGACGTGCGGGCGAGCGCGACGGCGCCGGCGACGAGAAGTGTGCCGCCCTGATTGCCCGTCGCCGGGATCGCGAGCCCGAGCCCGCGCAGGTAGGCGAGCGCGTTCGCCTGGACGAGCTGCTGGCGCCCGGCGAGTTGAACGGCCTTCGTGCCGCTGCCCTGCCCCGAAAACGCCGTCGAGGCCGTGTACGTGAGCGTGACCGTCACGGGCGACGGCGTGGGGTTCGTGAGCGTGATGTCGCTCGTGAAATGCGTCGCGCCGGGCAGGTCGAGGAGGATGGGGATCAGGCCCTCCGTCGCGTTCGCGACCAGGAAGCTGCCGTCGGACGTGCCGCCTCCGGCGCTGCCCCCGTCGTTCACGACGCCGTATGCGATGAAGCGGTCGGTCCCGGCGGTGCGTCTCAGGCGCGCGTAGCCGTTCGTGACGCCCGTCGGCGTGGAGGTGAGGATGGCGTTGACCTGCGCGAACTCGCCCGGCTGGAGCGTGCGCGCGAGCGGCGTCCCGACGGGCGCGCCGCTGTCGCCGTCATAGAGCTGGATTTCGAGGGAGACGGGCCCCGACGTCGCGCCGGACGCCGCGCCAGGCGCGTGGACGATCGCGAGATTCGAACGGAACGAGGCGTTTTCGCGCAGGCCGTAGATCCACGCGTCCGTCGAGGCCGTGGCGCTTCCCGCGAGGATAGCGGACGCGAACGTTCCGAAGGCACCGCCGACGGAGGCCGAGAGATTCGGCGTGGACGTGCGCGACCCGGCGAAGACCGAGGCCGGGTCGTTCACGCCGACGAACGTCGCGAAAAACGTTCCGATCTTGCCGGAGCCGTCCGAAGGCAGAGCCCATCCGTTGGCCGCGAGGTACGCGATGACGTCGGGGACGTAGAGCTGCCGTCCGGCGGGGAGCACGTGCGCGACCGCCGGTCCGCCGACGCCGGGAGTGCCCGATGCAGGGACGTAGAGGAGGACGAGCGTCGCGTCGGAGGCGCTCCGGTTCACCGCCACGAAGTCCGACGTGTAGTGGGAGGAAGCCGCGCCGAAGACGTCCAGGACGACCGGCGCCTGCACGACCACCCCCGAAGGAGGCGCTCCCGCCGCGCCTCCGACCGTAAGGAAGAGCGTGAGACGGCGCAGGACCGATCCGGACGTGGCCTGTAGATTCAGGGGATACGTGCCCGCTGCGACGCCGCTCGAAGCGCTCAGCGTCAGTGTCGCGGCCTGAGCGCGCGAGAGAACTCCGGTCGCCGGGCTCGCGGGATTCCCCGGCCTGAATTCGGACGTCACGCCCGGGGGAAGTCCGCTGAGAGTCACCGCCGCAACGGCGTCGCCGTCGGCGGTGCCGATCTGGGTGAGCGCGAGGTTCACGACGACGCTTCCGCCCAAGGCGAGAGCAGGCGTCGCGGGATTCGCGCCGAAAGTGAAGTCCGTCGTGCCGGGAGCCGGAGCCGGCAGTGCCGACGCCAGCGCGGAGGCGTCGACAGAGCCGAGGCCGGTCGCGGCGTCGTAGCCCGGGCCCGCCGCGAATCCCGGGACGCCGTTGGACGAATTGCTGCCCGTCGTGATGTCGTGGAGCGGCCCCGAGCCCAGGGGCGGGGCGCTCGACGTCCCGTACTGAACGGCCCCGATGGCGTAGAGGAGCGGATTCAGGTTGCCGAGGCGGGTGCCGGCCTTCTGCGACATGAGCGCCGCGATCCCGGCGAAGGCCGGCGACGAGAACGACGTTCCGCCATAGTCGAGGACGAGGCCGGTCGTGCCCGTCGTGTGTCCCTGGATCAACAGATAGGGCGTTCGGGTCGAGGCGGCGAGCGAGACGTCTGGCACGTAACGGGCGTTGTCGGCGAGCAGACCGGCAGTGTTCTGCCAGGGCGGACGCGTGAAGAGGATGCTCTTGCCGCCGCCGCTTCCGCTCCAGGTCGTCTCGGGAACGTAGCCCTTGACGGACTTCTTCGTC
>DASVJU010000092.1:0-9477 GCA_036385755.1 Thermoanaerobaculia bacterium
TGCCGAGCTCGTCTACTTCGGGCAGTGGTTCTCGCCGCTCCGCGAGGCGCTGGACGCGTTCATGAACGCGCTCATGCCGACGGTGACCGGCGACGTCACGCTCAAGCTCTTCAAGGGCTCTTCGTCCGTCGTGGGCCGCACATCGCCCCACGCGCTCTACTCGGCGCACCTCGCGTCGTTCGACATGCGCGGCTACACGCCCGCCGACGCGGCCGGATTCATCCGCCTCTTCGGCCTGCCCACGAAGGGCCGCCTGCGCCTGAAGGCCGGAACGACGTATCAGGCCGTCGTTTCCGGGGAAGGGTGAGACGTTGACGCGTCGCCAGCTCTGGGGAGGGCGCTTCTCCGAACCCCCCGCGCAAGCCCTCCGCGCCTTCAACGACTCGTTCGTGTTCGATCGCGCGCTCCTCGCCGAAGACCTGCGCGGCTCGATCGCCTGGGCCGAGGCGCTCGGCGCCGCGGGCGTGCTGTCTCCGGGAGACGTCAAGAAGCTCGTGGCCAGCCTCGAGGAGATCGGCGTCGAGGTCGCGAAGACGGGCGTGCCGCACGACGCGGACGACGAGGACGTTCACTCCTTCGTCGAGTCCCGCCTCGCCGCCAAGGTGGGTCCGCTCGCCGGGAAGCTGCACACGGGACGCTCGCGGAACGATCAGGTCGCGACCGACGTCCGCCTGTACGTCAAGGAAGCCCTCGCCGAAGGCGCGGCCTTCGCACGCGCGCTCGCGCTCGTGCTCGCGCGGCGCGCGGAAGCCGAGGCCGCGACGCCCATGCCGGGCTACACGCACATGAAGCGCGCCGAACCCGTCACGTTCGGCCACTGGTGCCTCGCCTATGTGGAGATGCTCCGGCGCGACGCGGGCCGCTTCGACAACGCCGCGTCTCGCGCGGACGAGTGCCCGCTCGGGTCGGGCGCGCTCTCGGGCACGCCTCTCCCGATCGATCGCGAGGCGCTCGCCCGGAGCCTCGGCTTCCTCCGCCCCACGGCAAATTCGCTCGACGCCGTTTCCGACCGCGACGCGGCGGCGGAATTTCTTTTCACCGCGACGCTCCTCCTCGTCCACCTCTCCCGGCTCGCGGAGGATCTCATCGCCTTCACGTCGGACGAATTCGGCTTCGCCGCGCTTCCGGACGCCCTCGCGACGGGCTCCTCGCGGATGCCGCAGAAGAAGAACCCGGACGTGCTCGAGCTCGCCCGCGGACATGCCGGCCGCGCGATCGGCGAGCTGACCGGGCTCCTCGCGCTGCTCAAGGGCCTGCCGCTCGCGTACGACAAGGACCTCCAGCTCGACAAGGAGCCGGTGTTCCGCGTGCGCGGCGTCCTCGCCGTCGCCCTGCCGGCGCTCATGGGTCTCGTCGAGGGTCTCCAGCTCGACCGCGAGCGGATGGCGCTCGCGGCCTCCGACGACCGTCTGCTCGCGACCGAGCTCGCCGACGCGCTCGCGAACAGGGGCATGCCCTTCCGCGAAGCGCATGAGGTCGTCGGCCGCCGCATCGCGGAAGCCGAGGCGCTGGGCGCGACGCTGGCGGCTCTCGGACCCTCGAAGGAGATCACGGCGCAGGATCTTCAGGCTCTGGACGTCAGGCGCGCGCTCGCGAAGAGGGACTCCACGGGCGGCACCGCGCCGCGGCAGGTGGCCCGCGCCGCGAAGGCCGCCGTGCGGCGCCTCGCGGGAGGCGCGTCGTGAGGCTTCCGAAGGGCTTCCTTGCGTCGGGGGTCCGCGCGGGCATCCGCAAGAAGCGTCCCGACCTCGCCCTCCTCGTCGCCGCGAAGGGCGCGAACGCCGCAGCCCTGTTCACGAAGAACCGGTTCCTGGCGGCGCCCGTCGTTCTCGGCGCCGCGGACCTGAAGAGGAGCGGCGGCCGCGTGCGCGCGGTCGTCGTGAACGCGGGCTGCGCGAACGCGATCACGGGCAGGCCCGGGATGGAAGCGGCGCGCCGGGTGCGCGACGGCGCGGCCGCCCTCCTCGGGTTCCCGAAAGAAGAAGTCCTCGTCTCGTCCACGGGCGTGATCGGGGTCCTCCTGCCGGACGCGAAGATCCGCGCGGCGCTTCCCGCGGCGAAGATCCGCCTGTCGGCCTCGGGCCTCGAGGCTGCGTCGCACGCGATCCTCACGACGGACGTCGGTCCGAAGGTGGCGCAGGCGTCGTTCACCCTCGCCGGCCGGCGCGGCCGCGTCGTCGGCGTCGCGAAGGGCGCGGGCATGATTCACCCGAACATGGCGACGATGCTCGCGTACGTCATGACGGATGCGTCGGCGAGCCCCGCCTACCTCAGGGCGGCTCTTCGCGAGGCCGCGGACGAGAGCTTCAACGCGATTTCCGTCGACGGCGACACGTCCACGAACGACACGCTCCTCGTGATGGCGTCGGGCGAGATGGGTGGCCGCGAGCTCCGGAAGCCGGGTGAGGGCGCCGCGTTCCGCGCGGCTCTTACGAGGGTCTGCCGCGCGCTCGCGTGGATGATGGTGCGCGACGGCGAGGGAGCGACGCGGGTCCTCGAGATCTCGATCGTCGGCGCCCGCACCGAAATCGAAGCGAAGGCGGCCGCGCACGCGGTGGCGACCTCGCCGCTCGTGAAGACCGCTCTGCATGGGGGCGACCCGAACTGGGGCCGCATCCTCGCGGCCGTCGGACGGAGCGGCGCGCGCCTGTCTCCGAAGCGCGTCTCGCTGACGCTCGGTCCGCTGACGCTCGTGAGGAATGGACTCCCGGCTCCCTATCGCGAGAATCAGGCCGCCCGGATCTTCTCTCGCGAGCGTGTTCCCATCGTCGTGAACCTCGGGGTCGGACGGGCGAAGGCGTGGAAGCTCTCGTGCGACATGGGGCACGACTACGTCTCGCTCAACGCGGATTACCGAAGCTGACGAAAAAGAATGAGGCCCGCGGGAAACCGCGGGCCTCGATGTTCCGGGATTCGGAGGGGCTCAGCCCTTCGCTTTCGGGGCTGCGGGAGCCGGAGCAGCGGCCGGAGCAGCGGGCGTGAGGCCGAGGGAGGCCATCGCGTCGGCGACCTTCGCCTTGACGGCGTTGCCCTTCGAGACGGCGTCGGTCAGGTTGCCGGACTTGAAGGCCGCGGCGGCATCGCCCGAAATCTTCGTGATGTCGGCCAGCGCGGCCTTCGCGCCTTCGAGCTTGGTGGCGTCCATGTCCTTGGGCAGCTTCTTCATGGCGGACAGCTCGCCGACCTTCGTCCTGATCTGCTCGATCTGGGGCGCAAGCGTGGTCGCGAGGGTGGTCCACGTCTTCGTGAGTTCGTCCTTCTTGGAGGCGACGGCGGCGGCGACATCCTTGGCCTTGGCCGGGATGCCCTGCGCGACTTCCATTGCGGCCTTGTAGTCGCCCTTGTTGAACGAATCCTGGGCGGCCGTGTAGGAGACCATGATGGCCTTCGTCTGCTCGGGGGCGTACTTGGCGCCGTCGGCTTTGACCTCGTTCATCGAGGTCTCGGCCGCCTTGAGTGCCGCTTCGGCGGGGCCCTTCTGGCTGCAGGCGACGAGGGCGAGGCAGCACAGCGCTGCAGCGGTGATCTTGAGAGCGTTCTTCATTCCGTTTCCTCCATCTGTTTTTCGGATTTTCGGCTTGCGGATTTTCCCCCAAACCGCGGCTCGCACAAATGAGGCAGAAAGATCAGGCCGGCGGCTTCCGCCGGCTTTCCCGCGCGGCGCCGATGCGTTCGCGCAGCCGTTCGGCGTCCTTCTTGAAGAGCCCGTGAATCACGACCGGGGGCGAACCGCCGGCCGTGTCGAGGACGACGTCCGCGAAGACGACTCCCGCCTGCACCTTCACGGACGCGATGAGCTCGGTCGAGATCGAATCCTCCGTGTGTCCGAAGAACCGCGGCTTACGGCGCGCGACGCGCTCCGGAAAGACCGCCACCTGCACCGGGAAGAGCAGGTTGCCCGAGGTCAGGCGCGAGGCCGTGAAAGTCTCGGGGTTGACGCTGAAGGGCCGGTTCAGGAGAAAGAGAATCCCGCCGAGCGAGAGGAGCGCGGCGAGGAAGACGAGAAGCGCCCCCCGCAGGACGCGGCGAACCGCGGTCCCCCCGGATTTCGGCACGCTCGTTTCGGGCACGACCCCGTGAGTCTAGGACATGCATCGCATTTTTCCTTGACGCGGTATGGATTTACGCCTATCTTGCGCGTGACGTGGTTGTACGAGACCCAAGTCCATTATTCATTCTAAGAATATTAATATTCTTCTTAGAATATTAGGAAATATCGGAAGAGAACCTTATTTTTTATGGCACTAACTCTCACTCCGAAGCAAAAAGAAATCCTCGATTTCATCCGCGCTTACCGGCAGAAGAGGGGTCTCTCGCCCACCCAGCGTGAAATCTGCGAGGAATTCGGCTATTCCTCGTTCGGGACGCTGCAGAAGCACATCAAGCTTCTGCTCGAGAAGGGCGTGCTCGTCCGCGACTGGAACAAGAGAAGGTCTCTCGTGCTCGCCGAGGAGAACCGGCGAGCCGGGGCCGTCGAGATCCCGCTCGCGGGGCGAATCGCCGCCGGACAGCCGATCGAAGTGGACAGCGAGTCCGAGGGCGAGATGGTCGCGGTCCCCGAGGTGCTCACGCGCAAGGGGCAGAACTACGTGCTACGCGTGAACGGGAGCTCGATGATCGACGACGGAATCCACGACGGCGACTACGTCGTCGTGAATCGTCGCGAGAAGGCTTCGAACGGCGAGATGGTGGCGGCGCTCCTGAACGGCGAGGCCACGCTCAAGCGTTTCTACCGCGAGTCCGACGGCCGCATCAGGCTTCAGCCCGCGAACGAGCGCATGAAGCCGATCTGGGTCGCCGAGGGCGATCTCAAGGTTCAGGGCGTCGTCGTCGGCCTGATGAGGAAATACTAGAGTTTGTGAAGTTTCGGCGTCTCCAGATTCCAACCGGTCTCCACGTGGGCTGTCTCGACGCCGGGCCCTCGCGTCCCTCACCCGCAGCGGACGTACCGCCGCTCGTTCTCTTGCACGGCATCGGGGCGGACTGTGGCGAGTGGGCGCTCACGTTTCCCCTTTTTGCACGGCGGCGGCGCGTCCTCGCGATGGACTTGCTCGGGCACGGCCGGAGCGACAAGCCTTCCGGCCCGGGCGTCGAGTACCGCATCCGTCTGCTCGCCGACGCCGTCGTCGGCGCCATCGAAGCCCTGCCCGATCGGCCGAGGCGCGTCGACCTCCTGGGGCACTCGCTCGGCGGCGCGGTGGCGCTCGACCTCGTGCGTCACCACCCCCGCCTCGTGAGGCGGCTCGTCCTCGTCGACGCGGCGGGGCAGCCCGTGGCCGAGACCATCGGTTTCCTCGCGACCTCGCTGCCCTTCGTGCCGGGCAGCTACGAAGACGCGCGGCGCCTCCTCGCGACCAGCGTGAACTCCCGCCTTCTCGGGCATCCGCTCGTCGCGCTCGCCGCCGCGCTCTACAAGGGGCGAAGGAGGAACCGGCCGCAGCTCATGAAACTCGTCGCGTCGATGGCGGCGGGAGAGGACGCGATGAGGCCTCGCGATCTCGCGCGGATCGCGAACGAGACGCTCGTCCTCTGGGGCGCGCGCGACCGCATCTTTCCGCTCGCGGCCGGCCGGCGTCTCGTGCGAGGCCTGCCGAACGCGCGGCTCGAAATCCTCCCGCGGTGCGGGCACGTGCCGCCCACGGAGCGCCCGGTCGCGTTCGCGCGGCGCGTCCTGGCGTTCCTCGACCGTTAGCGACGAGCTATTCTCGGCGCCATGCGTACGACACGATTCACCGTGGCGATGCCGCGGCCCGAAACGCACCTTTACGACATCACGATGGAGGTCGACCCGAAGGGCGCAGCGACTCTCGATCTCGTCCTTCCCGTCTGGACCCCCGGCTCCTACCTCGTGCGCGAGTTCGCAAGACACGTAAGAGATTTTTCTGCGAAAGAGAATGGCGGCCGGCGCCGACTCGGAGTCGAGAAGATCTCGAAAAACACCTGGCGTGTCTCTTCTCCTTTCAAAGAAAATCCTCTTTCCCCTCTTTCCATTCACTATCGCGTCTACGCCCACGAGCTCACGGTGCGGACGTCGCATCTCGACTCCTCGCACGCCTACGGGAACGGGGCGAACCTGTTCTTCTACGTGGAAGGACGCAAGGAAGAGCCGCAGGAGGTCGCCTTCCGGCTTCCGCGCGGCTGGAAGACGTCGATGGCCCTGCCGGAGAAGGGCGGCGTCTTCCGGGCGGCCGATTACGACGAGCTCGTGGACGCGCCCTTCGAGTGCGGGACTCACCGCACGTTTTCGTTTTCGGTCCTGGGCGTCCCGCACACGCTCGCGCTCTGGGGCGGAGGCAACGAGGACGCGGCCCGGCTCGTCGGAGACCTGAAGAAACTCGTCAGGGAGGCCGCGGCTCTCTTTGGCGGCCTTCCGTACCCGCGCTACCTGTTTCTCGTCCATCTCGCGACCGGTGCGCGCGGGGGGCTCGAGCATCGGGCTTCGCAGTCGGTGGCGCTCGACCCGCATGCGTTTCGGCCCGAGAAGTCCTATCGCGAGGCCCTGCTTCTTTTTTCGCACGAGCTCTTCCACGCCTGGAACGTGAAGCGCATCAGGCCCGAGTCCTTCGGCCCCTTCGACTACCGGCGCGAGGTCCACACGAAGGACCTCTGGGCGCTCGAAGGCTTCACGTCCTACTACGAGGCGCTCCTGCTCGTGCGCGCGGGGCTTCTCACGGAGGCGCAGGCCTTCGAGCAGTGGACGACCCACTGGAAGGGCCATCTCGAGACGCCGGGCCGGAAGGTCCAGAGCGCCGAGATGGCTTCGTTCGACACGTGGATCCGTTTCTACCGTCCGGACGAAAACTCGCCGAACGTTTCAGAGAGCTACTACCGGCGCGGCGCTCTGCTGGGGCTCGCCCTCGACCTGACGCTCCGGCGGGCGACGGGCGGAAGACGCGGATTGGACGACGTCATGCGCCGGCTGTTCCGGACCTGGGCCGCAAAAGGAAAAGGCTATCCGGAGGGCGCCGTCGAGGAGGCGTCCATCCGCGTCGCGCGCGCGCGCCCCCTCGTCCGGCGTTTTTTCGACCGCTACGTGCGCGGCGTGGGAACGCCCGATCTTGCGCGGCTGCTCCTTGCCGCGGGGCTCCGGCTCGGCGAAGTGGCCGAGGCCGAGGAGGGCGTGACGGGCGCGAAGCCTCCGCGCGTCCGCTCGACCTTCGGCTGGAAGACGAAGGTCGAGAACAATGGGCTCGTCGTGACGGAGGTCCTCGCGGAAGGTCCGGCCGAGCGCGCTGGAGTGAACGCGGGAGACCTGCTGGTGGCGGTCGAAGGGCGCCGCGCGACCGAGGAACTGGTCGTTCGGCTCGAAAAGGAGCGCAAGCCGGGAAGCCGCGTGGACGTGACGGTGTTTCGGCGAGACGTCCTGGAGACGCACCGCGTCGGGCTCGGCGGGCGGCGGGCTTCCGTCTGGAAGATCGAGGACGCCGTGGACGCGCCGAGGGACGCGCGTCGCCTGAAAAAACGCTGGCTCGCGACCCTCAGCGCTTGAAGAAACCCTGAGGCGTCGAGGCGGGCGTAGGAGCCCCGCCGGTGCCGAGGAGTTTCTGGTTCAGGTCGCGGATGCGGTCGTTGAGCTGCGCGACCTTCGCGGCCATCTCCTGGCGCTGCCGCTCGGTATCCGCACGGACCCTCTGGATCTCGCTCTCGGCCTCGGCTCCCTGCTGGGCCTTGGCCTGGATCATCCGGTCCCTCTCCGAGAGATCGGCTTCCAGCGACGAAATGAGCTCGTCCTTCTCGACGAGGCGCTGCTTCCACTTGTCTTCCTGCTCCTCGTAGAGGCGCTTCACGTCCATGAGCTCGGTGATCGCGGAGAAGTCGTTCGCGGATGGGGACATGATTCCTCCTCGGCCACGCTCTTCGATCTTCGGGAAGAGCTTCCGGAGTTTGAGGGAGAGGTCTTCGGGGTCCGTCGAGAGCTTCATCGCGGCGTTCACGTCGATGGCGCCGTTCACGAGGAGCGCGATGAGCGACTGGTTCATCGACTGCATCCTGAAGTAGGCGACCGAGCTCTCGATCTCCTCGGGAATATCCTTCGTTTCGCCGGTCTCGATCTGCTTCGCGATCTTCGGCGAATTGATCAGGACCTCGACGACGGGCACGAGACCCTTGCCGTCCACGCGGTCGATGAGCTGCATGGAGACGATGGCCTTGAGGACGAGCGCGAGCTGGCGGCGCACCTGGTTCTGCTGCGCCGGCGGGCACGAGTCCATGATGCGGTCGATCGTCTGTGACGCGCTGTTCGTGTGGAGCGTCGAGTAGACGAGGTGGCCCGTCTCGGCCGCCGTGATCGCGGTCGACATCGTCTCCCAGTCGCGCATCTCGCCGACCATGATGACGTCCGGGTCCTGCCGCATGACGTTGCGCAGCGCCTCCGGAAACGACACGGTGTCGGTCCCCATCTCGCGCTGCGAGACGGAGGCCATGTTGTCCTGGAAGAGATATTCGATCGGGTCCTCGATCGTGACGATGTGGACGGGATGGCGCTCCGTGATGAGCTTTACCATCGCGGCGAGCGTCGTCGACTTGCCGGATCCGGTCGGGCCCGTCACGAGGACGAGGCCGGCGGGCAGGTCGGCGAACGTCTCGATCACCTCGGGCAGATTCAGGGCGGCGACCTGCGGAATCTGGTAGGGGATGCGGCGGAAGACGGCGGTCCACGTGCCGCGCTGGAGGTAGATGTTGCCGCGGAAGCGCGCGACGCCGGTGATGCCGTAGCCGATGTCGACGGCGTAGTTCTGCTGGAGTTTGTCCCTCTGGTACGGCGTCAGGATCGGGAGGACCATGTCCTCGATTTCCTTCGGCGAGAGCGGATCGGTCTTCAGGGGGACGAGGCGTCCGTTGACCCGCAGGAGCGGTGGACGGCCGGGCTTCAGATGGAGGTCCGAGGCCTCTTTCTTGGTGACGAACTTCAGAAGCTCGGTGAGGTCCATGGTGTTCGGTGTCCGCTGAAAGGACGCTTTAGATTAACAGCCGGAAGGCGCGTTTCCAAGTGCGCGCCGCCCCCGGAGCCACGCGCGCGCTGCGCCGGGGCCGCGGATCTCCCCCGCGGCGAGCGCGAGGTCGAACGCCGCAAGACCTCGCCCCAGTTCGGCTCCTTCTCTCAGATCGAGAGCGCGCTGAATTTCTTCGAGTGAAAGAGGGCGGACGGGCTTCAGGATCCGGCGGAGCGCGGCGGGTCGGCTGAGGACACGGCGGGCGACCCGGGCCAGGTCCTTTGCGCGCGAGTTTCCGGCCGCCGAGAGGAAGAGAAGAGATTCTTCTTCGAATGGGGAAGAGAGGCGCAGCAACTCCGCGACGTCCCGGGGCGTGGGCGGTCGGCGCGGCCCGGAGAGGGACAAAGAGAACAGCCGGCTCGCGAGCCTCTGCTCCTCCCGACTCGTCTTCCACTTTCTAAGAGTATCTTGCGCCCTCTCCGAGCCGAGGGGCAGCAGGAGGAGCGCGCGTGCGACGCGGGGGTCGCGGGAGTCGAGGGGGGAG
>DASVJU010000093.1:0-6533 GCA_036385755.1 Thermoanaerobaculia bacterium
CTCAAGCCCGCGAACCTCATCCTCGACGAGCACGGGACGCTCCGGATCCTCGATTTCGGCCTCGCGCTTCCCCAGGCCGATGCGGGAGGCACGTCGAAGCTCATCGGCAGTCCGGCCTTCTTCCCGCCCGAGGTCCTGCGCGGGGAGATGCCGAGCCCCGCCTCCGACGTCTACTCGCTCGGCGCCGCCTTCTACACGCTCGCGACGGGGCGGTGGCCCTACGTGGGCGACGACGTCCTCGTGGCCCGCCTCGAGCGCGATCCCGACGATCCGCGCCCTTACGCGCCGTTTCTGAAGGAAGGAGAGGTCGCCATCCTCATGAAATCGCTCGCGCGCCATCGGCCGGACCGCTACCCGGACGGCGGCGAACTGCTGGCGGCGCTCCTCTCGCTCGAAGCGTAGGACGACGGCGTCGTGAGGATCGCGGTCGTCGCCGGCGACGGGATCGGCGTCGAGACGACACGGGAGGCGCTGAAAGTCCTTCACGCGTGCGGAGGGGCGGAAACGTCTTTTCCCTGGGGCGCCGACCACTTCCTCGCGACGGGAGAGACGATTCCCGCGGGCGCCTTCGACATGCTCGCTCGCGATTTCGACGCCGTCCTTGCCGGGGCGTTCGGCGACCCGCGGGTCCCGGACGGGCGGCACGCCGACGAGATCCTGCTCGGAATGCGCCGACGGCTCGACCTCTTCGCGAACATCCGCCCGGTGCGTGCCCTCCACGACTCCGTCGTCCCCCTCCGAAACGCGCGCGCATCGGACGTGGACTTCGTCGTCTTCCGCGAGAATACGGAGGGAGCCTACTCGGGCCGCGGCCGCGCGACGGGAGACGGGACCCCTCAGGAAGAAGCCGTCGAGGAAGACGTGACGACGCGCCGCGGCGTCGAGCGGATCTGCCGGGCGGCGTTCACCTTCGCGGAGACGTTCGAGAAGCCCCGGCGTCTGGGGAGGCGCCCGCGCGTTCTCATGGCCGACAAGCACAACGTCCAGAAACACGGCGGCGGCCTCTGGAACCGCGTCTTTCTGGAGGTGGCCGCTGCGTTCCCCTCATGCGAGTCGCGCCACATGTTCGCGGACGCGCTCGCGCACGAGATGGTGCTCTCTCCGGGCACGCTCGACGTCGTCGTCACGAACAACCTCTTCGGCGACGTCCTTTCGGATCTCGGGGCGGCGCTTTCGGGAGGGCTCGGGCTCGCGCCTTCGGGAAACGTGAGTCCGGGCCGGGTTTCCGTCTTCGAGCCGGTGCACGGCTCGGCGCCGGACCTCGCCGGCCGGGGAATCGCGAATCCCTTCGGGTCGATCCGGAGTCTCGGGATGCTCTTCGCCCACGTCGGGAGGCCGGATCTCGAGGGGCGGGTCGAGAGCGCGGTCGCGGCATGCCTCGCGGCGGGGGAAACGACGCGGGACCTGGGAGGAACGCTCTCGACGGCGGAGGCGGGCGACGCGGTCGTCGCGCGCTTCGACCGCTGAACGACTAGAGAACCCGGACGCGGACCTCGCGGACCAGCTCCGGCTCGGTGACTTCCACCTTTTCTTCGACGACGACGCGCTGGATGAGGCCGCGTTCGCCTTCCACGATCAGCGTGATCCCGAGCTCGATCTCGTCGAACGTCGCCTCGGCGACGGACTCGTCCGGGTTCTTCACGATGACCGTCTCCACGACGGAGGCGTCTCCTTCGCGTCCGGCCACGACGAGCCGGAAGGTGGACGTCTCTTTCGCGTTCTTGTTCTTGTCCTTGCGCGCGAGCTCACGCGCCCTCTTCTGCGCTCTTTTTTGTCTGATTTCCCAGGCCCTCATGCGGCTCCTTTTCTCCGGGCGCACGGAGCGCCCGAATCCCGCATTATGAACGACGCGGCGGTCGGCTAATCTTGGCCGCTCGGAGGCGCACATGAAAGCGGTGTTCTTCGCGGCACACGGCGGCAATGAAGTCCTGACCGTCGGAGAAAGGCCCGACCCCGCGCCGGGTCCCGGCGAGGTTCTCGTGCGGGTCGAGGCGGCCGCGCTCAACCGGCTCGACCTCTTCGTGAGGGACGGGATTCCCGGCGTCCCCGTGGCGTTTCCGCATGTGCCGGGTGCCGATGGCGCGGGCGTCGTCGAAGCGCTCGGGGCAGGCGTCACGGGACCGGCCCCGGGAACGCGCGTCGTTCTCCAGCCGGGCCTTTCGTGCGGAACGTGCGAGTTCTGCCTCGCCGGCGAGCGCAGTCTCTGCGTGCGTTATCGCATTCTCGGCGAGCACGTGCCCGGGACGTTCGCGGAGAAGATCGCCGTCCCGCGCGCGAACGTGTACCCCGCACCCGCGCGGCTCTCTCCGGAGAAGGCGGCGGCCTTCCCGCTCGCGGGACTCACGGCGTGGCGGATGCTCGTGACGCGCGCGGCGCTCCGGCCGGGGGAGACCGTGCTCATCCACGGCGTCGGCGGAGGCGTCTCGACGTTCGCGATCCAGATCGCGAAGCTCTGCGGCGCCTCGCGCGTGATCGTGACGTCTTCGTCGGCCGCCAAGCGTGCGCGCGCGATGGAGCTCGGGGCGGACGAGGCGATCGACTACACGGCGACGGACGTCGGCAAGGCGGTTCGCGATATGACGGGGAAACGCGGCGTGGACGTCGTCGTGGACTCGGTGGGCGCGGCCACGTGGCGGCACTCGCTCGCGGCGGCGGCGAAGAAGGGGCGCATCGTGACATGCGGCGCGACGTCCGGTCCCGCCCCCGCCGAGAACATCAACGTCATTTTCTGGAAGCAGCTCTCGATCCTCGGATCCACGATGGGGACGGACGCCGAATTCACGGCGATGCTCGCCGCGGTCGAGGCAGGCCGCCTCGAGCCCGTCGTCGACACGATCTTCGCCCTCGGCGACGTGTGGAAAGCCTACGAGCGAATGGCGTCGGGAGAGGGGTTTGGCAAGATCGTCCTGAAGGTGAACGTATGAACGCGCAAGAAGCCGATCTTCCGATGTTGCGCCATACCGTCGCCACCCTCGCGTACCGGGCGGGCAAGGCCGTGCGCGGGGCGCCGGGCGGCTTCGGCGAGTTCCGCACGGGCGAGGGCGGGCGCACGGCGGTCCAGATCCTCGCCCACATGGGAGACCTTTTCGACTGGGCGCTCACGATGGCGGACGGGGAAGCAGTGTGGAAAGACGCGGTGCCCCTTCCGTGGAACGGCGAGGTCGCCCGGTTCTTCACCGTGCTCGAACGCTTCGACGCCCGGCTTCAGGCGGGCCGGCCGCTCGCGAACCCCGCGACGAAGATTTTCGCGGGGCCTGTCGCGGACGCGCTCACGCACACGGGGCAGATCGCGATGATGCGCCGCATGGCGGGCGCGAAGATCCGCGGCGAGAGCTACTTCAGGGCCGAGATCGTGACCGGCCGCGTCGGCCTCGAGCAGGCGCCGCCGCGCCGCGAGTTCGACTGACTCAGGCCGGAATCCAGAGCGTAAACGTCGAGCCGGGGCCGCCCTCGTTGTTCGCGACGTCGAGCCGGCCCCGGTGCGCCTGGAGGACCTTCTGGACGACGGTGAGGCCGAGGCCGGTTCCGGGCACGGCTTCGCTCCCCTGGAACCTGAAGTAAGGCGTCGCGATCCGCGACTTCTCGGCGGCGGGAAAGCCGGGTCCCTCGTCCGTCACGGAAACGCGCAGGAAAGGCCGGCCGTCCTCGCGCACGATCTCCGCCTTCACCCTCACGGTGCCTCCTGGTGGGCTGAATTTCACGGCGTTGCCGAACAGGTTCGCGGCCGCCCGCCGGAACATCGCGGGGTCGAGAGGGACGCGCTGGAGATCCTTCGGCACGTCGGCCTCCACGGTGACGCGCCGCGCGACCGCGAGCCAGCGCGCCTCTTCGAGCGGGAGAGAGAGCGCCTCGGCCGGCGCCGTCGGGCGTTTCTCGGTCTCGGGTGCATCCGCCGCGCGATAGACGAGAAGCGCGTCTTCGATGAGCCCTTGCAGGCCTCGCGCCGACGCGAGCGAGCCGTCGAGCATCTTCGCGAGACGCACGTCGCCCGTCCGCCGCTCCTTGTCGCGGGTGAGCTCGAGCGCGGCGGTGAGCGCCGAGAGCGGGTTCTTCATGTCGTGCACGAGCATCGCCGTGAGGCGGCTTCGGTCGCGATCCGCGAGCTCGCGGCGGCGCTGCTCGAGGGCCAGGGCCTCGAGCTGCTTCTGCAGGTTGCCGTAGAGGCGCGCGGCGCGGATCGCGAGGGCGAGCTGGTCGGCCACCCGCCCGAAGAAGACGATCTCGTCGGGCGGGAACGCGCGCGGCTCGGGCCACGACATTCCGAGGACGCCGATGAGCTCTCCTTCGCGATGGATCGGGATCCCCACGAGACTCTTCGCGCCGAGCGCCTCGAGCGCGCTGAAGGCGAGCGACGTCGGGTCGAGCTCCGCCCGGTCGGCGACCACGTAGGGCTCGCGGGAGGCCACGAGCGCGCGGAAGGGCTCGCTGTCGGGCAGCGGGCGCTCGTACCCGACGAGCGACGAATTCGCGTCGCCCTCCCGCCAGTCCATGAAGACCGTGCACGACGAAGCGTCCTCGTTCAGGAACCAGATCTCGACCGAATTCGCCGCGAAGCGCGTCCCGAGGAGCGACGTGGCCGCGCCGAGGACTTCCTCGAGATCGAGCGAATCGCGCGACGCCAGCGCGATGGACGCGAGAATGTCGTTGCGCTTCGCCTCCGTGCGGAGCCGTTCCTTGAACGCGTTTTCCTCGTCCTCCGACCGCCGGCGCTGGAGGAGAAGCAAGCGTTCCAGCCGCATGGCGAGAAGAGGCGCTTCGTCGCGCTCGCGCACGAGGTCGAAGGTCTCGACCGGGATCCGGCGAACGAGCTGGTCCGTGATCTCCTGGTCGGGCGGCACGACAACGAGGCAGGCGGGCGATTTTGGGGCCACGTCGAGGAGGGCCGGGCGGATGCGCGCGAACCCGCGGCCGAACGCCTCGGGGCGCGTCACCCAGACCACGGGCCAGTAATCGAAGAAGCCCGGATCGGTGATCTCCTTCTCGTCGTGCCGCTCGACGAGGAGGCCCCCGGCCGACAGTGTCCGGGCCACCCAGGCCATCGCTTCCGGCTCGCCCACGAGCCTGACCCTTCTCAGGATTCCGTCGCGCTCGGAGCGCGCCGTGACTGAGCTGATCGGCTCCACGGCGCCCATTCTCGCCGCCGCCGGAAGCCCCGTCCACCGCCCGGGGCGTGAGATCATTCCCCGAGATGCCGGGAGGCCTCGCTCTTCTTGCCGCCTTGCTCTCCGCTTCTCTCGTCGGGGCGCCCCCTGCGGAGGCCTCGGCGGCTGCCGGCAACCTGCCTTCCCTCGTCACGTACGAGCTCGCCGAATCCACGCGAAGCGTCACGCCGGCCGGCGAACGGACCGTTTCGGTCGGTGGGGCGGTCGTGGCGCGGGGCGGCGACGCGCGCTGGAACCTCACCCACGGCACTTTCCCGCGATCGAGGGCAACCTCCGTCGTGACGGGCCGGGATGGGCTCGTGCTGCTCGACGGGGAAGAGAAGGTGGCGGCGCGCGCCACGGCTTCGGACTTCGCGGATCTCTTCCAGGGGCGGCCCTCCGATCCGGGTTCCGCAGCGCCCGCCGTGCGGGAGGTGTCGGCCGTTCTCCTGAGAGATGGCGCCGGGCGCCCGTTCCAGGACCGCCCCACGGCACGTTTCCGGCTGGAGGCCGTCTGGACCGTCGTCCTCTCGTCGCCGGGCCGGATCACGCGCGTGAAGACGGAGGCGACCGGCATCGTCGAGTCGGTCGCGATGACCGAGGCGCAGTCTCCTCTCGATGCGCTGCTGCGTCTCCTTTCGGCCCGGGGCGCGGCCCGCGAGGCGCTGGAGGCCGAGCTCGCGAAGGTCACGGGCCTGCCCGTCTTCGTCGAGATCTCCGTCACCTCGACGTCGAGCACCGAGGCGCCCGGCATTCCGTCGGGTACCGAGCCGCCTCCGAAGGCCCTGACCTCGCACTCCACCGTCACGCGCCGCGTGAGGAATCTCGCCACGCGCCCGGGGGCACGGGGTGACGAGGCCCTCGTCGCCGTCCCGGAGGATTTCCGCGCGCGCGGACTCGACCGCCTTCTCGTCGGGCGATCGATGCCGTGAGCGAGTTCGACCTCACGCCGCTCCTCGACCTCATCCCCGAGCTCCTGGCCGGGCGTCCGCTCGTCGTGCTCACGGGTGCCGGCGTCTCGGCGGAGAGCGGCCTTCCGACGTTCCGGGGACCGGGAGGCCTGTGGGAGGGGAACCGCCCGGAGGACCTCGCGACACCCGAGGCGTTTGCGCGCGATTCCGAGAAGGTGTGGCGCTTCTACGGGTGGCGGCTCGAGAAGCTGCGCGGGGCCAGGCCGAACGAAGGACACCTCGCTCTCGCCCGCATGGAGCGGCTCCTGCCGCGCATGACGATCGTGACGCAGAACGTCGACGGCCTGCACGCGGCGGCCGGGAGCCGGAACATCCTCGAGCTCCACGGCACGCTGCTTGCCGCACGCTGCACCGAATGCGACCGCCGCGTCCCCGCGCCCGAGAGCGCGATCCCGCCGCTCCCGCGCTGTGGCGCCTGTGG
>DASVJU010000094.1:0-14567 GCA_036385755.1 Thermoanaerobaculia bacterium
GTGCCGTCGAGTACGCCACGCGATCGTCCCGACCCCGAGGCATTCCTCAAGCTCGCTTCGCGCGATCCCAAACGCGGAAACCTGAAGGTCTATCTCGGGCAGGCGGCGGGCGTGGGCAAGACGTACCGGATGCTCGACGACGCGCATGCGATGCGCGGGCGGGGAATCGACGTCGTCGCGGGTTTCGTCGAAACACACGGACGGACGGAGACGGCCGCGCGCATCGGGGACCTCGAGGTCGTCCCGCGCAG
Organism: Thermoanaerobaculia bacterium; assembly: GCA_036385755.1. Classification (GTDB taxonomy): domain Bacteria; phylum Acidobacteriota; class Thermoanaerobaculia; order UBA5066; family UBA5066; genus Fen-183. The sequence continues at coordinate 252 of DASVJU010000094.1, forward strand.
GCTCGTGCCCTACAAAGGTGCAGTCCTCGAGGAAATGGACCTCGCGGCCGTGCTCGCGAGGAAGCCCGAGGTCGCGGTCGTGGACGAGCTGCCGCACACGAACGCGCCGGGGGGGAAGAACGAGAAGCGGTGGCAGGACGTGGAAGACCTTCTCGCGGCGGGCATTTCGGTCATGACCGCCGTCAACGTGCAGCATCTCGAGGGCGTGCAGGACGTGGTGAAGTCCGCTACCGGCCTGGAAGTGAAGGAGCGCGTGCCGGATCGCGTCATCCGCGACGCGGACGCCGTCGTGAACGTGGATCTTCCCGTGCCCGAGCTCCGCGACCGCCTGAAGCAGGGCAAGGTGTATCCGGCGGCGCAGGCTCTCGTCGCCCTCGAGAACTTCTTCCGCGAAGAGAACCTCAAGTCCCTGCGCGAGCTCGCGCTCCGCGAAACGGCGGAGAACGTGGATCACGGCTTCACCGAGTCCAGCGGCGGTCTTCCGGCAATCGCCCCCCCGATCCGCGTGGCCGTCGCGCTCCCGCTCGATCCGGTCGCGGCGCGTTCGCTCATCAGGCGCGGGTCGCGCATGGCCGGCCGCATGAACACGCGCTGGTACGCGATCTACGTCCGGCGCAAGAGGGACCGGCCCGAGAACCTGTCTGCGGCGCGTCACCGGGAGCTCACGGAGAACATACAGCTCGCGATGACGCTTGGCGCCACGATCGTCTACCGCGAGTCCGAGGACGTGGCCGCCGCGATCCTCGACTTCGTGCGCGAGGAGCGCGTGGGCGTTCTCGTGATCGGGCGGCCCTCCCGGAAGGGCCTCGTGGGACGCGTGGCGCCGGGCATCGTCCAGCGCGTCCTCGAGAATGCCGACGGAATCGACGTCATGGTGGCAGACATCCAGCGCGAAGGACCTTCATGAAGCGGCGCGCCGCAGGGCCGCGCGAGACGCCCGTCGTCAAGCCACGCATTCGGGTGATGCAGGGGTCCGAGATCGTCCTCGGGCCGGGCAAGGCAGATCTCCTCGATGCCCTGCGGGCGACCGGCAGTCTGCGGAAAGCGGCCGCCGAGCTTCGCATGTCCTACATGCGCGCCTGGCAGCTCGTGAAGACCATGAACGGCGCGTTCCGCGATCCGCTCGTCTCGCTCGTGCGCGGCGGTGCCGCGCACGGCGGCGCCACGCTGACCACGTCGGGGGAACGCATCCTCGGGCTCTATCGGTCCATGGAGAGGAAGAGCTTGAAGGCCGCCGACCCGGACGCCGCGGCGCTGAAGAGACTTCTCAAGCGGTAGTCTCCGCGCGTCGCTCCCCGCGCTTTGCTCGTTTTTCATCCGGAGAGCGGTTCGTCCAGAAGCAGGAGCTCGGGCCCCGACAGCAGCGCGCGGCCGAGGGCCACGCGGCGCCTCTCGCCGCCCGAAAGAGTGGACGGGCGCCTGTCGAGGAGTGACGAGAGTCCGAGAACGTCGACGACCGACTCTCCTCGAGGGCGGCCCCGCCGGCACCGCGCCGGCGCGCCCCATACCAAAGGTTGCCGAGCGTGGAGAGGTGCGGGAAGAGCGAGTCGTCCTGCGTGACGTACCCCACGGCGCGGCTACGCGGAGGCGCGTGCGTTCCCGTGCGGAGGCGCCGAAGTTGAAGATCACGCCGGCGCCCGCGGACCTCTCCCACGAAATCCCGATCTCCTGCAGTGCGTCCGTGAGGCTCGCTGCGGCGAAAAGGCCGCGGAAGTCGTTGCGCTCGCTGACGAGGTCGTCCTGCTCGAATTCGGACGGATTCGCGCTCGCGGCGCACCCCGCGACGTGCTCGTCGGACCGCTCTCGATCGTCGGCTGAAGCACCTGCATCGCTTGACGCCCGGCGGGGCCCGCGTATACATTGCGATTGAGACTTAGTCGCAGATGCCCGCCGAGACCATCGTCCGCCACCTCGCCGCCATGGGGACCGCGCTCGCACTCACGGTCTCGGCCCCGACGCGCGACCGAGCCCTCGACGCGAGCGAGGCGGCCGTTCGCGCAGTCGAAGCCGCCGAGCGCCTCCTTTCGACGTGGCGGGACGACACTCCCCTCGCCCGGCTGAACGCGGCGGCACCCGGCGTCGCAACGCCGGTCTCGGCGGAGCTCTTCGGGCTGCTGAAGAGAGTCTTTGAGTGGGAGAGAACGACGGGCGGTGCGTTCGACCCAGCGGTGTCTCCTCTCGTGAAGGCATGGGGACTGCGGACGGGCGGCCGCATCCCGGATGCGACTGCGCTTGCCCGGGCAAAGGAGGCGAGTCGGCCTGACCTCTTCACCTTCGAGGAATCTCCTCTTCGCGTCACCCGATGGGCCGCCACCGCGGGCATCGACGAAGGCGCGTGGGGCAAGGGCTGGGCGCTCGACAAGGCCGCTGAAGCTTTGCGCGAGGCAGGCGCGGGGTCGTTCGTCCTCGATTTCGGCGGCCAGGTGCTCGCCAGCGGTGACGAGACGACGGTGGCCGTCGCCCACCCTCGCGACCGCACGCGCACGGCCGCAACGCTAAGGCTCAAGGACGCGTCCGCGTCGACATCCGGCAACTCCGAACGCGGCCTGACGGTGAACGGCCGCCGCATCGGCCACCTCCTCGACCCGCGCACCGGCGAGCCCGCCCCCGACTTCGGCACGGTCACCGTCGTCGCGAAGGACGGGCTCACGGCTGACGTCCTCTCGACGGCGTTCTTCGTCCTCGGACCGGAGGAGGGAATGGCGCTGTCCACACGCCTTCGTGCGAGCGGGGTGGCCCATGAGGCGCTGTATTTCTTCGAAGGTGAAGAGGGACAGGAGCTGCGGGTCTCGATGTCGCCAGGAATGAATCGCCTCATCTCTCTTCCCCTTTCAAAGAAATCTCCCGAAGGAGCTCACCCGTGATTCGACCCCTCACGACGCGCGGCGCCGTCGCCGCGATCAGTCTCTTCCTCTTTCTAGGCAATCTTCTCTCCTCTTCCTCCCTCGCCGACGAACCGCCGAAGCCTGCCGATCCCGTCACCGAGCAGCGACTCAGGGAGCTCGAACAGAAGCTCGACGTCCTCACGAAGGAAATCGAAGGGCTCCGGCTCGGCGAGACGGGTCCGGCGGAGAAGAGCGCGGCGCCGGCCCCGACACTCGGGCTCGGACCCGCAGCCTCGAAGGTCTACGAGAAGAAGGGCGTCTCGATTGGAGGCTACGGCGAGATCCTCTATCAGAACTTCTCCGGATCGCTTCAGGACGGCACGCCGTCGAATCTGACACCGACCATCGACGTCTCGCGCGCCGTCCTTTACTTCGGTTACAAGTTCGACGCCCACTTCGTCTTCAACTCGGAGGTCGAGTACGAGCACGCGGTCACGGCGAACGACAAGGAGGGCGAGACCGAAGTGGAATTCGCGTATCTCGACTGGCTGAGCGGAAACCGCGCCTTCAACGCGCGCGCCGGACTCATGCTCATTCCGGTCGGCCTCATCAACCAGCTCCACGAGCCGCCCGTGTTTCTCGGCGCGCGCCGGCCCGACGTCGAGACCGTGATCCTCCCGTCCACCTGGCGCGAGATCGGCTTCGGCGCGTGGGGCGACGCGGGTCCGTTCTCGTACCGCCTGTATCTCGTGAACGGCCTGAACGCGGCGCGCTACGCGGCGGACGGACTCGGCGAAGGCAGCCAGGAGGGCTCGCTCGCCCTCGCCCGCAGCTTCGCGCTCACGGGCCGCCTCGACTACACGGGCCTGCCGGGCGTCGTCCTCGGCGCTTCTTTCTTCACCGGAAATGCCGGGCAGGGGCAGGTGACACCCTCCGGCGAAGCCCTCGCGGCGCGGACGACGTTCGTCGATCTCCACCTGGACGCGAAGTGGCGCGGCGCGTCCTTCCGGGCTCTCTGGGCGCAATCCACGGTCGGCGACGCCGCCGCCATAAACCAAATCAATAACTTCGAGGGCGACGAGTCGGTCGGAAAGCGGCAGACGGGCTGGTATGCCGAAACCGGCTTCGACGTCCTGTCCCTCGTTCCACGATCGCGGATGAGCCTCATCCCCTTCGCGCGCTACGAGGCGTGGGACACACAGGCGTCCGTGCCGGATGGATACTCCCGAAACCCCGAGAACGACGTCACACAGTGGACGGCGGGCGTGGTCTTCAAGCCGATCCCGCAGGTCGTGCTCAAATTCGACGGTCAATGGCGGAAAAATGCGGCCGGCACGGGCGTGAACCAGCTCAACGTCGCGCTGGGGTATGAGTTTTGAGAAAAGAGAACGAAAAGAATAGGAATTTGCTCTCTCTCTTTCTCTTATTCTTCCTCTCGCCTACTCTTCTCTTCGCAAAGTCCTTCCTGTCCCGGGAGGAAGCGCTCCGCCTCGCATTCCCGAAAGAAGCGGTCGTGGCGCGGAAGACGGCGTTCCTCTCGGAGGCCGACCGCGCCGAGGTCGCGCGCCGCTCCGGCGGCGTGCCGCCACCCGGCCTCGTCGCGTACTACGTCGCGACCGTGGACGGGAAGGACGCGGGCACCGCGTATTTCGACACGCACGTCGTCCGGACGCTGCCCGAGACGATCCTCGTCGCCGTCGATCCCAGGGGAGCGATCTCGCGCATCGAGGTTCTCTCCTTCTCCGAGCCCGAGGAGTATCTGCCGCGCGGCGCGTGGTACGGCCAGTTCCCCGGGAAGACGCTGAGCGACGAGCTCTCCGAGAAACGCAGTCTCCGCTCCGTGACGGGCGCGACGATCACGGTCCGCGTCACCGTCGAGGCGGCGCGCCGCGTCCTCGCGCTCGACGCGTTCCTGAGGGAGAAGGCTGCGAAAGAGAGCGCCCCGAAGTGAAGCGCTGGGCCGTCCTATTCAACCATCTCGCGTGCGCGGTCGTCGGACTCTCCGGGATCGCGTACGGCGTCATGAAGTACTTCGTGGCGGGCTCCGACCCCGATTCGCGCGTGGGCCATCCGTGGCAGCAGCCGATGCTCAAGCTGCACGTCCTCGCGGCTCCGTTCCTCGTCTTCGCCCTCGGCCTCGTCTTCAGCGGCCATGCCCTCAAGCGCCTGAAGGCCGGCGAGGACCCGGGCCGCGCGAGCGGCGCGGGCCTCCTCGGACTCGCGGCGCCGCTCGTCCTGACGGGCCCGCTCGTCCAGGTTTTCACGGGCGACGCGGCGCGGCAGTGGACCGGGTGGATCCACGCCGCGCTCGGTGTCGTGTACCTCCTCGCGTACGCGGCGCACCTCCTCAAGAAGCGCCCGCCCGCCGAGGACTCGCCCGGCTAGGAGTCGAACCCGCCGGTCCTCCGTCACTCCTCCGTCACCTTCTTCTGCGCGAGCGCCGTCATGCCCGAGAGCCCCCCGAGGCCCATCGTCTCGACGGCGCTCGACGGGACGATCACCATCGAGCCCTTCTCCTTGATCGCTTCGTAGAGCATGTTCATCGCGCGGAGGTGAAGCGCGAGCGGGTGGTCCTTGTAGGCGTCCCCGGCCTCGACGAAGCGGGCCGAGATCTCGGTCTCCGCGGTGCCGAGGATGATCCGGGCCTGCCTTTCGCGTTCGGCCTGCGCCTGGCGGGACATCGCGTCCTCGAGGTCGGGCGGGATCTTGACGTCGCGGATCTCGACGGACTGGACCGTGATCCCCCAGGGATTCGTCTTCTCGTCGAGGATCGTCTGGAGCTGCTTTCCGAGCTGTTCGCGCTCCGTGATCATCTCGGCGAGCATGTGGCGGCCGATCGTCTCGCGGAGCGCGGTCTGCGCCGAAAGGGCGACGGCGTCGAGATAGTCCGCGACCTCGAGAACCGATTTCTGCGCGTCCCATACCGTCCAGAACACGATGGCGTCCACGTTCACGGGCACGGTGTCCCTCGTGAGGGCCGACTCCGCCGACACGTCGGTCACGCGCACGCGCTGATCCACGAGCTGGCTGATCTGGTCGACGACGGGCAGCAGGAAAAAGAGACCGGGCCCCTTCAGTCCCGTGAACCGGCCGAACCGGAGGACGACGGCGCGCTCCCACTGGTTCGCGACCTTCAGCGAAAAGAGCAGGAAGATCCCGACGAGAACGGCCGCCAGGAACGGGAACGGGGAGCCGGCGATCCCGGCGAAGATGCCCCCGGCCGCGAGCGCCGCGAAAAACGAGAGGAGGCCGATGCCGCTCACATAGCGGCGCGCCTGCAGGTCTTTCTCGCTTTCCCGGTGCCGCCTGTCCGAAGCGGCTCTCCGCGGCTCTGCGGGCGCGGCGGCCTCCTCCTTCGCCTTCTCGGCAAGCCGGCGGATGGATCTCACAAGCATGGCGCTACCTCCTGCCGGCTTCCTCGGTCTTCCCGAGGAGGGTTTCGGCAAACTCGTCGGACGTGAATCCCTGCGCCGTCGCGAGGGACAGGAACTGATCCACGAGACGCTCGAGGGCTCTGCGGCGCTCGGCGGTCTTCTTCTCGGGCTTGCGATGCGCGACGAACGTGCCCGTCCCCTGCTGCGTCTCCACGATGCCGCGGATTTCCATCTCCCGGTACGCGCGCGCGATCGTGTTGAGGTTCACGGACAGGTCCACCGCGAGCTGGCGGACGGTGGGGAGCTGGACGCCCGGCTTCAGGCGTCCGTCGGCCACGGCGAGAAGGACCTGGTCGATGACCTGCCGGTAGAACGGGACGCCGGACGCCGTGTCGAGCCGGAAGGGGACGCCCGTCTCCATGTTCCTAATGTATTAGTTCACTAGTACAATGTCAAGAGGCGTGCGGATTTCTTCAGCGCACGTCGGCGAGCGACGTCCGTTCCAGGCGGCCCGACACGAGGTCGCGGATCTCCTTGAAGACCCGGAGAAGGCGTTTCTCCTTCTCCACCGGGGTCGGTTCGTAGAAGTACCGGCTGACCGAATCGGTCGGCGCGAGCGCGCCGTCGAGGAGGCGGATGATCTCCGCGAGGGAGATCTTCTCGGCCGGCCGGGCCAGCTTGTAGCCGCCCCTCTGCCCCTTCTGGCTCTTCACGAGACCGCCCCTCTTGAGGACGAGAAGAAGCTGCTCGAGGAACTTCGGCGGAAGCCCCTGCGCTTCGGCGATCGCGAGAGCGGACAGGTACGCAGGTCCCTGAGCCCGGGCGAGATGAATGAGGGCGAGGAGTGCGTATTCGCTCCGCGTCGTGAGCTTCACGGCCCCCTCCGATTCCTTACTTGACTAAACCAGTGGGAATACTATCATATCTCCTTCAAAAGAGAGATTTCATGATGCTTCTTCGTCCCCTCGCCCTCGCCGCGGCCGCCGCCACGCTGCTGAACGTCTCGTACGATCCCACGCGCGAGCTCTACCAGGACGTGAATGCCGCGTTCACGAAGGCCTGGGAGGCGAAGACCGGTCAGAGGATCACGATCAACCAGTCGCACGGGGGCTCGGGCATGCAGGCACGTTCCGTGATCGACGGGCTCGAAGCCGACGTCGTGACGCTGGCTCTTTCGGGCGACATCGACGCGATCTCGGCCCGCGCCGGCCTCCTGCCCGCGAACTGGCAGGCGCGCCTCCCCCGGAACAGCTCTCCGTACACTTCGACGATCGTCTTCGTCGTGCGCAAGGGGAACCCGAAGAGGATCCGGGACTGGGACGACCTCCTCAGGCCGGGCGTCACCGTCATCACGCCAAATCCCAAGACGTCCGGAGGGGCGCGCTGGAATTACCTGGCGGCGTGGGGTTACGCCCTGAGGAGGCCCGGAGGCAGCGACGTGTCGGCACGCGAGTTCCTCGCGAGGCTCTTCCGGAACGTGCCCGTCCTCGACGCCGGTGCCCGGGGCTCCACGACGACGTTCGGCGAGCGCGGCATCGGCGACGTCCTCGTCGCATGGGAAAACGAGGCGTTCCTCCTGACGAAGGAGGTCGGTCGCGGGAATTTCGAGATCGTGGTCCCGTCGATGAGCATCGTGGCCGAACCGCCCGTCGCGCTCGTGGACAAGAACGCCGACAAGCACGGCACGCGCGCGGTTGCGCAGGCCTACCTCGAGTTTCTCTATACGGAAGGGGCGCAGGCCATCGCGGTGAAGCATCACTACCGTCCGGGAAACGCGAAAGTCGCGGCCGCCCATGCCGCCGATTTTCCGCGGCTCACGCTCTTCACGATCGACGAGGTCTTCGGCGGATGGAGGAAGGCCCAGAAGGCCCACTTCGACGACGGCGGCACGTTCGATCTGATTTACCAGCCGGGCCGGTGAAGAAATCCCGGCGTCACGGCGTGCTCCCCGGGTTCGGGCCCGCGTTGGGCGTGACGCTTCTCTACGTCGGCCTCCTCGTCCTCGTGCCGCTCGCCGCGCTCGTCGTGAAGGCCGCCGGCCTCACGCCTTCCGCGTTCTGGCACCTCGTCACCGCGCCGCGCGCGCTCGCGGCCTACCGTTTGAGCTTCGGGGCGGCCCTCCTCGCCGCGCTGCTGAACGCCGGCTTCGGCCTGCTCCTCGCCTGGGTGCTCGCGCGCTACCGCTTTCCGGGGCGCGCGTTCGTGGACGCGCTCGTGGATCTGCCGTTCGCACTGCCGACTGCCGTCGCCGGCCTCACGCTCACGGCTGTTTACTCCGCGAACGGCTGGCTCGGGCGCTTCCTCGAGCCGCTCGGGCTCAGGGTCGCCTTCTCGCCCCTCGGCATCGTCCTGGCCCTGACGTTCGTCGGCCTCCCCTTCGTCGTGCGGACGGTCCAGCCCGTCCTCGAGGATCTCGATGCCGAGCTCGAGGAAGCCGCGGCCGTTCTCGGCGCCACGCGCCTCCAGACGTTTCGGCGGATCGTCTTTCCGAACCTCCTCCCGCCGCTCTTGACGGGTTTCGCGCTCGCGTTCGCGCGAGCGCTCGGCGAATACGGTTCGATCGTCTTCATTTCCGGGAACATGCCGTTTCGCACGGAAATCGCTCCCTTTCTCATCGTGACGAAGCTCGAGCAGTACGACACGGCGGGCGCGACCGCGATCGCGCTCGTCCTCCTCGTCGCGTCCTTCCTCCTCGTCTTCGCGATCAACGCCCTGCAGCGCTGGACGCGCCGCCGGGCGGGAGCGTCCACGGTGATCGGACGCGGGTTCCGCCGGGCGCCGGCCCTCGCCGACACTCCTGCCCTTCGGCGCGGCCTCGTGGCGGGCGCCTTCTTCGTTCTCGGCTTCCTCCTCCTCGTCCCGCTCGCGGCCGTCTTCGCGCAGGCGTTCCGGAAGGGACCGGCTGCCTACCTCCAGGCCATCTCACAGCCCGCGGCTCTCTCGGCCATACGCCTCACGCTCCTCACGGCGGCGATCGCGGTGCCGCTGCACCTCGTCTTCGGCGTCCTCGCCGCGTGGCTCGTCGCGAAATTCCGCTTCCCGGGAAGAGGCCTCCTCGTCTCGCTCATCGACCTGCCCTTCGCGGTCTCCCCGGTCATCGCCGGGCTGGTCTTCGTCCTCCTCTTCGGGCGGCAGGGCTTCTTCGGGCCGTTTCTCGCGGCTCACGACGTTCAGATCATCTTCGCGGTGCCGGGCATCGTCCTCGCCACGGTCTTCGTCACGTTCCCGTACGTGGCGCGCGAAGTGCTCGCGGTCATGGAAGCGCAGGGCAACGAGGAGGAAGAGGCGGCCCTCACGCTCGGCGCCGGCGGATGGCAGACATTCTTCCGCGTGACGCTGCCGAAGGCGCGCGGGGGCATCCTCACGGGCGCGATCCTGTGCAACGCGCGCGCGATGGGCGAGTTCGGCGCCGTGTCGGTCGTGTCGGGGCACATCCGCGGGGTGACGAACACGCTGCCCCTCCACGCCGAGATCCTCTACAACGAGTACGACCTCGCCGGCGCGTTTGCCGTGGCCTCGCTCCTCACGTTTCTCGCTCTCGTCACGCTCGCGGCGCGAAAGTTCGAAGAAGCGAGAGGGACGTCCCGATGAGCGTCGTCGTGACCGATCTCAGGCGGCGCTTCACCGAGGACGGTCCACCCGCCGTCGCGGGCGTCTCGTTCACCGCGCCTACGGGTGCGATCACGGCAATCCTGGGTCCCTCCGGCGCCGGCAAGTCGACGGTCCTCCGGCTCATCGCGGGGCTCGAGGAGCCGGACGAGGGCCGCGTGATCCTGCACGGCGAAGACGTGACGGACATCGCGGTGCAGAAGCGGGGTGTCGGTTTCGTCTTCCAGGGCTACGCGCTCTTCGGGCACCTTTCGGTACGCGAGAACGTCGTTTTCGGTCTGCGTGTCCGCGCCGTTCCCCGGAAGGAAGCCGTCGCGCGCGCGAACGAGCTCCTCCACCGCGTTCAGCTGGACGGCTTCGCCGACCGCCGTCCGTCGGAGCTCTCGGGCGGCCAGCGCCAGCGCGTGGCGTTCGCGCGCGCCCTCGCCGTGAGCCCGCGCGTCCTCCTCCTCGACGAGCCCTTCGGAGCCCTCGACGCGGGCGTGCGGCTCGAGCTCGGCGAGTGGCTCCTCAGGCTGCACGACGAAACGGGCCTCACGACGCTCCTCGTCACGCACGACCAGCCGGAAGCGTTCGCGCTCGCCGAGCACATCGTCGTGCTTCTCGACGGCAGGGTCGCGCAAGCGGGAACGCCCGCCGGGCTGCGCGCGCATGTGGCCGACGAGCGCCTCGCGTCCTTTCTCCGCGTCGTACGGCGGACCCCGGTCTGACGCGAAAGGCGTCCGTCGGCATCTGAAACGGGCGGAGCGAGACCCCGTATAACCTTGCGTCCTGGAGACCTCACATGTCCGAGCCGAACGCGCCCGATCCGGAGTCTGTCCGCCTCGAGGAAGACCGCGATCGCAGAAAGAACTGGAAGCGCTGGGGTCCGTACCTCTCCGAAAGGCAGTGGGGCACCGTCCGCGAGGATTACAGTCCTGACGGCTCGGCCTGGACCTACTTCCCCCACGACGCCGCGCGGTCGCGCGCCTACCGCTGGGGCGAGGACGGCATCGCCGGCTTCTCCGACCGGCACGCAAGCCTCTGCTTCGCGCTCGCGCTCTGGAACGGGAAGGACCCGATCCTCAAGGAGCGTCTTTTCGGCCTCACCGGACAGGAGGGAAATCACGGCGAGGACGTGAAGGAGTACTACTTCTATCTCGACTCCACGCCCACCCACTCCTACATGCGGATGCTCTACAAGTATCCGCAGGCCGAGTTCCCGTACGCGGAGCTGCGTGAGGAGAACGCCCGCCGCGGCAGGCGAGAACAGGAATACGAGCTCCTCGACACCGGCGTCTTTCTCGAAGGCCGCTACTTCGACGTCTTCGTCACCTACGCGAAGGCGTCACCCGAGGACGTCCTCGTCGAGATCGAGATCGTGAACCGCGGACCCGACGCCGCGAAGATCCACGCGCTCCCGACGCTCTGGTTCCGCAACACCTGGTCCTGGGGCCTGAATGCCCGAAGGCCGCGCGCGCGCAAGACCGAAGGGCCGCAGGGGGCGGCGGCGATCTCGATCACGCATCCCGTCTACGGCGACCGCATGCTGTACGCGGAAGGCGCGCCCGAGCTCCTCTTCACCGAGAACGAGACAAACAACCGCCGACTCTTCGGCACCGAGAACGACGGACCCTGGGTGAAGGACGCCTTCCACGACCGCGTCGTCCACGGGATCATCGAGGCCGTGAACCCGGGAGGCTTCGGAACGAAAGCGGCCGCATGGTACCGGCTGGATGTGCCCGCCGGCGGGTCAATGAAGATCCGCCTGCGCCTCGCCGATGCAGACTGCGGGGATCCGTTCGGAGCCGGATTCGGCGCGCTTCTCGCCGCGCGCCGCGCCGAGGCCGACGCCTTCTACGCGAACGTGATTCCGGCCGACATCTCGGACGACGCGAAGAGCGTGATGCGCCAGTCTTTCGGCGGCCTCCTGTGGAGCAAGCAGTACTACGGCTACGAGGTCGCGCGCTGGCTGAAGGGCGACCCGGACCAGCCGCCGCCTCCGCCGGAGCGGAAACGAGGCCGCAACTGCGAGTGGGGACACCTCTACAACGCCGACGTGATCTCGATGCCCGACAAGTGGGAGTACCCGTGGTACGCCGCGTGGGATCTCGCCTTCCACACGGTACCGCTCTCTCTCGTGGATCCCGACTTCGCGAAGCAGCAGCTCATCCTCCTGCTTCGCGAGTGGTACATGCACCCGAACGGGCAGCTCCCCGCGTACGAGTGGAAGTTCTCGGACGTGAACCCGCCCGTCCACGCGTGGGCCGCGTGGCGCGTCTACAAGATCGACGCGAAACGCTCGGGGAAGGCCGACCGCAAGTTCCTCGAGCGCGTGTTCCACAAGCTGCTGCTGAACTTCACGTGGTGGGTGAACCGCGAGGACGAGGAGGGCCGCAACGTCTTTCAGGGCGGGTTCCTCGGCCTCGACAACGTCGGCGTTTTCGACCGCAGCGCCCCCCTACCCACCGGCGGGCACCTCGAGCAGTCCGACGGCACGAGCTGGATGGGCATGTACTGTCTGAACATGCTCGCAATCGCGCTCGAGCTCTCGCGCGAGGATTCCGCGTACGAAGACGTCGCCTCGAAGTTCTTCGAGCACTTCGTCTACATCGCGCGTGCGATGAACGACCTCGGAGGCGAGGGCATCGAGCTCTGGGACAAGCAGGACGGTTTCTACTACGACGTCCTGCACCTTCCGGACGGCGGCCGATTCCCGGTGCGTGTGCGCTCCATGGTGGGTCTCATCCCGCTCTTCGCGGTCGAGACGCTCGAGCCCGAGGTCGTGGACCGCCTGCCCGGCTTCAAACGGCGCATGCAGTGGTTCATCGACAACCGGCCGGACTTCGCGAGCCACGTCGAGACCATCTCGACGGACGAGGGGTCCCGCCGTTTCCTCTCGCTCGTAAATCGGCACCGGCTCCGCTCGGTCTGCTCGTACCTTCTCGACCCCGAGGAATTCCTCTCCGACCACGGCATCCGGGCGCTGTCACGCCATCACAAGGCCCACCCCTACGTCCTCGACGTGATGGGCGTCGAGCACCGGGTGGACTACGAGCCCGCGGAGTCGTCGACCGGCCTCTTCGGCGGGAACTCGAACTGGCGCGGGCCGATCTGGTTTCCGGTCAACATCCTCATCATCGAATCCCTTCAGAAGTTCCATCACTTCCTCGGCGATTCCTACACGGTCGAGTTCCCCGCGGGCTCGGGGAACCACGCAACGCTGTGGGACGTCGCAGGCGACCTGTCGCGCCGCCTCACGAGGATCTTCCTCCGCGACGAGAACGGCAGGCGGCCGGTCTACGGAGGCACCGAGACGTTCCAGAGCGATCCTCACTGGCGCGATTACGTCCTCTTCTACGAGTACTTCCACGGGGACATCGGTGCGGGCATCGGCGCGAGTCACCAGACCGGCTGGACCGGTCTCGTCGCCAAGCTGCTGCAACAGAGCGGCGAATGACCCCCGGGAGGGGCGCGCCCGACGGGCGCGAGTGGCTCGAGACGAACGGCCTCGGCGGCTATTCGATGTCCTCGGCGAGCGGCGAGAACACGCGCCGGTACCACGGCCTTCTCGTCGCCGCGACGAGACCTCCCGTGGGCCGCATGGTCCTCCTTTCGAAGCTCGACGAGACGCTCGTCGTGAACGGCCGGCGGATCGACCTGTCGACGAACCGCTATCCGGGAGCGATTCACCCGGAGGGCTTCCGGTACCTCACGAACTTCCGCATGGATCCCTTCCCGACGTTCACATGGGACGTGAACGGAGCCGTGCTCGAGAAGGAGGTCTTCATGCCGCACGGCGAGAACACCGTGTGCGTAACGTGGCGGCTCCTGAGGGGCGGGACCAGCGCCGGGCCGCTCGGCCTCGAGGTGCGCCCCCTCGTCGCCTTCCGCGACTTCCACGCGCTCACGCACGAGAACGCGGATCTCGACCCGACGGTCGAGCTCGCCGAAGGGAGGATCGGCATTGCTCCCTACAGAGATCTTCCGGCGCTGTACGTGGCACACGACGGATCGGCCACGCACGCCGGAGATTGGTACAGATTCTTCGAATATGAGGAAGAGAGAGCCCGCGGCTTCGACTACCGTGAAGACCTCTGGCACCCCTTTTCGCTGGCGTTCTCTCTTACGTTCGAAGAAATCCCCGGTTCCCCTTCCCCCGCCCCGCGGCGCGAAGCGACCGTCATCGCGTCGACGTCCCCCCGCACATCGGCCGATATTCACCTTCTCAGAAAATCCGAGATATCGCGAAGAAAGCAGCTCACCCGAAGCGCGCCCGGGGATCTCCTCCGAAGCAAACTCTTGCTCGCGGCGGATCGATTCCTCGTGGCCCGGGGAAACCTGACGACCGTCATCGCCGGCTATCCCTGGTTCTCGGACTGGGGTCGCGACACGATGATCTCGCTGCCGGGGCTCACGCTCGCGACGGGCCGGCCCGAAGTCGCCCGCGAGATCCTCCTCGCGTTCTCCGGGCACGTGGACCAGGGCATGCTTCCGAACCGGTTCCCGGACGGCGGAGAGGACCCGGA